>PHBI01000020.1 GCA_002841945.1 Deltaproteobacteria bacterium HGW-Deltaproteobacteria-14
CGACGTCGGTCTCCTGGCCGTTCGTGACGCCGTCGTCGCAGGCCGGCGCCTGGCAGACGCCGTCCGTACACACGCCGCTCAGGCAGTCGCTCGCGCCGGCGCAGCCCTGCCCGGCGCCGCACGCGGAGCAGCTCCCGCCGCAGTCCACGTCCGTCTCGTCGCCGTTCGGGACGCCGTCGCCGCAGCATTCGCCGGGCGTGTCACAGCTCCCGGCGCCGGTCGGCATGACGACGATCTCGAAGTTGAACCGCCCGCAGTCACTGCACACGCAGCCGCCATAGGACAGGCCGCCATGAAAATCGAGGCGCTGCCCGTCATGACTGAAATGGGCGCCATCCGGCTCGCTGCCGATGCTGCCGCTCGCGTCGACGATCTCCCAGCCTTCGGACACCTCTACGTAGCCGTCGACCCACGCGGGACCGCGGTCGCCACCCGTCAGGTAGAGGGTCGTCGCGCCGGTCTCGGGGTCGAAGCTCCGCCGGCTGATCGAGTAGGCGTTGTAGGAGGCGCTGTCGCAGCAGCCGAAGCTGCTGCACCAGGGGACCTCGTAGTCCGTCGCGCCCGTGCCGAGCTCTGCGAAACCGACATCGCCGATGGTCCCGCGCACACCGAACACGTAGTAGGGCTGAGTGGTGGGAACCGAGGCCGAGCCGGTGAAAGAGGCGCTCACGTAGCCGGAATCGGCTAGCGCCGAGCTGCTGGGCAGCCAAGCGATTCCGCCGGCGAGGAGGGCGACGGCCAACAACACGTCGAGGCGAGATCGCATAATGGGTTCCCTATGGTGCTGTGCGTGGCGAGGGCAGTGTCCCGGGGCCTCCTCAGCCTACAACGCGCCCGGGCTATCGACAAGCACGCCGCACTCCGCAGGAGGTTATATTCCCCAGATGCTGCGCGCACTTGCGCGTCGTTCACGCTCGAGCACGGAGGGCAGCGCTGTGTCGTCGTGGAGCGCTCCGACTTCAGTCGCTCGGCAGGGGGACGTCGGTCGATGGCCCGGAGGGCCGCCCGGAGCGGCGCGGGGACGGCCTGGGGTGCCCCACTCCCGACGCCCCTCGCGACCGGCCGGACCGGCCACGGTCAGGCCCTCGCGAGCGGTCCAATCCCATCCGGCACGGCCGCGCATTCGATATCGCGCTGTGTCACCGTGCAGACTGATTGGTATATACTTACTGCTCGTCGCCGTGCGACCGCCGTCGCCGTCACCGGCCAGGCTCCGGTGCCGGTCAGCCGCTGGTGACCTGCGTCGGCGCGCGCCAGGACTGGGCGGTCATGACGAGGTAGGGCGGCGCGAAGGCGAGGGCGTAGGCGACGAGCGCCCAGGCGTCGGCGCCGTGCAGCGCCAGCAGCACGAAGAAGAAGCCCGCTGCGGGCACCCGCAGGAGCAGCTCCACCCGCGGGACCCGTGCCCCCGCGCCGCGGCGCCACGACAGCGCGGCGAGGGTGAGCGAGAGCGCCCACGCGAGCCCCACCACGGGCCACGGGTCGATGGTGCCGTTGACCCAGCGCAGGGCTCCCCACCAGGTCGCTAGCAGCAGCAGGTGGACGCCGCCCGACGCGATGGGGAACACCCAGGCGACCGAGCGCCGGCGCTGCCCGAAGACCAGCATCGCGAGCCCGGCGTAGAAGGCCCAGCCGAGGATCCCGATGGGGGGCACGGCGAAGAGCCCTGGCTCGGTCCACCACCACAGCCCGGACTGCACGGCGATGGGCTCGATCAGCGAGGCGTCGGCCAGCACGATGAGCGCGCCGACCAGCGGGACGTGGCGCGGGTCGCGGGTGAGGCGCCGGGCCAGGTCCCAGGCCGAGTGGATGACCACCGGCCAGATGGCGATGATGAGCAGCGGCACCTGGTCGAGGAACAGGCTCCAGCGCGGGGAGTAGGCGTAGAAGTGGTAGGCGCGGATGCAGGCGTCCTCGCCGATCCACGCGCCGACGGCCAGCACCAGCAGGCGCAGCAAAAACGCCCGCGGCTCCGGGTCGCGGCGCACGCGCACGACCAGGTACAGGGCGACGATGGCGACGCAGGCTAGCTCGAGTGCGATCATGGGGCGTCCGATCATGGGGCGTTGACGCCCGGCAGGCCCGCGACCACCCACAGGTGATAGGCGACCAGCAGCGCCGCGCCATACCAGGTCAGGCGGATGCAGTCCGCCGAGGTGATCCCGCGCCGCACCGCGCGCCTATAGTAAACAAAGTTGACAATCGGCGCGAGGATCATGACGAACACCCGCCACGGCACGACCCCGGACGCGAAGCCGGCCGCCAGCGCGGCGGCGCTCGCCAGGATGAGCCCGTCGATGATGCGCATGGCCCCCGCGGCGCCGTGCACGACGGGGTAGGTGTTCACCCCGGCGGCGCGGTCCCCCGGCTCGTCGCGCAGGTCGTAGATGACCTCGTAGCTCAGCTCGAAGAGCACGAAGAACGCCCCGCTCGCCCACAGGGTCGCCGCCGTGATGCCCGGCGCGAGGGTCGCGCCCCAGTCGGCCTGGGCCGCGAGCGGGTAGAGAAAGACCGTGATGATGAAGCCCGCCGCGCTGGCGCTGTTCTTGAAGAAGTACAGCTGCTTGATGCGCCGCCGGCCGGGCAGGATGGGCCAGTTGTAGGCCAGCCCGAGGGCGTGATAGGCGACGCGCAGGCCCGTGATCTCAGGATAGATCCACGCCGTCAGGGCGAAGGATCCGGCGAGCAGGGCGAAGCCGAAGATGACCAGCGCGCGTCGGTGAGCGTCGACGAAGCCGACGCCGGTGATGCGGTTCACCCGGTCCTCGGCGAGGTCCACCACGCGGTTGAGCAGGTTCACGATGAACCAGTCGAGCGCGCAGATGGCGGCCAGTGCCCAGGGGTAGGCCCCGGTGAAGAGCCACCCGAAGGTGAACGTCCCGAGGGCCGCGATGGCGACGATGTGGAGCCGGCTGACGCTGGCGAAGACGCGTAGGAAGTCCATCGCCGGGCGTTAAATCACAGGTGCGGCGCCGCCGGGCAAAAATCGCGCAGGCTCGGCTCGGCGGCGTCGGGGATGTCGGGCTGTTGGCGTGGGCCGCGGGCGCGGCCGGCAGCAGCGCGGGGAACAGCATCGGGGTCACGCCGTGGTCCCGCCGGTCGGCCGTCGAGGACGCAGGTCCGCCCGAGACGACGCCGTTTCGCACCCCGCGAGGGCCGCCCCGGCCCCGCTCGCGCTGCCTCGCTGCCGGGGCGCGCGCCCGCGACCCCGAGTGATCGTCATCCTCCCGCCAAACCAAGTGTGACGGCGCTCGGGCGCGGTGCGAGCGGATCACACCGAGCGCCGCGGGACGGTTCACGGGTCCACAGAGCGCAGCGCTTGTGGTGGATCGGCGGCGGTGGCAGGGTCCGGCGTGGCCGACCTGAGAGGTGATGTGATGAAGCGAGATCGTATCCTCTGTGCGTGTGTGGCGCTGACGCTAGCGGGCTGCGGGACGGACGGTGGCGCGGTGGCGGACTCGGTCGACGACACCGACGTCGCCGCGGACACCGCCAGCCCCGACGCGGTCGACGTCGACGACACGGCGGCCCCGGTCGAGTGGACCACCGGGAGCTCAGGGACCAACGAGGATCTGAACGCCGTCGCCTGGGGAGACTCGGGCTTCGTCGCGGTGGGGAGAAACGGCGTCATTCGCGTGTCTGAAACCGGGCAGGCGTGGCAAACGGTCCTGTCCCCGACCGGCCACGCCCTGCGCGGGGTCATCTGGGACGGCGTCCAGTACGTCGCGGTGGGGGACGCGGGCACCGTCCTCACCTCGACCCTCGGCGACCAGTGGCTCGTCCGGGACGCGGCCGCCACGGCGACCTCCGCCGCGCTCTCCGGCGTCGCCTACGCCGACGGCACCTACGTCGCGGTCGGCGACGGGGGCACCATCCTCAGGTCGACCACCCAGGCCGTCGGGTGGCAGGAACAGACCAGCGGCACCAGCGCGGCGCTGCTCGCCGTCACCCGCGGTCCAGCCCGCTTCGTGGCCGTCGGCGCGGCAGGCACCGCGCTGTCATCGGCCGACGGCGCCGCCTGGGAGGCCGCCGACCCAGGCACGGACTACGACCTCGCGGCCGTCGCCTACTGGACCGGGTTCTTCGTCGCGGGCGGCAACATCGGGCTCTACACGTCGCCCGACGGCGCGGCCCCCTGGACCCAGCGCACCGTCGACGGCGCCGTCGGCGTGGTCGTGACCGGCTTCGGCGGCGGGCCCTACCAGCTGCTCGCCGTCACCCACACCGGCGACGTGCTCGCCTCCCCCAACGGCCTCGACTGGTCGTTCGAGGGGGATCGCCTGACCTCCGCCGTCCTCCACGGCGTCGCCTACGGTGGCGGCCGCTGGGTCGTCGTCGGTCAGGCGGGCGCCCTGTTCACGTCGCCCTGAGCCCGGCGGGTCGCCGCCCCGGAGCCCGCGGCCGCGAGCCCGGGACCGGTCGCTTGTCCCGACTCGGCTCCGCCGATAGGCTATCGCCACGATAGCCTGGAGGCATGGGTATGGCCACGCAGCTTCACGACCCCACGAGCCGAGCCCGCGCGCGGGCCGAGGCGATGAACTGGAAGCCGCGCAACGTCGTCTGGGAGCTCACCCTCGCCTGCAACCTCCGCTGCGGGCACTGCGGCTCCCGGGCCGGTGAGGCGCGCGCCGACGAGCTGACGACCGAGGAGGCCCTGCGCGTCGCCGGCGAGCTCGCCGCCCTCGGCGCAGAGCTCGTGACGCTGTCCGGCGGCGAGCCGACCCTGCGCCCGGACTGGGACCTCATCGCGAGCGCTTTGGTCGAGCGCGGCGTCCGCGTCAACCTCGTGACCAACGGCTGGACCCGGACCGAGGCCGACGCCACCGCCCTCGCGCGCCGCGTGCGCGCCGCCGGCCTCAGCAACGTCGGCGTCAGCCTCGACGGCCCCGAGGCCATCCACGACCGCGTGCGCGGCAAGGGCACCTTCCGCCGCTCCCGCGCCACCCTCCAGCGCCTCGTCGCCGAGGGCGTCTCCGTCGGCGTCCTGACCACCATCCAGCGCCTCAACCTCAACCACCTCGAGGAGACGCGCGCCGCCGCGGCCGAGGCCGGGGCCTCCATGTGGCGCCTCCAGCTGGGCAAGCCCATGGGCAGCCTGGCCGATCGCCCCGACTGGACCCTCGCCCCCGAGGATCTGCTGACCCTCATCCCGCGCCTCGCCCGCATGAAGCGCGAGCCCGGCCCGGCCCTCTTCGTCGGCGACTCCCTCGGCTACTACGGCTCCCACGACAAGGTGCTGCGTGGGCGCGGCTGGCGCGGTCGCGACGAGTGCTGGCGCGGCTGCCAGGCCGGCATGCAGGCGCTCGGCATCGAGTCGGACGGCGGCCTCAAGGGCTGCCTCTCGCTCCAGGCCAAGCCCGGCGGCCGCGACGTCTTCCGCGAGGCGAGCGTGCGGGACGCGCCGCTCGCCGACCTCTGGTACCGCCCCGGGATGTTCGCCTACAACCGCGACTTCGAGGCCTCCTCGCTCACCGGCTTCTGCGGCGGCTGCCGCCACGCCAAGGCCTGCCGCGGCGGCGCGCGCTGCGTGTCGGCGGCCTTCACCGGCGCCCTCGCCGAGGACCCCTACTGCTACCATCGGGTCGCCAGCCTCGCCCGGGGCGAGTGGCGCCGCGACCTGGTCCAGCACGCCGCCGCCGCGGCCGCGGTGTTCTCGCTGTCCGTCGGCGCGGCCTGCGGCGACGCGGCGACCACGCCGGGCGTGATCGACGACGGCGCCTCGGTCAGCGACGTGGACGCGACGCCGGACGCGGCGGTCAGCGACACCGTCGGCCTCGACACCGCCGCGCCCCCGGCCGACAGCGCCGTCATCGACACCTGCTGCGAGACCGACTACGGCCTGCCGCCGGACACCATCACCCCCGACGCCCACGCGCTCGACACCGCCGAGCCCCCGGAGGACACGACGGCCGTCGACGCGTGCTGCGAGACGGACTACGGCCTGCCGCCCGACGCGTCCCCCGCCGACACCTCGCCGGCCACGGACGCCGACGCGGTCGACTGCACGGACGTCTGCTGCGACTGCGATTACGGCGTCCCGCCGCCGCCCGAGTGCTGCCCCTGACGAACGGTGCGCCGCAGCAAGCGGGCCGCGTCTCGCGGGCGTGGAGGCCGCGAGCCGGCGCTACGGCGCGAAGCTGGCGGTGTAGCGCGCGACGCCCTTGGTGACGCGGATGCGGTCGAGGTAGCCGTACAGGTCCCAGGTCGGGTTGGCCGGCAGGCCGCCGATCGTCAGCGTGCTCGTGGCGCTGCCCGTGGCGGCCGTCTCGGTGGCGCTGCCGACGCTGGCGCCGTCGACGAAGGCCGTCATGGTCGTCCCGGAGCGCACCAGCGCGTAGTGGTGCCAGAGGCCGTCGCTGAAGTCGCCGACCGCGCCGTCGACGATCCGCGGGGAGCCGGTGCCGTTCCAGTAGAACCACAGCCCGTGGCCGCCGTCGTCGGTGTCCTCGTAGTCGAAGAGGAGGTTGCCCGGGGTCGCCGAGCCGCCGAAGCTGAGCGCGTACTGGCGGCGGGTGGGCGCGTCGAGGCGCATCCAGTACTCGACGGTGAAGTCGCCGGTGCCGAAGTCGAAGTCGGCGCTCGCGGGCACCGTCAGCGCGTCACCCGCGCCGTCGAAGGCGATGGACGAGCTGTCGACCGCGCGGGTGGCGGTCGTGTGGTGGGTGTCGCCGACGACGGTGATGGCGTGGGCCGAGGGAGAGCGGTCGACGAAGGTCGCGCTGCCGTCGGCGGCGTCGGACCGCAGGTCGAACACGACCGAGGCGGCGTACGGGTCGACGGCGGCCGGGGCGGCGCGCACCCAGAGCTCGGCGACGTGGGGGCTGCTCGGATATACGTACTGGGTGTCGCCGCCCGGGAGGTTGTCCCAGTAGGCGGTGCCGAAGAAGTTGTTCCAGCAGTTGCCGCCCGGGTCGTTGTCGCGCCCGGTCGAGACGGCACCGCACGACGCGTCGCCGTAGGCTTGGAGGTAGTTGAGCCGGTGGCTCGAGTCCAAGTCGGCCATCACCGTCGCGCCGCCCGCGAGGGTCACGAGCGGCTCGTCCCAGGTGTAGCTCGGGGTCGTGTTGATGGTCGTCGGCGAGAGGTTGAGGCCGAAGCTCTGGTGGGAGATGAAGGCGTTGTCGCCGCCGACGTCGGCGCGCCGGTAGAGGTAGTGGCCGGTGAAGGTCTGCCACGGGCCGATGTAGTCGGCGGTGCCGGTCGGGACGCCGGCGCTGTTCTCGGTCGGCAGGAGGAGCAGGCCCTTGGCGACGCCGGTCGTGTCCCAGTCGTCGCGCAGGATGAGGGTCCAGCCGCCGCCGTCGGTGGTCATGTCGCAGGCGACGTCGAGCGCGGCTCGGGGGCCGTCGCCGTCGGGGTCGACGCGGTAGATCCCGTCGCCGCCGCTGGCCGTGGTGTAGGTGTACGGGGCGGTGGGGTGGCGGTAGGCGTCGCAGGAGGTGGCGAAGGCGCCGTTGGACCAGCGGCCCGGGTCCGCGGCGCTGCGCGCGCCGACGAGGGTGTACTGCGAGGGCAGGGCGGTGGCGCCGTTGTAGCTGTTGGCGAAGGGCTCCGGGTCGTCGGGGTCGGCGTAGCTGACGGCGACCCCGTTGCCCCCGTTGACCGGGTGCTGGGTGCAGGTCAGCGCCGCGCCCGTGGTCGTCAGCGGGACCGACCAGGTGACGAAGGGGTAGGTCGAGCCGGGGGCGGTGGTGTTGTTGGTGAGGGCGCCCGATGACGCGGTGCCCTGGGTCGACAGCGCGCAGCCCGCGGCGGCGGCGGTGCCGAGCTCGACGCCCAGCGCCAGGTTCCAGTAGATCTTGCCCACGCCGCCGAGGTCCTCGCGGCCGCGGTAGACGGCCGCGCCGAAGAGGACGGCGGCGGTCTGGGTGATGCCCGCCCCGGGGGCGAGGTTGCCCGGGCCGGCGGTGGGGTCGACGACCGCGCCGCCGTTGGTGCAGCTGACGGTGACGGGGTCGAGGTAGAGGACGGTGTCGTCGGCGGCGGTGTCGGCGGTGCAGGCGAAGCCGAGCACGACGGTCGGTCGGCGCGCGCCGGTGTCGTCGGCCAGGAGCGCGATGGGCCCGCCGCCCGGCTGCTGGCAGTCGAGCTTGGCCGAGCAGAAGAGGTCGTCGAAGGTGACGGCGACGTCGAAGAAGCCCTGGGTGGCGGCGCGGGCGAGGGTCACGTCGAAGGCGACGGCGACGTCGGCGTTGGGGAGGCAGTTGAAGCTGCGGGTGAGCGCGCCGGGGTCGCTGTAGGTGTCGGCGTCGACGAGCGCGTCGCCGGCCGCGCCGCCATAGAGGGCGAGCAGCTCCAGGGTGACGGCGTTGGCGCCGGCGTCAGCGTCGCACGGCCCGACGTAGGACAGCGACCCGGCCCCGTCGCCGAACGCGCGGGAGCTGAGGTCGCGGGTCCAGACCGTCTGTGTGCCGGCGGTGACGGTCAGGCGCCAGGTGGCGTTGGTGACGCCCGGTAGCTCCAGCGGCGCGACCGCGATCGCCACCGTCGCGGCGGGCGGGGCGACCGGCGCGGCGCAGGACGCGAGTACTGCGGCGCACACGAGTGCAAACCGTGATGCGGGTGCCATGGGGTTGGGACCTGAGGGTGAAGGTAGGCTTGCGCGCGGCTGCGCTGCACCATCATGGCCGCTGCGACCATCGCTCGCAAGATCGAATCCGGGGAGCCACGCGGACCGCGCGGTCCCGCGAAAGAACGCCGTGGCGCCCGAGCGATCGGCCGCCCCCGACCCGTTGGCGGCCCATCGAGGGCGGCGGCGCTACGAGCGGGCTCAAGACAGGGCCGGCGCGACAGCTGACGGGCCTCCGCTTGCGCTGCGGCATTCTCTCGCGGTTTACGCACGTGCGCCAGGTTGTGACCTGTTTAAGAGTAATGGTTTATGTCTTCTGGAAGCTTCGTGCGGCGATGCGGTATGGTTGGCTTCATGCAACTCCGCGCACTCTCCCAGCTCGGCACCGCGCTCGCCCTCCTCGGGGCGGTCGGGGGCTGCGTCGACGGCGCGGCCGCCCCGACCGGTCGCCTCTCGCTCGCGGTGCAGCCCCTCTCGCTCGCCGGCGTGAGCAACGTGACCTACACGCTGACCGTCAAGAACGGGCCGGGTGAGGTCGTCTGGACCCGCACCCTGGACGCCAATCGCTACGGCGACGGCGTCGGCGCCATCAGCTACGTCGGGACCTGCGACGCCAGCGCCAACCCGAACCGCGTGGAGCTGGTCGTAGACGCGCTCGAGGCCGGCGGCGTCGCGCAGGTCGAGGGCGTCGACTGGATGAACCCGGCGCCGGCCGGGGACCCGCTGGTGCGCTCGGCCACCTGCGTCGCGGACGCCGACACCGCGGTCAGCTTCGAGCTCGCCCTCGCTCGCGCCGCCCAGCAGGGCTTCTTCGACGTCGCGATCAGCTTCAGCGACGTCTTCTGCTCGGCCAAGCTCGACTGCAAGCGCGACGTCGGCGGCCAGCTCGAGGACCTCGCGCTCCTCGCCAACCCGCTGACCGGCGAGCGCGATCTCACCGCCGTGCTGGGCTTCGCATGCACCGCTGGCCCCGGCCAGGACACGGTCCTGCACCTGCACGCCGTCGCGATCGACTGCCTCAGCGGCCAGCACGCGCTCGTCGATCCCGGCGCCGGCCCCGGCAACCTCGACCCACCCTTCGTCGCCCCCGGTCCCGGCCTCCCCAACACCACCGAGCTGCTCTTTCAGGCGGCCGTCTTCCGCGGCAGCGAGCTGCTCGGCGAGAACCACAAGGCCTACTGGAACGTCGCCCTCGGGCTCAACCGCGACGCGCTGGCCCTGGCGGCCTCCTGCACCCTCACCTCGCGCGGCACGGTGTCCGATGGGGCGCTGCCCGGCGGCGTCACCCCGGCCGAGACGCGCTGGCCCTACGTCGCGTGGGAGGTCCCGCTGGTCGACGCGACCTCGGCGTTGGTCTGCGGGCAGCACGCCGTCGGCGGCGGCGACGGCGTCGCGGTCGCCTACACGCCGACCTCCGGCGAGGCCTTCGCGGCCTCCTTCGCCAGCGCGCCGTCGCTCGTGACCAGCCACGTCACCGACTGCGTCGTGAGCAACTGCGCCAGCGGCGGCGAATGCCGGGTCCTCGACGGGAGCCCTGCCGCCTGCGCGGGCTGTGACGCCGGGTGGTACGCCCCCCTGTGCACGGCCCCGTGCCCGCAGGGGGACTGCGTCGGCACGGTCACCTGCGACCGGAGCGGCGGCGTCGCGAGCAGCTGCTCGGCCTGCGCCCCCGGGTTCTACGGCACGGCCTGCACGGGGACGTGCCCCCAGGGGAGCTGCGTCGGCACCGTCACCTGCGATCAGACCAGCGGCGCCGCGACGGCCTGCTCCGCCTGCGTCGCGGGGAGCTATGGGACCGCGTGCGAGAACGCGTGCCCCCAAGGGGGCTGCGTCGGCACGGTCACCTGCGACCAGACCAGCGGCGCCGCGACGGCCTGCTCCGCCTGCGTCGCGGGGAGCTACGGGGCCGCGTGCGAGAACGCGTGCCCCCAGGGGAACTGCGTCGGGACCGTCACCTGCGACAAGACGAGCGGCAGCGCGACGAGCTGCACCGCCTGCGCGTCCGGCTGGAGCGGGCCGACCTGCGCCACGGCCGCGACGGCCGTCGGTTGCCTGGCGTTGCGGCAGGCGGGGCAGACGGTCAGCGGGGTGTACACCATCGACCCCGACGGCGCCGGCGGAGCGGCGGCCTTCGACGTGTACTGCGACATGACGACCAACGGCGGCGGCTGGACCCGCGTCATGCAGGCCCAGAGCTCAACGGCCATCACCAGCACCGCGGCGGTCTCGCCGAGCTCGCTGCCGACCGGCTCGGCCTCGTCCTACGCCAAGCTCTCGGACGCGCAGATCCGCGCCCTCGCGCTCGCCGGGCAGGGCGAGTTCCAGGTCGCCCGGACGACCACGACCACGCGCTACATCATGCGGGCGTCGACGACCGAGTGGAACGCCTACTCCTCGGTCGGCTGGACCAACGTCCAGGTCGACGCCAAGAACAGCGCCGGAAACTGGCAGAACAACGTCTGCAACGGGCACTACAACAACCGCGGCTTCTCGACCTACAGCGACGCCTCCGGCAGCCCGTGCACCGTCGTGTTCGTCGCCCCTACGGCTTACACGACCCAGTACCACTCGACGTACGGCACATCGATGGGGTACGCGTTCTTCGTCTACATCCGCTGATGCGGAGGGGCGCGTGGGCCGCCGCGGGGCCTGGTCATTCGGCGCCCGTTCGCTGATCTGGGGCGCGGCGCAATGGTGCGGACCTCGACAGCGCCGCTCGGCCGCGGGCGGACCCAGCTCGCGCTCGCCTGCGTGGTGGCGCTCGCCGTGGGCCGCACCCCGCGAAGGAAGCCCCGAAGAGGCCGCCTGCGTCGTGGGCGGTCGCGAGCGCGAGCGCTCCTGCGGCGACGGCGCCTCGGCTGCCCATCACACCCCGAGGTCGCGCCGCAGCTGCCGGGCCGCCTGGCGTGAGACCGCGACCGCCCCGCCGCCGACGAGCTGCGCGAGGTAGCCGCCGCTCTCCTGGGGCTCGAGCAGCGTCACCTTGTCGAGGTTGACGATGGCCTGCCGCGACACCCGCAAGAACCGCCCCGGGGCGCGCTGCTCGAGCGCGTCCTCGAGGCCGGTCAGCGACCAGTCCGAGAGCCAGGAGAGCGCCTCGGCGTACAGGGTCACGAGCTCGTCCTCGAGCACCGCGTGGGTGAGCTCCGCGACGTCGAGCAGCACCACCCCCTGGCGGGTCTTCACCGGCAGGCGCCGACCGACCGCGATCCCCTCCCCGGCCGCGGGGCGCGTCGCCGCCAGCCGCGTCCGCGCCCGCTCGAGCGCGGCCTTGAGGCGCCCGGCCTCGACGGGCTTGAGCACGTAGTCGACGGCGTCCACGTCGAAGGCCGACACGGCGAACTGCGGGTGCGCCGTGACGAAGATCACCGCCGCCGCGCCTTCGAGCAGGCTCGCCACCTCGATCCCCCCGAGGTCCGGCATCGGCACGTCGAGCAGCACCACGTCCGGCGCCTCGGCCCGCACGGCGGTCAAGAGGCGCTGCCCCGAGTCGAAGACCCCGGCGACCTCGACGTCCGCCATCGCCGTGAGCAGGCGCTCGAGCCGCTGCGGGGCCCTCGGCTACGGCCTCGAGTGGGTCCTGCGCGGGCCGCTCGAGACCCTGACGTGGCCGCTGATGGCCATGCTCCTGGCGGGCGTCGGCGGCCTCTGGGGAGCCTTCGTGGGCCTCGCAGGGGGCCTCGCTGCGGACCTCGGACGCGTCGGCGACTTCGGCGCGAGCGACCTCGGCCGGGGCATCGGCACGGTCACCATCTACTTCATCGCCTGCGCCGCCGTCGCCGCCGCCGCCCAGCTCGCGTGGTTCGGGCCGGCGTACGCGCACCTGCGCCGCCGCGGCGGGCCCACCTGGCCCCTCGTCGTCGCGGCGGCCGGGACCCCCGTCCTCGGCTGGGCGGCGCTCATGCTCTCGCTGAGCTGAACCCGGCGGCCGGTGCGGCGGCGGACCGCCGCCGCCGCATCGCGAGCGCGAAGCCCGTCAGCGCGGGCGCCGGTCGAGGTCGAACCAGACGCCGGGCTCGGGCACCGTCACCGGGATGTCCGGGTGCTCGGCGCGCATCCGCTCGACGAAGGCGGCGACCGGGTAGGGCTCCGAGAAGGCCGGGAAGAAGTCGTCGAAGTGATGGAGCACGACGGCGCGCGGGCGCAGCCTGTGGAGCGCGGCGAGGTAGTAGTCGATGACGTCGCTGCGGCCCGCGAAGGGGAGCAAGAAGACCGTGGGCTCGAGGGCCGCGAGGGCGCCCCAGTCGCCGCCCCCCGACCCGGAGTGGAGGATGCGCTCGCCGCCGACCGCGATGAGGAAGTCGCTGTTGGAGCCCATCGGGTAGCGGCGCACGAGGCGCAGCAGGCGCAGCAGCGCCCCGCCGCGCACGACCCGCGCGACGGTGCGGCCGACCATGCGCGCGTCGAAGCGGATGTGCCGCGACTCGATGACGCGCACGACGCCGTCACTCCAAGGCACCTCGGGGGTGTCCTCGGACGCGGCGAGGCGCTCCTCGGGGACGCCGGCCCGGCGCAGGTTGGCCAGGCACGCGCGCGGGGCGACGACGTCGGCGCCCGCGGCGAGGGCGACGGTGGCGGCGTCCTGGGCGTGGTCGAAGTGGCCGTGGGTGATGAGCACGAGCGAGGCGCCGCCGAGGTCTTCGATCGAGAAGTGGAGGTCGGGCACGGCGCCAGGGGGGCGCGACAGGTAGGGGTCGAGGGCCAGCTCGTGACCGCGGTGGCGCAGCTGGAAGCCGGCCGTCCCGAGCCAGCGGAGGGCGATCGCGTCAGGGTCGCGTTCGAGCGGGGGCGTGCTCACCCCGCGATCAAGCCCGACCCGCGCCGCCGTGTAAAGCCGACCGGCCCCACCTCCGCGTCACCGCTCACCCCGGGCGCGCTGACCCGCTTGGCGTCGAGCCGACTCCAGCGCGTTCGAGAGCGCCCGCGTCAGCCGCCGCGATCGCCGCGGGTCGCCACCGCCGCCCGCGCGTTAGGCGCCCGTCGCCCCGCCCCCGCTCGGCATGTCCCTGCCCGGGAGGGTGAACCAGAATACCGATCCCCCGCCCACGTTGTCTTCGATTCCGATCTCGCAGCCGTGCTTTTGCACGATGGTCTTCGCGAGCGCGAGCCCGATGCCGCTCCCCCCGCGGAGCGCGCGGCCGACCGTGCCACGGGCGTTCCAGTCGAAGATGCTGCGCTTCTCGTCTTCCGAGACGCCCGGGCCATCGTCGAGGATCCGCACCATGATCCGAGGCTCCGCGCCCTCGCGCAGCGGCGTCCACCCGACCTCGCCCTCGTCGTCTGAGTCCCAGCTCTCGGTGTCGGGCTCGAGGGGACGCGCGACCACCTGGATGTGGCCGCCCTTCGGCGTGTAGTTCACGGCGTTGCCGACGAGGTTCGACAGCACGTGGGCGACGGCGTCGACCGAGCCTATCGCGATGGGCAGCTTCGGCGCGATCACGAGCTCCAGCAGCTGCTGCTTGCTGGCCGCGACGGGGCGCAGCGAGTAGACGACCTTCGAGAGGATGTCGCTGAGCGAGAACTCCGACAGCTGGAGTCGCGTCGTGTCGCTCAGGATCTGCGCCAGGTGGTGGCTCTCGCCGCTCGCCCGACTCACGCGCTCGACGCGGTCGTGCCCGGCGCGGACCATCGCCGCGAGCTCTGGGTCGAGCTCCGGGACGTCGCGCAGGATGAGCCCGAGGAGTCCCTGGACCGCGCTCAGCGGCGAGCGGATCTCGTGGAGCATGGTGGAGAGCAGCAGCTGCTTCTTCTGCTCGGCCTCGAACTGACGCGCGTTCAGGATGGCGCCCGCGGCGAGCGCGGCGAGCGCCTCGAGGACGGCGAGCGGCTCGTCGCCCGCTCGCGCACGCTGCTCGCGGCTGTCGACATACAGGATCCCGAGCTTCTGGGAGCCCGCCACGAGGGGCACGCACAGGATGCTTCGGAGGTGGAGCGTGCGGATGCTGAGCTGGGAGCTGAGATCCTCGTCGTCATCGACGTCGACGACGGCGACGGACACGGAGTCGCGGAAGACACGTTCGGCGACGGTGCTGCTGACGCGGAAGGCGTCGACGTCGAGGGGCACGCCGCCGTCGCCGACGCGCTCGCGCGCCGCGTGGACCAGCGGCTGGCCGGACGGTGAGAAGAGCAGGAGCATCCCTCGCTCGGCGCAGGTGACGGCCATGGCGCTGTCGGTGATCGCGTCGAGGAGGTGGTCGAGGTCGAGGATGCGGCTGAAGGAGGCCGCCAGCCTGAGCGCGGTCAGGGAGCTCTGGTCGAGCCCGCGGCTCTTCAAGGAGCGTGAGGCCAGCGTCTCGGTCTCTTGCGCCGCGGCGGCGAGGGACGCCGCCCCGAGGTCGGTGGCATCGCGGCGCACCTTCTGACACTCGCGGACGGTGCCCTCCGGGTCAGACTCCGCGTGGAATCGGGCCAGCTCGAGCTGGGTCCAGAGGCCGCCGATGCGCTCGCCCGTCTGCGTCATGAGCCGTCGCGCCTCGTACAGGTGCATCTTGGCGTCGGTCTGCAGCCCGAGCTCGAAGCAGGCCCGTCCCATGAGGAGCCTGAGCTGGCCTTCCTCCTGGGCGTTCTGCGTGTCGCGGGCGTCGTCGAGGAGTCGCTGCCCCTCCACGATCACGCCGTCGCTCACTCCACGGCGGATCGCGACGTCTAGCAGCCGTCGGCGCCCCTCGAGCGCCTCGTCCCGCGCGCCCATCGACCGCGACAGGGCGACCGCCTCCTCGAGGCGCGCCTGACCCTCGTCGAGGCGGCCGGCGCCGGTGAGCGCCTCGCCGAAGTTCCCGAGCAGCATCGCCTCCGAGCGCTTGAGGCCGGCGTCGCGCGCCACCTCCAGCGCCCGCTCGAAGATGCGGATCGCGCGCTCGTACTCGCCGCGATCCTTGTACAGGAATCCGAGGTTGTTCTGGGCGAGCACGAGCTCGGCCCGGTCGCCCGCCGGGATGCAGGCATCGCGATAGGCCCGCCAGAGCTCGAGCGCCTCGTCCCAGCGCCCCTCGAGGTAGCGGACCACGCCGAGGCTGTTGCAGCACTTCGCGAGCTGAATCGACCGCCCGAGCGCGCGGTTCAGGGTGATCGCTTGGTCGTATGCCGCCGCGGCGCGCTGGAACTCGCCGGCCACCCGGTGCGCCGTCCCGAGGCCCATCAGGCAGTCGGCGACGGCGTCGTCGCGCCGGTGGGCGCGAGCCTCGGCGATCGCGCCTTCGAAGGCCGTGACCGCGGCCGCGGCGTCGCCGCGATGCCAACGGATGGTCCCCTCGAGGCGCCGCAGCTGCGCCACCGCGCCGCCCGTGGCCGGGCCGGCCACGAGCCCAGCCTGCGCGTGGGTCATCGCGTCGTCGTAGCGAGCCAGCATCATGAGGGTCCAGCCGAGGGCGAACCGGGCCTCCTGCGTCTCGGGCCCGCGATCGGCGCCGGCGAGCTCCAACGCCCGCTCGAGAAAGGGGATCGCCTCCTCGTAGCGGCTCTCGAGGGTGAAAACCCAGCCGAGCTTGCGCATGGGGGTGCCGCGCCGCTCCGGCTCCGCCGCGAGGGCCTCCCGGAACTGCGCGCGCGCCAGCTCGTGGTCGCCGAGGTCGAGCGCGAGGTCGCCGGCGCGCTCGAGGAGCGCGCCGCGGAGCGTGGGCTGGAGGTCATGGTCGAGGGCCCAGCGACAGCAGGCGAACGCGCGCCCGGGCCGCCCGGCGCGGACCCAGTCGCCCGCCGCCCGCACGGCGAGGGTCCCGGCCGCTTCGCGATCCCCGGCGAGGCGCAGCAAGTTCGCGGCGTCGAGGGCCCCGTCGGGGCGGTGTCTCAGGACGGCCGTCGCCGCATGTCGCAGGGCGAACGCCGGCAAGCGGCCGGTCACCCGGGCTCGGAGCGCCTCCCGGAGCCCTCGGGCCGCGAAGCGCAGACGCGCGCCGGCCACGCCGACGTCGATGAGCACGCCGTCGCGCCGGAGCTGAGCGAGGGTCTCGACGGCGTCCGGGCCGGCGAGAGGCTCGACCGCCTGGCGGAAGAGCTCGGCGTCGAAGGGCTCGGGCAGGAGCGCCGCGAGGTCGGCGAGCTCGCCGAGCTCGGCCGCCGCGGGATGGATCGCCGCGTCGCCCTCGAGCCGCAGGGACTCGGGGGAGGCCGCGCGGAAGGCGGGCGACGCGACGACGCGGTCCTCCAGGAAGCTCAGGCCGCCGTTGGCGAGCTGGTGGCCGAGGATCGCCCTCAGGTCGCCCGGGTTCCCGGCGGCGGCCTCGGAGAGCTTGGCGCGGAGCTCGGGGCCGTCACTGGAGTCCCCGAGGAGCGCCCGCAGCAGCGCGTCGGACTCGTCGCCGGTGAGGGGGGCGAGCGCGACCCGAGCCACCCCGCCGGGGAGCGTGTCGATGGCGCGCTCGAAACGGCCGGTGTCACGGCGACGGGTCAGCACGAGCCCGCGACCGTCGCTCGTCAGCGTGGGCGCGAGTGCGAGGAGGATCGTCTGTTGGTCGGGCTCGGCGGCGTCCAGGTCGTCCCACGTGACGAGGAGCCGCTGGCCTTCGACCACGGCGGCGACGAACGCCGCGAGCGCGGTGGCGGCGACGTTCTCGTCGACGCGTCCCGCGGCGGTGGGCGCGATCAGCCAGTCGGGGAGCTCGGGTCGGGCGTCGACCGCGGCCCGGTAGCGCTCCGGGAACATCACGGCGAGGGCGTGGAGCAGCGCGATGAGCGGGTCCGATGCGCCGTCGCGCCCGCCCACGGCGACCGTCGGGATCCCTTTGAGGCTCGCGCGCGCCAGGACCTCGGCGAGGAGGCGGCTCTTGCCGGCGCCGGCGGCGCCGCTCACGATGACGCAGGCGCGGCCGCCCTCGTCGATGGGAGAGAGGGCGACGGCGAGGGCGTCGTCGCGACCGACCAGGGGGCCGAGCGCGAGCACCGTCGTCGGCGCGGACGAGCTGCCCGCGTCCCGCGCCTCGGGCGCCTCGAGCAAGGCCTCGATCAGCGCTCGGGCCGACGCCGTCCGCAGGTCGGGCGCCCGGACCACGAGCCCGCGCAAGACGTCGCGGAGCGCGCTGGGCAGGTGGCCCGGCGGCTCGGGGAGCGGGCCTTCGCGGATCTGGGCCAGCGTGGCGACGCGGGTCGCGGCGGCGAAGGGGTTCGCGCCGGCGGCGGCCTCCCAGAGGCTCACGCCGAGGGCCCAGAGGTCGGAGCGGGCGTCGGGCGCCGCGCCCGCGACGATCTCCGGCGCGAGGTAGGCGACGGTGCCGCGGGCGGCGCCCGCGCCGAGGGTGGCGAGCCCGAAGTCGAGCAGCTTCGGGACGAGGCGGTCGTGGGCGCGCTCGACCCAGACGTTGGCGGGCTTCACGTCGCCGTGGACGTAGCCTCGGCTGTGGACGTAGTCGAGGGCGCGCGCGCAGCCGAGGGCGATGTCGACGAGCTGCGCGGGCGTCGCGAGCGCGTCGAGCGCGTCGAGGGGCGAGCCCGCGAGCAGCTCCATCGCGATGAACTCGGAGCCTGCTGGCCCGGGCCCCGCGGCGAACACCCGGACCACGTTGGGGTGTTGGAACGTGCGCGAGATCAGGAACTCCTGGGCGAGGTCGCCGTGCGACCGGTCGCTGACCTTGAGGGCGACCCTGCTCCCGGTCAGCAGGTCCAGCGCGGCGTAGACGGCACCTCCCTCCCCGCGCCCGAGCAGGGACTCGAGGCGGTAGCGCCACGCCACGACGGCGCCGGGAGCGAGCAGCGCACCGATGGGCCCGCCACCGAGATCGTCGGCGGCGGAGGCCATGCTCGGGGTGCCTCGCCGCGGCGGGCCGGCGTGTTGGTCTGGCGTGGCCACGTCGCGGGTGGCCTCATTCAGGATGGGTGGTGCTTGGTGCGTCATCGCTCTTGCGCATCCGTCGACCGATCATCTACGCGCCTGAAGATCAATTGTCTCCGGCGAGTATACGGCCTTACCCCGCCAGAGGAGTTATCCCAACCGGCCGCTCGCCCCGGGGCGAAGTGGACGGATTTTCCTCGTCGGCCATGACCCCCGCCTGTCGCCCGCCCGACCCGAGGTCGTCCGTGAGGGGCGCGCTCGAGGACGGGTTCGAGCGTGGGGCTGGGCCAGGCGATGGCGAAACCGACCCCGCGAGACGCGACGGGCCCCGGGGGGAGTGTCCCCCCGGGGCCCGCTGTAAAGCGCCTCCCGGCCTGGTACGGGCGGCTCGCGCGCCGCCGCAGGTCAGGGCTGCGCAGGCATGGGCGCCTGACCGAAGCTCGAGCCGGTGGCCGGCTCCGGGGTCCACGGCGTCCACGCGGTGATGGGCGCCCCGGTGCGGTACAGCGCGTAGGTGCGGACGAGCGGCGTCGCGTCGGGGCTGATGCCGGTCGCGTAGAGCTGCTGTAGGTAGCTCGAGGTCTGGGCGTCAAAGCCGAGGCTGGTGAGCAGGGTGAGGCTGAAGGTGGCGACGCGGGAGCTCGAGCCGAGGCCCATCCCGTCGGGCGAGGCGCCGTTGCTCGCCGGGCTCGTGAGCGCCGTGGCGTCCGACGCCAGCAGCGACGGGTTCATGAGGCCGACGTCGAAGACCATCGCGAAGGTGCTCCGGCCGAGGCCGTAGTCGAAGTACATGATGCCGGGGCTGTTGTTCAGGCCGCTCAGGAGCTGGTCCCAGGTCACCGTCAACCCGCCGGCGATGATGGAGCTCGAGCCGAGCCCGGTGCCGTTGGCGTAGCTCCTGACGATGAGGTCGGTCTGGGGGATCGCGCTCAGGCGGCTCGGCGCGAGGTAGCCGAAGTCGGCGACGATGGAGCTCGAGCCGAGCCCGGTGCCGAAGGTGCGGATGACGACGGCGCTGTCGAGGAGCTTGAAGCCGCGCATGTAGACGTCATCGTAGATGCCGATGATGGAGCTCGAGCCGAGGCCCGTCCCGAAGGTGCGGTGGACGTAGGTGCCGACGTAGGGGGCCTTGTCCAACTTGGCGCTGATGAGGGTTCCCGCCGACGGATCGAGGTGCGCGATGATGGAGCTCGAGCCGAGGCCCGCGCCGAAGTTGGCGAAGAGCAGCAGCGTGGCTTGATCGATGCGGGTGAAGACGACCGGCCGCCGGACCCACATGCCACAGTCCGGGTCATCGACCTCGACGGCCTTGATGTCGAACGTCCAGGCGAGCCCTTCGGGGTGCAAGCGCGGATCGAACTCGTGGGTCTTGAACTTGATGACGCCGTCGCCGTTGGACTTCTCGTCGACGAGCTCGTTGGTCGTACCTCGGACGCGCCCCAAGAGTCGGGCTCCCCTGACCGGCAGCCCGGCGCCGTCGATGATCTCGACGATGAAGCCGGCGCGAGCCTTGCCGACGTCCTTGCGGGTGATGACGCCGATCGGGTTCACGAACAGATCGCCCGAGCCGCAGCCCGCCTCGAAGGGGTTGTCGATGGCCTCTTTGACGGCCTCGCCGGCGTCGACCTGGCCGGCGCCCATCCCGGCCACGATCGGGTCGTTGCTCATGTCGTAGCGCTGTGTCGTGCG
The DNA here is from genome assembly GCA_002841945.1 of Deltaproteobacteria bacterium HGW-Deltaproteobacteria-14. Classification (GTDB taxonomy): domain Bacteria; phylum Myxococcota_A; class UBA9042; order PHBI01; family PHBI01; genus PHBI01. The sequence goes on from PHBI01000020.1 coordinate 20,022, forward strand.
GTGGAGGCGGCCGGCGACCTGCTCGGGCGCGTCGCCGGCTTCGAGCACGAGCGCGACGACGGCGCTGACCTGGGCGGCGGCGCCCGACGTTCCGGCGGTGAAGTAGTAGCCGAAGTCGAGCGGGTGGCCCGCGTCGAAGGACATGGAGAACGCGGCGTCCGGAAAGCCGTCGCGGTCGGAGTCCTTGTCGAGGCTGCCCATCGGCGCGACGAGGTCGATGCTCGTGTCGCCATTGGAGTAGCTTGCGCGTTCGCCTCTGGGTAGGTCCTTTCTGAGGTCCGTCGGCTCATAGGCGCCGACCGCGATGACCTCGCGCGCGGCCGCAGGGTAGGGGGTCGAGTCGACGCCGGCGTTGCCGGCGGCGGCGACGAGGACCGCGCCGCTCGCGGAAGCGACCGCCAGCGCGCGATCGAGGGGCGGCGACGCCATGTAGCCGTCGGGGAACGCGAGGCTCATGTTGATGACGTCCGCGCCGTGACACGACGCCCAGAGGAGGCCCTCGATGAGGTCGGCCTCGGTGCCGACCCGCGCGTCGTCGAGGACGCGAACGGGCATGATGCGCACGTTGGGGGCGATGGCGTAGGACGCGCCGACGCCGGCGATGAGCGTCGCCATCTGGGTGCCGTGGCCGTTCACGTCGTTGGGGTGGGCGTCGCCATCGAGGACGTCCCAGGGGGCGACGAAGGTCACGTGGGCCAGGTCGGGAGCCACGGCGTACTGGCGCTCGCCGTCGTCCCAGCTCTCGAAGGCGACGCCGGTGTCGAGCACGGCGATCGTGACGCCGGAGCCGCTGATCCCGTAGTCCACGACGTCCTTCAGGTCGAGAAAGCGCGCCGGCCACTGCAGGTGGGCGAGGCTCGGGACGGTGCCGGCGGCGTGCTTCTCGAAGTCCCAGACCTCGTGCTGCGCGTCCTCCTCGAGATGGAGAGCGGCGCTGACGGCGTCCTGATAGGCGCGAGCGGCGTCGTCGCGCGCGTGCTTGGCGTCGTCCTCGGCGTCGTCGAGCACGGACTGACGGTCCCTCAGGTCGTTGTAGGCGCCGATGGCCGCCTCGTAGGCGGCGATGGCGGCGTCGTAGGCCGACAGGGTGCAGGTCTTGGCCTCGTAGCACTTCTTCGTGGCGTCGCGCGTACCCTTGGCGCTGTTCATGGCCGTCTTGGCGGCCGCGACGGCGGCGAGGTTGTCCTGCTGGGCGTCGTAGGCCGGGGCGTAGGCCTCTTCGGCGAGCACGGCTGCCGCCTCGAAGCTGTCGGTCTGGGCCCAGGCGGCGTCGGCGGCCGTGATGGCCTGCTCGCATGACGCGTCGAGCCCGTCGGAGAGGAAGACGATGTCGTCGCCGTCCCAGCGCACCTTGAGGTGGCTGCCTTCGACGGCGTAGCCGCTCTCGACCTTGAGCCGGTCGCGGACGCTCGCGGCGCGGATCACGCTGTTCGGGGAGACGGCGTCGATGAGGGGGTGGGCGCCGAGCGCAGCCATCGCGGGAGCCATCTCGTGGCCCGGGCGCAGGCGCAGGCGAGCTCCCGACACGGACGCGAAGACGCGCACCAGATCGAAGCCGTTCGCGTTCGCGATGGTGGCGAGCGCGGCGGGGTCGAGGCCGGGGACGACGCTGATGATGACCTCACGTGCGCCACGGACCGTCTCGCCGTCGTCAGCGGCGGCGTCGGGAAGGAGCGAGGGCGTCGGCGCCGCCGCAGGCGCCCGCGCGGGCGCAGCGGCCCGGAGGGGCGGGGCCGGCTCGTCGCCGCGTGCGACGGTCTCTGCTGCGGCCGGGCCGGGCACGTGGGGCGCCGGCGGATCGCTCGAGGTCGTGGCGAGGAGGAGCAGAGCGAGACCCAGGGCGCCGGCTACGAGGGCCGCCCAGAGCCACTTGGGCTGTCGACCGCTTGGGGTCGTTCGCGTGTCGTTCATCGTGTTTCTCCCCGTGGTGGCGCCGGTCGTGTGAGCGGACGCTGCCGAGCTTCGGCCGTCTGTCGACTATCGTGCGCGGGGGGGGAGACCTTTAGCGTCGATGGCCGCCGAGGCGATCTGGCTCACGCCCCCGGTGGGCTCTGGACGCCGCGGTGGGTGCGGTCGGGAGAGCTCTCCCCACGGGTTACAAGGGGTGAAACCGCCAAGCAGTCGGACGGCGGGGTGGTGCGACGCTCGTGCGGGCGGCCCGCCCGTCACACCTTGGGTCGCCGACACCCTCACGCCGAGGGCCGCGGTGCGCTCTGCACTGGCCCCGAGCAAAAACGCAGCGAAGCGGGCTTCGATTGAGGTGTTCTAGGACACTTGGGCAGGCTCGCGCCGGGTCGCCGGGTCCTGCCGGTAGAAGCGGCGGAGGACGTCATAGAGCGCCGCCTCGTGCTCGCGCAGGGCGACCGGGATGTAGAAGAAGGCCTCGGTCGCCACCGCGAAGAACTCGGCCTCGTTCGTCGCGCCGTAGGGATCGAGCACGCTGAGGTGCCCCTGCCGCGTGCGCTCCCGGAGCGCCGCGAAAGAGGCGCTGCAGACCTTCGACCAGCGCGCGTAGTCCTCGCGGTGCTCGAGCGGCGGCGTCCCGTCGGCGGCGTTGTCGAACATGTCGAGCTTGTGGGCGAACTCGTGAAAGACCACGTTGTGGCCGTGCTCCGGGTGGCGCGCGCCGCGGCGGACCGCGTCCCAGGTCAAAATGACCGGGCCGTGCAGGTGCGCCTCCCCGAGGATAGGGGTGCCGTCCCCCACCGGTCCCTGTGGCACCTCGAACAGGCCGAGGGGCCGCGGCGGGCTCACCACCGTCGACGGGTAGACGAGGATCGTGTCGATCTTCCGGTAGAGGTCGTGGGGCAGCGCCAAGATGAGCAGGCACGCGTCGCCCGCGATCGTCACGCGGATCTCGTCGGTGAGCTCCAAGCCCCCACACCCCTCCCACGTCTTCTCGGCGACGAAGACCTGCACGAGGTCGCAGAGGTGCGCGAGCTCGGCGGCGTCGAGCCACGCGACGTGGGCCACGTTGGTCCGGAGGATGTCGAGCCACTCCGCTGGGAACGGGCGCTCGAGGAGCTTGCGGCGGCGGCGGTCACGGAGCCAGGACATGACCGTACCCTGCGTCAGGCCGACGCAATCCACAACGGTAGCCCGCGCCCCGGCCCGCGGTGACCGGGAGCCGCCCGCCGGCGGCGGCGCCGCGCCCCTCAGCCCGGGAGCGCGCCGAGCGCGTTGATGTCCGGCGCCGTCAGGATGGGCTTGGGCGTGCCCTCGCGAGCCACGCGGATCATCGCCCGGCCGATGGTGTCGGTGGTCGTCACCCGGGCGCCGAAGCTGAGCTTGATGAGCGGATAGAGCGGCCTCAGCGCCGCGAGCGCCCACCGATAGGACCGGGTCTTGGACTTGACCCCCTTGCGCGGCTGGATGTAGCCGGGCCGGAACATCGCGGCCGTGGCGAAGGGCATCGCCAGCAGCGCGTTCTCGGTGGCGCCCTTGACCCGCGCCCACATCGTCGAGCCCGCCGCGCTGCTGTCGGTGCCCGTGCCCGACACGAAGCACATCGTCAGCGCCGGGTTGAGGCGCAGCAGGGTCTCGGCGGCGGCGACCGTGAAGTCGTGGGTGATCCGCCGGTAGTCCGCCTCGGACATCCCCGACGAGGACACGCCGAGGCACCAGAAGCAGGCGTCGAGCCCGGTCAGATCGGGCTCGATGGCCGTGAAGTCGAGGAAGTCCGAGTGCGCGATCTCGCGCAGCTTGGGGTGCTCGACCCCGGCGCTGCTGCGCCCCACGACGCGCACCGACGCGACCTCGGAGCCCTCGAGGCACTCGATGAGCGCGCCGTGGCCGACCATACCCGAGGCTCCGAAGATGACGACGTTCATGGGCTCTGCTCCGGCCGGTGGCGGCTACGGCGGCGTGGGGATCCAGTCGCACGTCCAGTCGGCCTGGCAGGCATCCCAGCTGAACTCCGCGCCGCCGGTCGCGAGGTAGCGCCCGATCTGGTTGAGCAGGAACGCGCCGAGGTCGAAGGCCTGCGACGGGTCGGGGGCGTTGAAGCCGTGCTTTCCCTGCGGATCGAGCATCGGGAGGATGAGCCCGGACCACGTCCCGGTGGCGTCGTCCTGGCGCATCAGCCGCAGCGGCGGGTCGAGGCGCGGCACGTCGAGCCCGTCGTCGACCGGGACCACGTCGGCGAGGTGCTCGACGTCCATCAGCACCGGGCGGCCGGTCGAGTCCTGGTAGCGGTTCGTGCGCGGGATGCCCTCGATGGCCCAGGTGTCGATGAGGACCTGATTCTGCGGCTTGCCGTAGCGCGGATCGTCGCTGTCGTACGCGATGAAGCCCGCCGCGCGCGCCAGCGCGATGCCCATCGCCACCGGCACCCCGGGGTCGCCGGCCGACGGCATGACGATGACCTGGGTGCGGGTCGTCTCGCCCGTCCCGTAGGTGAGCTTGCGGGTGCCGTCCCAGTAGGGCGCCCAGTTGGCCGGGTCCCCGGGGTCGAGCGCGATCTGCGACAGCCCGAGGAGGCGGCGCAGGTCCGGGCTCGCGCGGCGCTGGCCGAAGCCGTCGCTGAGCGCCACGAGCGGCGTCCCCTGGGCGTAGGTCACGCCCTCGAACTGCACGTTCGCGTCGAAGGTGGTGATGACGTCGATGGGCTCGGCGTCGCCGGGGTCGCAGCCCGCGGGCGCCAGCGGCGGGAGCGCCCCGGCGTAGAGCTGCAGCTCGAGCGGATCGCCCTTGTCCACCGCGACCGACACCCGGAAGCTGCCCGACGGCTGCACGACCCCGCAGCGGTGCTCGCCGGTCTTCAGGTTCCACAAGACGGCGGTGTCCCCGGGCGCGAGCGCCGGGAGCGCGTGGACCGACAGCGCCTGGCTCTCGGTCTCCGCCTCGTTCACCCGCACCTTCAGCGTGTCCCCCTGGGAGAAGAACACCGGCGCGAGGGCGCGCAGCACCATCGCGTTGCGGATGCCGCCGAGGGTCGAGCGCGTGCCGATCTCGCCGAGCACCCCGCCGGGCACGATGGCGACGGCGGCGTCGAGGTGCGGCTCGACCCCGGCCGCGACGGCGCCGTTGATGCCGCCGAGGGACCCGCCGATGACCGTCATCGGCGCCTCACCCCCGACGTCGACGGTGCCGTCGCCGTCGAAGTCGCCGGCGAGCCCGGGGGAGCCCGTCTCGGCCGGGTCGAAGGCCCAGCGCGCGGTCCCGTCGAAGGCGCGCAGGGTGCGCACGATCTGCATCACGTCGACCATCGTCTGGCGCACGTTGTCGCGGGTGTGGAAGACGTAGGCGGTCCAGTAGTCGGCCCCCGAGTCGCCGGCGCCGTCGCCGTTCCAGTCGAGGGCGCGCCCGGTGAGCAGGCCGTCGGCGAGCCCGCCGAGGCCGTGCCCCTCGAAGACGAGGCGGATGAGCGCGAGCTGCTCGGCGGGGAGCGAGACCCCGTGCCCCGGCGCCTCGAAGCCGAGGGTCGCGATGCCGTAGCCGGCCAGGAGCCCCGCGAACGGCAGCGCGTCGAACTTGCTGCCGCCGTGGCCGTGGATGAAGAGGGCGACCGGCGCCGGGCCGCTGCGCCCCTTGGGGACGAAGAGCCAGAAGGGCAGCGCCTCGGCGCGGGGCGGGGCCGCGAGGTCCCAGACCTGCTCGTAGAGCGGCAGGCGCTTGCCGCTGGCGTCGTCGCGGGGGAAGAACTGCGGCGAGGTGAACTCGCCGCTGACGACGAAGTCGATGAAGCCGAACTGCGCGGTGATGATCTCGAGCTCGGCGCCCGAGCTCCCGGTCAGGGTCGAGAGCTCGGTCGCGAGGCCGAGGAACTCGTCGCCGGGGACGATCTTGGTGTTCGTCACCCCAGGCCCGTCGTCGCGCACGTCGCGCAGCCCGGTCACGCTCGCCGGGAAGTCGGTCGCGATGGACGCCAGGGGACCTATCCCGTAGAGCCCGTCGCGCACCGTGATGAAGTCGTCGGTGATGCTCTGGGTCGTGAAGGTCCAGGTGAACGCCACGTCGCCGACCCCGAGGCCGTAGCGCTTCAGGCAGCCGGGCAGGGGGGCCAGGGCGTCGGTCTGGCCGGTGTGGTTGATGCCGGTGAACGGCGAGCGCACCGGGTCGCCGTCGGGCGAGGTCAGGCGCTTGGTGAGCACCACCGCGTAGGTGGTCTTCTCGCGCATGGGCATGATCGGCTTGAGGATGAGCGTGTTCGTCTCGCGCTCGTAGAACTCGAGGAGCGGCGAGTCGGGCGTGCCGTCGAGGGTGTTCGGGTGGTCGAGGACGCCGTCCATGTCGGTGTCCTCGCCGGGGTCGAGGGCGCCGTTGCCGTTGGTGTCCTCCTCGACCTCCTCGAAGACGAGGGTCTGCAGGTCCGCGCGCGGGTCGGACTCGAACATGTTCTGGTTCTGCAGCACCTGCGGGTAGTTGCCCTGGCCCATGTCGAGGGGGACGGCGGCGCACAGGTCGGGGCTGCCCGAGGTCACGTCGATGACGAGCACGGCGTCGTCGTCGAAGGCGTAGCGGTCGCGCCAGTGGCGGTCGATGATGACCTGGGGGTCGATCGGCGCGTCGAAGCTCACCGAGATCGGCGCCAGGGTGCCCCAGCCGCTGAGCTTGTCGAGCTCGCGGCGGGTGGCGCGCTCCCACTCGGTCGGCCCCGCGACGATGCTCGCGTTGAGGCGGCGCAGGGTCGGCGAGGTGGCGTCGTAGCGGGTCGCGAAGTCGTTCGGGAGCGGGATCTCGGCGAACGGCAGGTGGTAGACGTCGAAGCGGACCTGGGGGCCGGCGCCGCCGCCCGCGGGGCCGAGGGTCGGCGGATCGGCGATGCAGGCGGTCAGGGCCAGCGCGAGGAGCGCGAGGCCGGCGGCGAGAGAGAGCGGGGAGCGCTTGGTGGAGACCATGATCAGAGCTCCCAGGTGGCGAGGACGCGGCCGCCATAGATGGGGTCTTCACCCAGGCCGTCGGGGCCGGTCAGCCCGCCGCCGGGCAGCAGCACGCCGCCCTCGAGGCCGAGGACGAGGCGCGTGCCCCAGAGCAGGCCCGAGGTGCGGATGCCGGCGTCGAGCTCGGTCGCGACGAGGGTCGCGGGGCCGCCGCCGAGGGCGTTGTGCGGTGAGCCGCCGGCGAGGCGGGCGTTGAAGGCGTCGGACTCGTTGCTGGCCGACAGCGCGATGAGCACGCCGCCGTAGAGCTCGAGGCCGGCGACCGGGCGCCACCAGCCGCGCGGGAAGAAGCTGACGGTGTTGGTGGCCGAGCCGCGGGTCGGGAGGCGGTCGAGGTCCTCGGCCGGGAAGGCGGCGAGCTCGGGGTCGTCGGCGCGGACCGGGGTGCGGGCGGTGCGGGCGGCGAGGACGACGTCGTTGAAGAGCAGGCCGAGGTCGAAGTTGCGGTCGGCCTTGAAGCCGGTCTGCTTGCCGTCGTCGTAGGCCGGGTCGCCGCTGGCGAACAGCACGTCGAGGGCCACACCACCGTGGCTGGCCTCGAGGGCGAGGCGCAGGGCGACGCCGCCCTGGAGCACGTCGTGCTGGGGGTGGTCGGCGGTCGGTGCGAGGTCGGTGGTGCCGGCGATGAGGGCGGCCTCGAGCTCGGCGCGCAGGGTGAAGTCGGCGCCCTCGTCCTCGAGCTTGCCGTAGACGTCGACGACGCCGACCGTGGTGCGCTTGCCCGTGGTCGTCTCCTGGGCGCGGTAGACCCCGTAGAGGCCCGCCTGCCAGGGGCCGCCCTGCGGTCCGACGAGGGCGCCGAGGATCGCCTGCCAGGCGGTGTCGTCGCCGATCAGCACGTCGTCGGCGAGCACGCTCTCGAGGGCGGTGAAGACGAGCAGCTCGCCGTCGAGGTGCGGTCCGGTCGCGAGCACGGCGCCGAGGACGCGGTCGCCGCCGCGCGGGTCGCTGAAGCGCGCGCTGCCGGGGGTCCAGCCGTGGGCGCCGTCGTTGGCGATGAGCCCGAGGCCCCAGTGGGACGTGAAGGCCCCCGCGGTCAGCGTCAGGGCGTTGCCGAGGGACATGCGGGCCGAGGCCACCCGGAGCGCGCTCTTCTCGGCGTCGGCGGTGTACGGGGCGGCCACGCCGTCGAAGGCCGCCGGCCCGCCGAGGACGACGCCGCTCATCAGGTCGTGCTCGTAGCTGAGGGTCAGGATGTAGCGGCCGTCGGCGCCCCAGGCGTGGCGGTAGTCGGCGCGGAACCTGAACTGCGTGTCCAGGGTCGGGTCGAGGGCGTAGGGGGTGCCCGTCGGATCGGTCGGGAAGCTCGACGCGCCCAGCAGTGAGGCGTGTGCGCGGACGCGGGCGGCCAGGCCGAGCGGGGTGGCGTCGGCGGGCTCGCCGACGATGCGGACCTCGGGGGCCGGGCGGCCGGGTGGGGCGGCCTGCAGCGGCGGCGCGACGAGCAGGAGAGCCAGGCCGCACAAGGTTGCGGCTCGGCGTGAGAGGCTGGGATGGGGCATCGGCGACTCCGTGACGGTCCCGCAGGGCTACCGCAGTCGCCGCCGCGGCGCCAGTCTGAAACCGGCAAAGCGTGAAGCTCCCCACGGGAGCGCGCCCGTGAGCTATGCTCGGCGCCGCGACCCCCTGGACGAGAGGTGGATGATGCAACTGTGGCACAACCCGCGCTGCTCCAAGAGCCGGCAGGCCAAGGCGCTGCTCGAGGAGCGGTCGGTCGCCTTCACGGAGCGGCGCTATCTCGAGGACGCGCCGTCGGCCGAGGAGCTGACGCGGGTGCTGGGCGCGCTCGGGATGGAGCCCTGGGAGCTGGCGCGGCTCGACGAGGCCGTCGCCAAGGAGCTCGGCATGAAGGCGTGGCCGCGCGAGCGCTCGCGCTGGATCGCGGCGATGGTGAGCCACCCCCAGCTCATCCAGCGGCCGATCCTCATCGGGGACGACGGCGAGGCCGCGCTGGGCCGCCCGCCGGAGGCGATCCTCGGGCTCCTCTGAAGACCACGACGTGGGCGCTGGCGCGACCCCATCACGGCTTCACCAGGGCGTCTCTCTTGGCAAGATAGACGAGCTCACGACGGGGAAGGGCGGGCCGGGCTTCGCGAACAGGTAGCCTTGCAGCAGGTCACACCCCAGGTCCACCAGGGTGTCCCGCTCGTCCGTCGTCTCGACGCCCTCGGCGACCACGGCGATGCGTGAGCGCCGGGCCATGTCCACGAGCGCAGCGACGATGTCGCGTTTGAGCGGCGCGCGGTGGATGTCGCGGACCAGCGACATGTCGATCTTCGCGATGTCGGGACGCAGGTTGACCAGGCTCGTGAGCCCGGCGAAGCCCTCCCCCAGATCATCGACGGCCAGGCGATAGCCGAGGGATCGGATGCGCGCCAGCTCGTCGTCGAGCCGCGGCCCGGCCTCGATGGACGCGCGCTCGGTGATCTCCAACACCACCCGTCCCGCCAGCGGCAGGAGCGGGTCGATGGCCTCGCCGAGGAGGTCGGCCCGAAGCTCCAACGGGTGAAGGTTGATGAAGATGGCCTCCAGCCGGTCACGGTGCTCCCCCATGGTCGCCGCCACCGAGGCGCGCACCGCGCGACCCACGTCGACCACGCGGCCCAACACCTCCGCGGCGGCGAGCAGCCGCATGGGCGAGGCCAGCGAAGGCTCGTCGCAGCGGAGGAGCGCTTCGTAGCCGAAGACGGAGCTGTCCACGGCGCGCACGATCGGCTGGTAGACCATCCGAATCCGCGGCAAGGCCCGCGAGAAGCTCTTCTCCGTCCCCGGGATGTCCCCGACGAAGTCGTCGCCCCCAAAGCGCGCGGCCAGGAGCTTGGTGCGCAGACGGGAGACGCGGCCGGACTCGACGGCCGCGTGAACCACCCGGAGCAGCTCGTCCGCCGGAAAAGGCTTCGGCAGGTAGGCGGTGACGCGGCCTTGAATCGCCTGCGCGACGCCTTCGAGCGACAGCGCTCCGGTCATCATCACGACCGGGAGCTCGGCGTTGTGCCCGCGCAGCTCCCGCAGCAGGTCGAGGCCGCTCCCGTCGGGCAGCCCCACGTCCAGCAGCAGCGCGTCGAACTCACCGCCGTCGAGCGCGCGCCGGGCGCCGGCGAGCGTGTCCACGACGGCGACGTCGAAGTGCTCGGCGCCTAGCGTGCGCTTGCTCGCCTCGGCCTGTTTCTCGTCATCCTCGACGAGGAGCAGGCGCTCTCGGCGTGGCGGATGTCCGCCCTGCAGCCCCGACGCCGCGGGATCGGCGATCACGGCCGGCGCGCTCGGGGCCGAGCGCGTCGCGGGCGCCAGCCCCGGGACCAGGTCCGGCGCGGTCTCTCTGCGCGGTCCGGCAGACAGCGCCTGCGCGACCGCTCGCACCACGTCTCTCGGCGCCGCGGGTTTCCACAGCATGGGCTGGTCCTCGCGCCGCTTCCTCCGGGAGGCCTCATCGAGGTATCCCGAGGTGAACAGCACGGCGGCCCCGGGGGCGACGCAGGCCGCGTGCTCGACGACCTCGAAGCCGCTGCAGCCGGGCATCGCGATGTCGGTGAAGACCAGGTCGAGGCGCAGGCCCAGCTCGTCGAGCTTCTGCAGCGCCTCGCGCCCATCGGCCGCGACGTGCACCGTGTAGCCGGCGCTCTCGAGGACCCGCGCCACGACCCGCCGCAGCGCCGGCTCATCCTCGGCGACGAGCACGTGCTCGCCATGCCCTGCGCGTGGGACGGGCTGGACGTGGTGCATCGCGTCCGCCGGCTCGCCACACTGGGGGAACTCTACGATGAAGGTCGTCCCCTGGCCTTCGGCGCTCTGGACGCGGATGGTCCCGTCCGCGTCGGCCACGATGCCGAAGCAGGTCGCCAGCCCGAGGCCGGTGCCTTTGCCCCGCTCCTTGGTCGTGAAGAACGGCTCGAAGATGCGCCGCTGCGTCTGCTCGTCCATCCCGGTCCCGGTGTCGCTGACGATGAGCCGCACCCAGCCCGTGCCGTCGTCGTCCGGGCTCGGGGCCGCGGCGGGCTCGAGGGCGATGCGCAGCCGCCCGCCCTCCGGCATCGCGTCGCGCGCGTTCACCGCGAGGTTCAGCACGACCTGGTCGAACTGCACCGGATCGATGCGGACCACGGCGGGCCTCGCCGAGGGGGTGACGCTGAACGCGATGTGCTCGCCGACGGTCCTGGCGAGGAGCTTGTGCAGGTTGGCGAGGCTCTGGTTGAGGTCGGTGGGTCGCTTCATCGTGGGCTGTTGCCGCGAGAAGGCCAGCAGCTGGCGTGTCAGCCCGGCCGCCCGGTCGGCGGCCTTCAATATCTCCATGACGTCGTCGCGCCGATGGTCACCCTCGGGGAGCGCGTCGCGAATGAAACCGGCATAGGCCAGGATCACCGCCACGAAGTTGTTGAAGTCGTGGGCGATCCCACCCGCGAGCTGGCCGATGGCGTCCATCTTCTGCGCCTGGACGACCGCGGCCTGGAGTCGCACCCGCTCGGTGACGTCGAGCACCTCCGAGGACACGCCCAAGAGCGCGCCGTCGGCTGAGGTCAGCGGCACGTTGTACCATTCGCAGACGACCGTCTCGCCGGCCTTGGTGATGTTGTCGTTGGTGAAGGCGCTCGGGTGCCCGGCCCGCATCTCGCCGATGGCCGCGGCGACCCGCGACCGCGCGCTCTCCGCCAGGAGGAAGCCCGCGTGCCGACCGATCGCCTCGGCTCGGGAGTAGCCGAAGAGCTTCTCGGCCGCGGGGTTCCAGGTCACCACGCGGAAGCTGTTGTCCCAGGCGATCTTCGCGACCGGCGACTGCTCGAAGCGGAGCCGCAGCAGGTGGTCGGACTCGCGCAGCTCGCCCTCGACCGCGGCGAGAGCGCGTTCGCGCAGCAGCTTGAGCTCGATCAGCGTGTGGACCTTGCGGGCCACCTCGAGCCGGTCGATGGGCTTGGTGAGGAAGTCGATGGCGCCCGCCGTCAGGGCGTCGATCCGGGCCCTGCGATCGTCATGGGCGGTGACGACCACGACGGGCAGGGCGGGGAACGCCTGCCGCCGCTGGAGCTCGGCGAGCACCGCCATCCCGTCGACCTCGGGCATCATGAAGTCGAGCAGCACGAGGTCTATGGGCTCGCGCGCCAGTATCGCGAGCGCCTCGGCGCCCCCCCCGGCGGTCACGCTCTGGAGTCCCTCGCGGACGACGAGATCCGCGAGGAGCTTTCGGTTGGCGGGCTCGTCGTCGACGACCAGGACCCTCCCCGTGATCGCCCTCCCGTGAGGCGCCAAGCGGCCTCCACTTGGCCGTTGAATGGTCATCGCGTCACCCCGCCCGCGACCGGATCCGCGACCGCGTCACGCCCTACCGCCAGCAGGCGGGCGACCTCCGCGAGGAACTGCTTGTAGGCGACGGGCTTGGCCACGTAGCCGTCACAGCCCGCCGCGAGGATCCGCTTCTCGTCTCCCCGCATCGCGTGGGCGGTCACGGCCAGCACAGGGAGCCCCTGGGTGACCGGGTGGGCGCGCAGCAGCCGGGTGGCCGTGAGCCCGTCGGTGCCCGGGAGCTGGATGTCCATCACGACGAGATCGAACGTCCCGGCGAGCGCCAGGGCGACCCCCTCATCCGCCTCCTCGGCTTCGCGGACCTCGTAGCCGGCCCGCCTCAGCAGGTCGCCGAGGAGCTTGCGGTTGGAGGCGTTGTCTTCGACAAGCAGCACACGCTTCATGGGCGGTCTCCCTGTGGGCGCAGCGCGACCCCGGTCCGGATCAAATCTCGCGCGCGATCGAGCAGCATGCCGCGGCTCGTGGTCGCCTTGGTGAAGACCGCCTGGACGCTCTGGCTCAGCGTCTCCCGGTCCCTGGCGGTGAGCTCTTTGGCGCTCAGGATGACGACCGGCAGATCGCGGGTCTCGGGTCGCGCGCGCACCTCGGACAGGACGTCGAAGCCGCTCACGTCCGGCATCATCAGGTCGAGGATCAAGAGGTCGGGGCGCCGCGCCCGGATCGCGTCCAGCGCCTTCCGCCCGCCGTAGGCCCGGTCTACGTCGACCGGCTCCTCGTCGAAGTAGGAGGTGACGATCTTGACGGCCTTGGGGTCGTCGTCGACCACCAACACATACGGACGCCGCTCGGTGTCGCCGAGCAGCCGCTCGACGACCTCGAGGAGCTCGTGGCGACGGATCGGCTTGGAGAGCACCGCCTGGGCGCCGATCGCGGGCGCCGCTTCGGGCCCGCCGCCGCTCGCGATGACGAGCACCGGGACGCCGCGCAGCCGCTCGCTCTCGGCGTGCGCCGTGAGAAACGAGAGCTCGCGCATCCCCGGCATGGTGAGGTCGAGGGCGATGAGGTCGGGCCTGGGCCCGTCGCGCTTGGCCAGCGCTTCTTCGCCGCTCGCTGCGAGGGTCACGGCGAAGCCGGCGTCCTCGAGGTAGACCCGCAGGAGGTCGCCCGCGGCCCTATCGCCATCGACGACGAGGATGCGCTGCTTGCGCTCCAGGCTCGGGACCGGCGGCGGGGACCCGGCCGGCACGTCCCTCGGGTCCGTAGCCCGTCCCGCGTTGCGGCGCGCCCTGCCCCGGATCGCGGCCCGGACCACGCGCAAGAAGCCGCGCTCGTCCCAGTCACCCTTCGAGAGCACCGTGTCGACCGACTCCGCGAGCGCCGATCGCTCGAGGGGCTCGAGCGTCTTCGCGGTGAGGATGATGACCGGCAGGTCGGCCGTCGCGGGATCGGCGCGCACCTCGCGGACGACGTCGAAGCCGGAGCAGCCCGGCATCATGATGTCGAGCACCATCGCCGCAAACCCGCCCGCCGCCAGCGCGTCCAGGGCCTCGGCGCCGCCAAAGGCGCGCGTGACGGCCATCCCCGCCGCCTCCAGCCGCTTCGCGACGTGCTCGACCGCGTGCGGGTCGTCATCGACGACGAGGACGCGGAACGCCTCGCCCGCCGGTCCCGGCGCCAGCCCGAGGGACTCGACGGCGCGCAGCAGCTCCGACCCGGCGATCGGCTTCTGCAGCACCTCCACGGCGCCGAGCGCCAGGCCTCGCTGCCGCTCGGCGACGATGGAGATGACGACCACGGGGACGGTCGCGAGCTCGGGGGTGTCCCGCAGCCGCTCCAGGTACTCCCAGCCGTCCGGCTTGTCCGCAAACAGGAGGTCGAGCAGGATCGCGTCGGGTGCCGAGCGCTCGAGCATCGTCCAGGCCTGGTCGCAGTCGGTCGCCTCCTCGATGGCGTAGCCCTCCTTCTCGAGCCACTGGCGCGCCAGGGTGAGCGCGGCCGGGTCGTCGTCGACGACCAGGATCCGCGGAGCGGCGGAGCCTGCGGGCTGCGTCGCTGGCGCGGAGGCCGGATGGACCGGGCGGAGCTCTGACCCGCGGGCCGGCACCCGCGGTAGCCGCACCCAGAAGCGGCTGCCCCGGCCCAGCTCGCTCTCGACGCCGAGGGTGCCGCCGTGCAGCTCGACGAGGCTCTTGACCACGACGAGCCCGAGGCCGGTGCCCTCGAACTTGCGGTCGATGCCCCCGTCGAGCTGCTCGAAGGCGCGGAAGAGCCGCTGCTGGTCGGCGTCCGAGATGCCGATCCCCGAGTCCACGACGGCGATCTCCAGCTCTGGCCCGTGGCTCGTCACCTCGACCCGCACCGTCCCGCCTCGCGGCGTGAACTTCACCGCGTTCGTCAGGAGGTTGTAGACGATCTGGCGCAGCTTCCGCCCGTCGGCCTCGATCGTGTACAGCTCGGGCGCGATGGCCTGGGTCAAGGTGACGCCGCCGTCGGCGGCGCGCTCTTTCAGGATCGTGAGCGCGTTGTCGACGAGCGGCGCGAGCTCGACGGTCATCACGTCGAGCTCCATCTTGCCCGCCTCGATCTTGGAGAGATCGAGGATGTCGTTGATCAGCGACAGGAGGTGGTGGCCGCTCTGGTAGATCTCCGAGACGTAGTCGAGCTGGTCCTCCGGCAGCTCGCCGAGCAGACCGTCCTTCAGCACCTCGGAGAAGCCGATGATGGCGTTCAGCGGCGTGCGCAGCTCGTGGGACATGCTCGCGAGGAACTCCGACTTCAGCCGGCTGGCGTGCGCGAGCTCCCTGTTCTGCGCCTCGATCCTGCGCGAGCGGTCGTTGAGCTCGGCGGAGAGCTCCTTGAGCTCCTCGAACTGCCGGAGCGCGTGCAGCCCGACCGCGATCTGGGCCGCCAGCTGGACGAGCCACGAGCGTTCACGCCCGGAGAGCCGCGCTTGCGACGCCCCGGCGATGACGCCGAGCAGCTTCTCCTGGTGGACGAGCGGGAGCGCAAAGGCGGTCGCCGCCCCGAGCAGGCCCACGCCGGTGTCGAGGGTGAGGGCGCCGGCGGCCGCCTCCCGATCGACGAAGATCGGCTGGTGCCGCGCGGCCGCGTCGCCGACGAGGCCTTCCCCGGGCCTGATCCTCCGCTGCTCGTAGCCGGGCGCCAGGCTGAGGCCCGCGGTGAGCGTGAGCGCGCCTTGCCACTCATCGAACTCGTAGAGCGCGAGCGGCCGGTAGCCGGCCTCCTCCGCCAACACCTGCAGCACCTCAGCGCCCGGGGCGCTCGCGCCCTGCCGGGTGTTGAGGGCGACGATCACCCGGGCGCCGATGCGGTCGATGAGGGCCGCCGCCTCGAGCTCCAGGTGCTTGGCCGCGAGCGCCTCGTCGGCCAACTTGCGCTTGGTGATGTCGGTGCGAATGGCCACGTATCGTACGGGCACTCCGTCGGCGTCGAGGAACGGCACGATGGTCGTGTCGACCCAAAAGAACGAGCCGTCCTTGACCCGGTTCTTCACCTCTCCCTTCCAGACCTCGCCCCGCGCGATGGTGGCCCACATCGCGCGGATGAACTCCTTGGAGTGGTGGCCGGAGTTGATGATGCGGTGGTCCTGCCCGACGAGCTCGTCGCGGGAGTACTTGGAGGTGGCGCAGAACTTGTCGTTGACCGAGGTGATCGTGCCGTTCACGTCGGTGATCGCGACGATGCAGTGCTCGTCGAGGGCGGCCTTGAGGTGGCCCAGCTCGCGGAGCATGGCGGCGGTCTGCGCCTCCGCTCGCTTGCGCTCGCTGATGTCGCGCGCGATGCCGGTGAACATGCGCTCGCCGTTCGCGCTCGTCTCGCTGAGCGAGAGGTCGATAGGGAAACGCGAGCCGTCGCGGCGAACGCCCTCGAGCTCCACGCGGCGGCCGACACCGATGACCTTGCCCTCGCCCGTGGTCAGGTAGCGCTCGAGGTAGGCGTCATGGTGCGAGCGATGGGGCTCGGGCATGAGCATGCTGACGTTGTTGCCGATGACCTGCTCCGCCGAATAGCCGAACATGCGCTCGGCGGCGGGGTTGAACGAGCGGACCAGGCCCGCGGCGTCGATCGTGATGACGCCGCCGGCCATGGTGGTGATGATCGCGTTCAGCCGAGACGACTGCTCGAACGCCCTCGCCTCGGCGGCGAACGCGCGTGCGCGCTCGCGCTCGCGCTTCTGGATGCCCCGACGGCCGGCGACGATGACCCCGATCCCCATGGTCGCGCTGAGGGCCCACAGCAGAATGTACAGGTCGCGGGCGGCGGCACTTCGAGCCATGGCGAGATCGGTGAGGCGCCGGACGAAGAAAGAGGCCTTCGCCAGCGACCGCTCGTGCGCGTTCGCGATGGCTGCGCCCGCCGCCGCGCGTGGAGCTGTCCCGCCGGCGCCGCGGTAGGATCGGAGCGCGCTGATGAGCGCCTCCGACGCCGTGCGGAACTCGAGCAGGGCGTCGCGAGCGGGCCCGGCCTCGATCGGGCTCAGCTCAAGGGCCTCCAACCCGCCGTGGTCGGCGCGGATGCTCCCCCCGTCGAGGAGCGCAGCGGTCGTGCCACGCAGCGCCTGCACGGCGGCGTCGAGCTCCCCGGGGGGGATCGCTTCGGACTGCGCGAGCTGGAACAGTCGCTCCACGAACATGCGCTGACGACCCGCGACCTCGACCTCCCGCGTCGCCCACTCGCCGCTGCTGTTGGCGCCCAGCGCGTAGATGACCACCGCGCTGACGATCAGCAGCAGGCCCACGACGACCGCCACCATCTTCCAGGTTTCAGAGGTCACGGGCGTGATTGAAGCGTTGGCCATGGCTCTCCCCAAGTCAGCGCCGGGCGGCGAACCGTTCCTGGGATCCGTCGTGAATACCGGCAAGATAGGTGGCTTTGAAGTCCCCTTCACCGAGGGACCGCTCACCACTGGTGCTGGACGGAACGACCAAGGAGGCGACGTCGTGGGCGGGCTGGCGGAAGCACGCTGGCAGACCGGGCGTCCCCGAGCCTTCGCGGGCGCGGCGATCGCGGCGGATCCGCCGCAAAACGATAGGTCATTCGGTACACTAATCTAAGATATAGTAGTCGCGGTACGGCTCCCAAAGCGCTGCTTCGCAGCAGTGTGAAGTCCAAAGCGAGCCCGAGACGGCCCCTATCCGACCCGCATCATCAGGTCGAGCGTGAGCTTGAAGTCATTGGGCGTAAACGGCTTGGTGATGAGGAACCTCGCGCCGGCCTGGCGGGCGGTGGTCCTGCTCTCGGGGGACTGCTCCGAGGTGACGAAGCCGAGCCGCACCTGGGGATCGAACGCGCGCAAGTGGCGCAGCAGCTCGAGACCGCCCATCACCGGCATGTCCCAGTCGGCCAGCACCAGGTCGGGGCGCTCGCGCTCGTAGACATCGATCGCTTCGCGCCCGTCGTCGGCCTCGACCATCTCGAAGTCGTCGAAGCCGGCTTGCCGGAGCGTCCGTCGGATCACGAGGCGCATTATTTTGCTGTCATCCACGATCATGATCTTCTTCAGCATATGTAATGGAACCGGCTCGATAGAGACTGCCATGCACGCGCCGACCACGGGCGAGGTTGAGGCCGACGACGCCACGGTACGCATTCCACGAGAATGCGCCCCTGCGACGCGCAGCGTCAATAGCGCGCGTCGCGACGCCGGCGGGGCGCTTCGAGGCTCGACGACTCGGGTCCCGCTGGGTCACGATGCCCCCCGAAGCAGACTGGCGGCGCTGAGCTGTCGGCGCTGCGCCCGTCCGTCATGGTGCGGTGCGTGACGGTCGATATCGTTTAATCCGTGGGGAGTTTTGATTGATGTATTGCATTGCACGCGGCGTCGTCGTCGCTGGAGCGCTGGTCGGCGCCTTCGGGTTTGGGCTCGGTTCCTCCGCCTGTGGCGACTCGGGGAGCCCGGCTGCCGACACGGGGGCCGACGTCGGGGCCGACACCGCCGACACGACCTCGGTGGGCCCGCAGCGCCTGATGTGCCCGCAGCCGGGGCCGCTGCCGTTCACGGTGGGGGCGACGGCGCTCGACACCGAGGGCGCGCAGTACCTCATCGACAACTACCCGCGCGTCAAGGACTCGGGGGCCGACTACCTCGGCGTGCCGGGGGGCGTCGGCGCGGTGACCACCCAGGGCCTCGACGACCCCCTGGGCGACGGCGGCGTGCAGCCGATCGTCGGGCGCATGGCGCGGAGCCCGAGCGAGCTCGGGCTGGCGGGAGACCCGATCATCGGCGAGTGGGTCAGCGTCTGGCGCCCCGAGGACGACGGCGGCTGGACCCAGGTCGGGCGGGCGCGCACCGACGATGACGGGCAGTACGCCTTCGAGCTCGCGGGGGCGGAGCGGTTCGGCGCCGGCTCGCACGCGCTCTTCGGGGTGCTCGAGGGGGCGGGCAGCTGCGTCGAGCACGGCACCTTCCTGTGGCCGGCGGGGACGCCGGTCGTCGTCACCGACATCGACGGCACGCTGACCCTCGACGACAACGAGCTGCTCTACGAGATCGCCGACGGCAGCCACGTCCCGCTCGCGAAGACCGCCGCGGCCGAGCTCGTTAACGCGTGGCGCGCCAAGGGCTACCAGATCGTCTACCTCACGGCGCGGCCCCACGTCTTCCGCGCCGAGACCCGCGCGTGGTTGGCGGCGCAGGGCTACCCGAGCGGCCCCATCATCACCGCCAACGAGCTGGTGCTCGGCGACGCGGCGGCGACCTACAAGACCCGCTGGGTCCGCTGGGTGAAGGACAGCCTCGGCTGGGACATCGTGGCGGCCTACGGCAACGCCGACAGCGACATCGCGGCCTACGAGGCGGCGGCCATCCCGAAGGCGCAGACGTTCATCATCGGCCCCGAGGCCGGCGCGTCCGGCACGGTCGCCATCGCCGACGACGACTACACCAGCCACATCGCGACCTACGTCGCCGCGCAGCCGGACGCGGAGTAGCAGGCCGGCGCTGCTGGGGCTGTCTCAGGGCGTGAGGCGGGCGAAGCGAACGACGAGGTGTGGCGGGTCGGCTCCGGCGGCGCCGTCGCCGTCGTCGCCGTCGTCGCCCACCGGGAGCAGGGTCCAGCCGTGGTTCGGTTCGCCGCGCCGCGTACGCGCCTCATGGGATTCAGTTGCCTGGGCGCGGGCACCCAGGTCAACGAACCGCGCTCGCTGCGGCGCGGCTCAGGTCCCGACGTGCTCGCGCAGGATGCGCAGCATGCGGCGGAGCGGCTCGGCGGCGCCCCACAGGAGCTGGTCGCCCACGGTGAACGCGGTCAGGTACTCGGGGCCCATGCGCAGCTTGCGCAGGCGGCCGACGGGGACGGTCAGCGTGCCGCTCACGGCGACCGGGGTCAGGCGGGCGAGGCTCGCGGGCTTCTCGTTGGGGACGACGACGGTCCACGGCGTGCTCTCGGCGATCGCCGCCGCGATGTCGGCGAGCGGGACGTCGCGGGTGAGGCGGATCGTGACCGCCTGGGCGTGGCTGCGCATGGCGCCGACGCGGACGCAGAGGCCGTCGACGGGGACGACGGGGTCGAGGGCCAGGATCTTGTTCGCCTCGACGTGGCCCTTCCACTCCTCGCGGGTCGCGCCGTCGGGCTGGAGCGAGTCGATCCACGGCAGCACCGAGCCGGCGAGGGGGGCGCCGAACTGCGCGGTCGGGAAGCCGCCGGCGGTGACCGCCTCGGCGACCGTCCGGTCGAGCTCGAGGGCGCCGGTCGCGGGGTCGTCGAGCTGGGTGGCGGCGGCGTCCCCGATGGCGCGCATCTGCGCGACGAGCTCGCGCATGTTGCGCGCGCCGGCGCCGGACGCGGCCTGGTAGGTCATGGTGGTCATCCACTCGACCCAGCCGTTGCGGAAGAGCGCGCCGAGGCCCATGAGCATCAGCGAGACGGTGCAGTTGCCGCCGGCCCAGGTGCGGGTGCCGCCGGCGTAGGCGCGGTCGATGACGTGGCGGTTGAGCGGGTCGAGGACGATGACGGTCTCGTCGGTCATCCGCAGGGCGCTCGCGGCGTCGATCCAGTGGCCGCCCCAGCCGCGGCCGCGGATCGCGGGGTACATCGCCTTCGTCCAGTCCCCGCCTTGGCAGGTGAGGATCACGTCGAGGCCGTCGAAGGCCGCCGGATCGCTCGCGTCGAGGAGCGTGGAGGTGCCGTGGCCGACGTCGGGCGCGGCTCCTCCGGCCTGCGAGGTGGAGAAGAAGACCGGCTCGATGCCGGCGAAGTCGTCCTCGGCCTGCATGCGGGACATGAGGACGGAGCCGACCATGCCGCGCCAGCCGACGATGCCGACGCGCAGGGGACGGGAGCTGGAGATTTTGGCGGTGCTCATAGTCGTGTGTTTAGAGGGTCCTGCTGCTCGCCGCAACTCCCGGCGTCACCGCGTCTGCGAGGACGCGGCGATCGCGGGCACCAGGAGCGCCGCCGCCGCGGCGCGGGTGGCTCAGCCGTCGAGGTAGTGGCGCTTGGCCCGGTCCCAGAGGATCTGCATGTCGCCCGGGTGCAGGCCGAGCTTCTGGACGAGCTGGTTGATCAGGTCCTTCTCCGCGTCGGCGAAGACGCCGTCGGAGAAGGCGAGCGAGATGGCGTCCCGAAAGACGTCCTGCTTGCGCTGGTAGGTGAGCTCGGCCGGGGGCTTCACGTCCGCGGGCGGCAGCGGGACCTCCCCCCGCAGCATCGACTTCACCCGCGCTCGGTCTTCGTCCTCGAGGTGGAGGGCCTTCATCACCGAGTCGATGAAGGCCACCTCCATCGGCACGACCTGGCCGTCCGCCAGCGCCACGTGGACGAGGGTGTGCAGGAGGTACCAATCGCCGTCTGAGAGTCGCTTCCAGCCCATGGCCCCATTGTGGCGCCTCCGGGCGGTTTTTTCCATCGGGGTGTCGCGCGTCGCGAGGGGGCGATCGCGGCGGCTCAGATCCCCGGCAGGGGCAGGCTGAACGCGCGGTCGATGGACACGTCCCAGGCCGCGTCGGCGTCGAGCAGCGCGGTCGCCTCGGTCACCGGGACCGCCGGCGCGAACAGCCACCCCTGGCCGAGGGTGCAGTTCAACGCTCGCAGCGACGTGAGCTGCGCCTTCGTCTCGATGCCCTCGGCGATGACCGCCGCGCCGAGCCGGCGCGACAGCGTCACGATGGTCTCTACGATGTCGGGCATGCGCTGGCCGTCGAGGGCCGCGACGAAGGTCCGGTCGAGCTTGATGTGGTCCACCGGGAACTGGTGGAGGTAGCTCAGCGAGCTGTAGCCGGTCCCGAAGTCGTCGATGTAGAGCCCGATCCCGAGGTCGCGCAGGTCCATGAGCTGCTGGGTCGCCTGCGGCGAGGTCGTCACCAGCACCGACTCGGTCAGCTCGACCTTGACGCGCCGCGCCGGCACCTGCCAGCGCTTCAGCGTCGCGTTGATGCGCTCGACGAGCCCGGGCCGCAGCGACCGCCCGCTCACGTTGACGCTGACATAGACGTTCGGGTGCCGCTCGGACCACGCCGCGAGCGCCTGCCCCGTCTTGGCCAACACCCGGTCGAGCACGTCGTCCACGAGCCCCAGGTTCTCCGAGAGCGGGATGAACTCCACCGGGGAGATCAGCTTGCCATCCGCCCCTCGCAGCCGCGCGAGCGCCTCGAACCCCTCGATGTTGCCGGTCACGAGGCTCACGATGGGCTGGAAGTAGACCATGAGCCCGTCGTCCACGAGCCCCCGGCGGAGCTCCGACTCGACGCGCAGGCGCCGCATCGCCGACTCGTGCATCCCCTGGTCGAAGCGCCGCCACAGCCCGGGACCGTCGCGCTTGGCGTGGTACATCGCGGTGTCCGCGTCGCGCAGCAGGTCTAGCGGGTCCACGTAGGTCGGGCTCGACATCGCGATCCCGACGCTCGTGCTCAGCTGCACGATGTGCCCGGCGACCTCGGTCGGGCCGTGCAGCGCCGCCCGGATCCGGCCGGTGACCGCCTCGGCGTCCGCCTGATCCGTCAGCGGCTCGAGGAGCACGGTGAACTCGTCCCCGCCGATGCGCGCGACGGTGTCCCCCGGCCGCACGCTCGCGTGAAGCCGCCGCGCCACCAGCGCGAGCAGCTCGTCGCCGGCGTGGTGCCCGAGGCTGTCGTTGAGCACCTTGAAGTCGTCGATGTCGAGAAACACCACCGCGAAGTGGTAGCGCGGGTTGCGCCGCGCCCGCGCGTGGCAGTGGGACAGCCGGTCGAGAAACAGCGCGCGGTTCGGCAGCGTCGTGAGCGCGTCGTGGAAGGCCGAGTGCGACAGGCGCTCCTGGGCCTGATAGCGCACCGTCACGTCCTCCGTCGTCCCCGCCAACACCACCCCGCGGCGCGAGTCGACCGCGACCGCGTGCAGCTCGAAGTAGCGGTAGTCCCCCCGGTGGGAGATGCGGTAGGTCCGCCGCAACCGGCGCTGCGCACCGGCCCGCAGCTGCTCGAAGCCGTGCACGAGCGGCCCGATGTCCGCCGAGTGGACCCGATCGAACCAGCGCCCGAGGTCGGGGGCCGCGCCCGGCTCGATCCCGAAGGTGTGCGCCCAGCAGTCCGCGAACCAGGCGCGGTCGCCGGGCCCCCACGTCCACAGGCAGCCCGCGCTCGCCTCGCCCAGCACCCGCCGCACGTCCGCCTCGCGCGCCGCGATCGTGCGCCGTGCGCGCAGCAGCGCCAGCGCGCACCAGGCCGCGATGACCACCGCCGTCGCGGTCACGGCGATGGTGGCCGTGCTCTCGCCGAGCAGCACGTCGATCACCACCACTCCCGCCCCGACCAGGCCGATGACCCCAGCGACCACCAGCGGGTGAAGCCGCTCGGGCCCGGCCGGCGGTCGCCGCGTTGTGCGCACCGACTCGATCACCGAGGTCGGCGGGCGGCCGCGCTGGGGAGCCGGCCCGGGGTGGCCGGCGCCCTCCCCGTCGCTCATCGAGGCCAGCACGCTCACGCTGTGCCGTCCGCGATCGCGGCGTCCTGCGACGCCAGCCGGGCGATGAAGGTCGTCCCGATCAGCCCGGAAGGTGCGACGGTCAGCGCTCCCCCGCGCGCCTCGAGGAGCCGCCGTATCCGGACGAGCCCCAGCCCGCGCGCCGCGTCGTCGCCGTCGTAGAAGGCGAAGAAGACCCGCTCGACGTCGCGCGCGGGCAACCCGGGGCCCTCGTCGTGGACGCGCACGATCACCGCTCCGTTGGGTTGGCGCTCGGTCGCGACCTGGACCGAGGCGTGGGGCGGGCTCTGGGCGATGGCGCGAGCGACCAGGCAGCGCACCACCTCGGACAGCTCGTCCGGAGCGATGGCCGCGAGCCCCGGCGCGTCGAGCGTGGCGTGGACGGCGACGTCGGGGTGCGCCGCGGCGAGGTCGGCGACCACCGATCGCACGCAGTCGTCCACCACGGCCGGAGCCGCCACCGGCTCGGCGCCCACCTGGGTCACCGCGCGGAGCTGGGCGGCCAGCGCGGCCAGCCCGACCAGCGCCTGCTCGCGCGCGTCGTCGGCGCCTGCGCTCTCGAGGGCCGCCAGGGTGCGGGCGATCTGCTCGGCGACGCCGCTCGCCAAGAAGAGCAGCGCCTCGTCGTGGTGCGCCGTCGCGTCGTCGCGCATGTCGTGCTGGTGCGAGAGCAGCGCGTCGACGGCGGCGAGCAGCTCCTCGCTGCGGAAGGGCTTGGCGAGGTACGTCTCGGCGCCGACCTGACGCCCAAGCACCCGGTCCTCGGCGCTCCCGCGGGCGGTGAGGAAGATGAGCGGGATCGCGTGCGTCGCCTGGTCGGCGCGCAGCCGCTCGAGCATCTCGAAGCCGTTCATCTCGGGCATCATGACGTCGCTGATGATCAGGTCGGGCCGGCGCTCGATCGCCATGCGCAGGCCGTCTTGCCCGTTCTGGGCGCTCAGGACGTTGTAGTCCGAGGCGAGCAGCGCGACGAGAAAGCGGATCATGTCCGGGTTGTCTTCGACCACCAGCACCATCGGCGCGTTGCCCTTGTGGCTGGGGCGCGGCGCGATGCGGCGCTCGGTGGCGTCGTCGATGCCTTGGAGCCGATAGCTCCGCGCGCTGCGGATCGCCTGGTGCCACTCGGGCAGCCCGTCGCTGCTGGTGGGCAGGTCCCCCGCCTCCTCGGCCGCGCTGGTCACGCGCTCGGGGTTGAAGGCGCTCGTGACCGGCAGCCATGAGGTGATGGTCGTGCCTTCGCCGACGACGCTCTCGGCGCTGATCCGGCCGCGGTGTAGATCGATGATCTCGCGCACCAGGGCGAGCCCGATGCCGGTCCCGCCGACCTTGCGCCGGCTGCCGCTGTCGGCCTGGTAGAAGCGGTCGAAGATGTGCGGCAGGTCCTGCGGCCCGATGCCGATCCCGGTGTCCTGGACGGCGATGGACACCCCGTCGCCCTCGCCGCGGACCCGCACCGTGATGCTCCCGCCGTCGGAGGTGAACTTCGCGGCGTTCCCGACGAGGTTGAGCAGGACGCGCTCCACGAGGTGTCGGTCAGCCTCGATCGGCGGCAGATCGGGCGCCACGTCGAGGACGAGCTCGATGCCCTTGCGCGCCGTGAGCCCCCCCACGTCGGCCGCCAGCACGTCGATCATCACGGCGACGTCGAGGCGCTCGATCTGCAGGCGCAGGCTCGCCGCCTCGGCCTTGGTCAGCGCGAGCAGGTCGTCGACCAGGCGCAGCAGGCGCAGGGCGTTCCGCTGGGCGAGGTGGAGCTTCTCGCGCTGCCCCTCGGTCAACACCTCGCGCCCCCCCTCGAGCAGCGCGTCGAGGGGCGCGATGGTCAGGGTCAGGGGGGTCCGGAGCTCGTGGCTGAGGTTCGCGAAGAAGCGGCTCTTGGCCTCGTCGAGGGCCTTCAGCTGGGTGTTGGCCTTGGCCAGCTCGCTGCGCGCCAGAAAGCTCGTGAGGCGCCCGCTCATCACGATGCGATTGAGCACCGCCGCGACGATGACCGCCGCGCCCAGCAGGGCGTTGTGCGTCGCGAAGGCGCCGACCGGTCCCATCCGGGAGCCGAGGACCATGGTGGCGACGTAGCCCACGAAGAGCAGGGTGAACACGATGAACGGGTCCCACCGCTTCCACGGCACGGGCAGCAGGGCGTAGCCAAAGAGGGTCACATAGAGCGCCTCGTGATAGTCGCTGCTGCCGCCGCCGGTGAGGTAGGTCAGCGCGATGACCGTCCCGCCGGTCAGCAGGCACTCGAAGATCGAGGCCGCACGGGCCCACCGCCTCGCCCAGCCGCTCCGGAAGCTGACGGCGAACACGATCGCCAGCAGCCCGATGGTCGTGACCCGCAGCGCCCGCGCCGCGACGAGCTCGTCGCCCTCCGCCAGGTACGGGTCGACGACGAACATCGCCACGAAGGCCATGCTGCCGAGCAGCGCCGCCACCCGCAGCATGGCCCCCGAGTTTGCGCCCAGCTCGTCCTTGAAGGCCTCTGGGTAGGTGTGGGTCAGGCTCTTCGGCACGTCACGATGACCGCCTGCGGTGGAGCGCCGAACGCGAGCTCGACATGCGGCTCGACAAAGCCCCGTCGCACGACGAGGGCGCTCAGCTCCGCCGGAGTGTAGAAGGTAAATGCCCCCTCTTCTTCGAATCTGTACAATTCTGCCGCGTGATCGACAAAGGACCGGGCCGCTCCGAGGAGCTGTTCGGGGGAGTGGCCGTCGAGCCGGGCGTCCGGGTCGAGCCGCTCGAACTGGTCCACGAGGGCCAGGTAGAGCTTGCTCGTGTCCGAGTCCCGCAGCATCGAGGACACCACCAGGCGACCGCCTGGCTTGAGCACGCGCCACGCCTCGTAGAGGGCGTCCTCGGGGTGGCGCAGATAGCTGAGGAGCAGGCTCATCGCGACCGCGTCGACGCTGTTGTCGGGCAGCGGGAGACCGGAGTGGTCGTCGAGGAGCGTCCTCGGGAGCGTCGTGAGCGCCGCGTCCTCGGCGGGGATGCGCCCGCGCAGCGCGCGCGTGATCGCGCTGAGGTCGGCGAGCAGCTCGGCGGCGTGGGTCGGCAGGCGCAGCCCGTTGACCACCCGGGTCACGTCGACGTCGCGGCCGATCAGCGCCCCGTGGACGTCGTCGTCTCGGGTCGCGATGAGCCGGTCGAGGGCCTGGCGGTCGATCCCCGGCACGCGCTCGGCGAGCGTGTGGAGGCTCGGGAGATCGCCCGCCACCAGCCGCCGGAAGAGGACCCGGGTGCCGGCGTCGAGGTCGATGGGCCGCGTCTCCAGGCGGCGATCGTCGTCGACCTTGCTCCGCAGGCTGGCGAGCGCGTCTTCCACGAGGTCCATGGCGATGACGCGCTCGGCGCCTCGCGACAGCAGCCGCACCGTGAGGTTCCCCGTTCCTGCGCCGAGGTCGAGGACGGTCGCGCCGGCGGCGGCGGCGCGGTCGGCCTGCAGGTCCATGAACGAGCCGTAGTCCGGGGTGTACTCGAGGACGTCGAAGCCGAGGCCGCCGTCCGCCAGGAGGTAGCTGCGCCACCACGCGGAGGGCGTCTCGCGGATGCCACCGCGCACGCGCGCCCACTCGTCGCGCGCGTTGACCTCGAGGCGCCCGAGCGAGGGTCGAAACGTCGCCAGCGGCGACTGGTGGACGTGCTGCCAGACGCGCTGGGTGATGGCGACGAACTGCGAGATGGCCTCGTCGCCGGTCCGCGGGACGTGGCCGCTGTCGACCTTGATGAGCTCGCGCTCGCCGGGCGCCTCGGTGTCGATGAGCTCCTCGACCCGCCGCGGGTCCATCCACGCGTCGTGGATGCCGCGCAGCCACACGACGTCGGCCTTGATCTGCGCCATCTCCCTGCGCGCCCCGTCGAGGTAGCCGAGGCCCTGGGCGAGCATGTCGGCCCAGAAGCGGTCGCCGTCCGTCAGCACCCCGTTGAGCGACACGAAGCCGAGGCGCTGGCCGCGCGAGTGGTAGGCGTCGAGGTCGATGTTGCCGGAGACGTTGCGGATGGCGTGGATGGCGTCCGCGGCGCCCATGTAGGACACCCACAGCCCGACGTCCGCCGCCTCGGGGAGGGTCAGGGCGCGGCGCACCCCGATGCTCGCCATCGAGACGGACACGAGGATCACGTGGGTCGGCTCGACGAACGGGTTCTGGCGGCTCCAGGACAGCGTCGCCAACACGTCGTCGACCAGCCCGCTCAGGGTGTAGTGCAGCGCCTCGCGGCCGGCCCCGGTGCACTCGGGGTCGCGCTCGGACTCGCCGAGGTTGTTGCTGCCGTCGATCCGCAGCACGGCCAGATCCCCGTGCTGGCGGCGGAAGCCGTCGATGAGCGTGCCCGCGAGGTAGCTCATCTGCTCCTTGCGGCCCGCGAACCCCGGGATGACGATGACGAGCGGGCACTTCACGCGCTCGTCGCTGCCGAAGCTCTGCTCGAGCACCCCGGCGAGCTGCAGCGGTCCGGTGGTGATGGTGACGCGGCGGCTGGTCGCGTCCAGGCCGTGGCCGAGCTTCGCGCGGCTGCGGTGGAAGACGTAGCTGACGGTGTTCAGGAAGCCGCCGAGTCGGCGCGAGATCCACCCGAGCGGACCACCGATTCTGGATGCGCGCTGCGCCTCGTCCGGCGCGTCGCGGGGGGCGCGGCGGTGCGGCACGCCGAAGGAGACCCCGATCCGCAAGGACGACGGCTCGCCGGCGTCGCCCGCGAGCGGGGTGATGTGGCGCACCTCCGCCCACTGGAGCGGCTCGCTGCGGTCGCCGTGGATCAGGGTCGCCCCCGCGAGCGGGGCGCCGAGGGACACGAGGCACGACTCGGCGGGCGCTCGAAAGCTCAGCCCGTCTGCGCTGCGCTCGACCACCGGGAAGTCGAGCTCGGCGCCGCCTCGGTACGGCGACGGCAGGCGCAGGACCGAGCCCTCGGGCATCTTCTCGCGGCCCTTGCCGCGCCGCTCCGAGTGGACGATGGAGGTGGGCATGTCGCACCGCAGCACGCGGCCGTCGACGGCGCTCACGCGGACGCTGAAGGACCACGACGCGAACTTGAGCGTCGTCAGCGCGAAGACCTCCTCGCCCTCGAGCATGGACGTCGCGTTGTCGCGCGTCTCGAACACGAGGGCGCCGGCTTCGATGCTGACGAGCCGCGCGTAGTCGCGCGAGAGGCGCCCGGGCGGCACCAGGGTGATCTCGGTGCTCCGTCGCCACAGCTCCTCGAGCACCTCGCGGATGCGCGCGGGGGAGCGGACCGGCTCGACGTCGCGGCCGGCGTCGTGCAGCTGCTCCACCCAGTGCTGGGTCCCCTGCACCGATGTGAACTCGACGATCCACTTCTTGAGCTGCCGGGTGGCGGACCGCTCGGCGTTGATGAAGTGGAGCCCCATCCCGTCCGGCGTGTGGCGGACCACCTCCGCGCTGAGCTCGACCGTGGGCTTGCCCGGGTCGAGCTCGAGCTCGAGCGGCAACACGGCGCCGATCGAGAACGGCGCCGGCGTCTCGATGAACACGCCGTAGAGGCTCAGATCTCGCGTCTTCCCGAGTGGGGCGCTGCGGCCCCGATGCGATACGACGAGGCGCACCGGGATGCGGTGGATTGCGCGCAGATCCTCGTTGTTCATCGGCACGACCCTGAAGAGAACAGAGTGGTGGAATCGTGTTCCGTCGGTGGCCTCACCCGCCACCGACGGCGCTCGACGTCGCCGAGTCGTTGGAGCTCATCCAGCTTGCGCGGCGAGCTCGTTCGTCCCTCGCCCGGATCCTACCGCATTGCCTTCGTGGGTCAACTCCGCGACCTCCCGAACGTCTCCCGGGGCGAAGATCAGATGAGTTTGCGAATGCAGCGCGCCGCGCGCGCGCGTTTGCGGAAATCGCAAACAGGGGCGGACGGTGGGCGTATTCGCACGCCCGAGTCGGGCCACGCGGGGACACGTCGCGGTCGGAAGCCGGCGTCCGCGCCCGTGCTTTTTTGCACGGCGGACGGTCGTGGTGGGCGAAATGGCCCACCGCGACACCCCGGGGCGAGGGGGGGAAGGCTCCGAAGAGCTAGCCGGGCCGCGTATCGCGGCCGGTCACGCCGATTGGCCTGGTTCGTGCAGACCCGTCGCGCTCCCTGCCCTCGGGGCACCGGCGCGGGTTGCATGGCGACTTGAACAAGCAGACCGAAGACATGGCGGACGCCAAGCGAGACGACGGCGCGGTCGCCCGCGCCGAGCAGCACCGCGCCTACGAGACCGCGCTGCTCAACAGCGTGCAGGACGCCATCGTCTCGACCGATCGACACCAGGTGATCCTCAGCTGGAACCACGCGGCGGAGGCGATGTACGGGTGGAGCAGCGGCGACGCGCTCGGCCGCCGCCTCGACAGCCTGCTCGAGACCCGCTGTGCGGGAGGTGACGCGCGGAGCTGTCTGGAGCGCCTCGAAGCGGAGGGGCGCTGGGAGGGGGAGGTCGTCCAGCGGCGTCGGGACGGGAGCCTCGTCAACGTGTTCTCGTCGCTCTCGTTCATGCTCTCCCCGACGCTCGAGCGGGTCGGGCTGGTCGCGGTCAACCGCGACCTCACCGTCGCCAAGCAGCTCGAGCGCGAGGTCCACCACTCTCGCCGCATGGAGGCCGTCGGGCGGCTCGCGAGCGGCATCGCGCACGACTTCAATAACATCCTGATGGGGATCATCGGCTGCTGCCACCTGGCGGAGGGGCAGCTCGACGCCCGGGCGCCGGCGCGCGAGTACGTCGAGGAGATCGGGCAGGCGGCGGAGCGCGGGGTCGGGCTGGTGCGGCAGCTGCTCGCTTTCGGGCGGCAGCGCGCGAAGCCCCCGACCTCGCTCGACCTCGAGCCTGTGCTCGGCGAGCTCAGGGCGATGCTCGAGCGCCTGCTCGGCGAAGACATCCGCCTCGTGACCGCGCTGCGCGCGCGCGGCGCGGTGCTCGCCGACGCCGCGCAGATCGAGCAGATCGTGATGAACCTGGCGGTCAACGCGCGGGAGGCGATGCCCGCCGGCGGGACGCTCGAGCTGACGACCGAGGACGTCGAGCTCAGCGCCGAGGACGCCGCGGCCCACTCCGCGCTGAGCCCCGGCTCATACGTGTTGTTGCGGGTGGCGGACACCGGGATGGGCATGGCGAGCGACGTGGTGGAGCGCGCCTTCGAGCCGTTCTTCACGACCAAGGGCATCGACGGCACCGGCCTCGGGCTGTCGACGGTCTACGCCCTGGTCCGGCAGCTCGACGGGCACGTCGAGGTGGACAGCCGCCTCGGGGTCGGGACGACCTTCTCGATGGTCCTGCCGCGCCACGGCGACGGGGCGACCGCGGCGCTCTCGCGCTTCGTCCCCGGGACGGCGCGCGCGGGCGAGGGGCTGACGGGGGAGGCCGCGCCGCGACCGGCGGACCCGGCGCCACCCGTCGGCGCGGTGGCGACCGCGCGCGGGGTGGGGGGCGACGCTCCGAGCGAGGCGGTGACCGCGCCGCGCACCACGGTGTTGGTCGTCGAGGACGACTCGCTGGTGCGGATGACCGTGCGCTTCTATCTCGAGGACGCGGGCTTCGAGGTCATCGAGGCCGGCGAGCCCGGGGAGGCGCTGGCGCTCTCCGACGCGCAGCTGGCGCGGATCGCGCTGGTGCTGACGGACATGGTGATGCCGGGGATGAGCGGGCGCGACATGATGCGCCGGCTCGAGGTGCGGCGGCCGGCGCTGCGCGCGGTCTATATGTCGGCCTACCCGGAGGAGATGCTGGTGCACGAGGGGCGGCTCGAGGCCGGGCTGCCGACGCTGCAGAAGCCGTTCTCGGAGGAGGTGCTCAAGCGGCGCCTCGATGAGGTCCTCGCCGGCTGAGCGCGCCCACCGCGCAGGCGTCCTGGCGCCGCGGATCTTGATGAAGACGACGCGTTGCGTGTACGTTCGGCGCGTCCCGCGTGACAGCGGGGCTGTCGACCGCTCCAGCGTCGACGTCGTCGCGCGGCCGAACCCCGCGGACGGCGCGGGCGTCGGCGCGGAGCGGCACCAAGGAGGACCACGAGGCGTGCGGTGCGCCTTGGCCCGTGGGCGCTGAGCGCCACCGGGGGCGGTGCCTCCACGCTAGCGTCCCGTGCGCGTACGATCTCCTGGAGGAGCTGTGGGCCGTCCCCCGAACACCGACCCGGCCGTGACCCGCAACCGAATTCTGCAGGCGGCGGTGGACCTCTTCGGTGAAAACGGCCGCGAAGGCGCCGCTATCCGTGAGGTCGCGCGCCGGTCCAAGGTCAGCATGTCGACCGTGCTCCATCACTTCGGGAGCAAGCAGGGCCTGTTCGACGCCTGCGTCGACGCGATGCTCGACGGGCTCGCCACCCACCAGGACGCGATGCTCGACGTCGCGACGGCGGCGTCGGGACCGCGCACGGCGTCAGACCAGGTGGTCCGGGAGTGCTTCCGCTTCGCCCGACGCCACCAGCGACTGCTGCGGGTCATCACCTGCGAGAGCGTCACCACCGGTCACCTGCCCGAGGGCGGGCGCGAGCGGGTGATCGCCCCGGCGCTGGACCGCGCCGCGGGCTTCGTGACCGACGTCGCCGGGCGCTCCGCGGTGGACGCCCGCATCGCCGTGATGTCGATCTGCCACATCATCACGCGCTTCGTGCTGACCGACATCGAGGAGCTCCGGGCGAGCCTCGCCCTCGATCCCGCCGACGACGAGGACGCCAGCTACGACGTCATCGAGGACCACGTCGCGCGCAACGCCGCCGTGCTGCTCTGGGGCTCGCTGGACTGACGAGCGCCCAGCGGCTGATCCGGCGGCTCCGCCGCCTCCACCCGACGCTGCGCGGCGAAGTCGACGGCGGGGACATGACGCTCCGCAGCCATCTCCCCGCAGCCTCCCAAGCGGGGAATCAGTCTCCGCGCCCGCC
>PHBI01000245.1 GCA_002841945.1 Deltaproteobacteria bacterium HGW-Deltaproteobacteria-14
GAGCCGGGCGTCGAGCGCCGTGACGGTCGCCGCGAGCGCCTCCCCGCGCGCCTCGAGCGCCTCTCGCTCGGCCTCGTCGCGCTCCACCGCCGCCGCCAACGCGCTCGCGGGCCGGCAGCGCGCGTCCTCGTCGAGCCGCGCGAGGTCCCCCCGAGCCCCCTCCTGCGCGGCGAGGGCCACGGCGAGCGCCTCCTCCTCGGCGACCGCGTCGCGCTCGAGCGCCGCCGCGCGCACGAGCCAGCGCACGTCGGCGTCGCGGCGATCGAGCTCCGCCCGGGTGGCGTCGCGCCGCTCAGCGGCGGCGTCGCGGCGGGCCTCGAGGTCGGACAGCTCGTCGGGCGCCATCACCTTGAGGGCGTCGAGCCGCGCCTGCGCCTGCTCGAACGCCTGGGTCGCCGCGCGGCGCATGGCGTTGGCCCGGCGCCCGATGTCGGCGTAGATCTCGGTGCTCGTCAGCCGCTCGAGGATGGCGGCCTTCTCGTCGGCGCTCGCCTTCAAGAGCGCCGTGAACTCGCCCTGGGCCAGCAGGATCGAGCGCTGGAAGTCCTGCACCGTCAGGCCGTCGAGGGCTCGCTCGAAGTGCGGCTCGTAGACCTTCTTGCGGGGGTCGTCGACGAGCAGCTCGAAGCCACCCTCGGGGAGCGCCCGCTCGAGGGAGCGCCGGGTCGTCTGGAAGGCGCCGTCGGGCTGGCGGTTGGCGCGGTGGCACGACCAGCCGGCGCGGTAGCGGGTCCGCGCGCCGTCGTTCTCGGCGCGGGAGAAGTCGACGACCGCCCGGCACACCCCGGTCCCCCGGCTCATGATGTGGCGACTGTCCACGTCGTCGCCGCGGTCGCGGGCGCGGCTGTTGTCGAGCCGCGGCGTCTCGCCGAAGAGCGCGAGGCTCACGGCGTCGAGGACCGTCGACTTGCCGGCCCCCGTGGGCCCGACGATCACGAAGAGCGGCGCGCCCTGAAGATCGACGTCGAGATCGACGACGTGCTCGCCGTAGAGCGAGCTCAGGTTCTCGATCTCGATGCGGTGCAGCTTCACGCGGCGTCGCCGTCGTCGGACGATAGCAGCAGGACCTGCTGCGGTGCAGCGCGGGGCTCCGGGGCCGGGGCGAGGGACTCCTCGGGCCCGGTCAGGAGGTCTCGGAAGGCGGCCAGCAGCGCGTCGTCGAGGGTCTCGCCGCGCTCGCCGCACAGCCGTCGGAACACGTCCTCGGGGCTCAGATCCCGGAGGCTCGGGCGCACCTCCGCGTCGTCGCCGCCCCCGGCTGCGCTCGAGGGGGGCGGTGGGCTCGCCTCCTGGCGCACCACCGCGAGGTGGGGCCGCATCTCCTCGGCGTCGCCGCGGCGCGCGAGGGCATCCTGGAGCGCCGCCTGGACCCCGGGGTCGTAGCCGTCGACGGTGACGCGGGCGTAGACGATGGGGGGCAGCGGGGCGTCCGAGGTGAGCTCGCCCAGCGCCTCCTCGACCTGGGCGCGGTCCCCCTCGAGGAGGACCAGGTCGCGAAAGCGCGGGACCTCGTGCTTGGCGACCCGCGCCTCGGTCCCGGGCTCGAGGTCGACGAGCAGCACGTGGCGCGGGGTCTCGGTCTCCTTGAGGCGCAGCGGGATGGGGGAGCCCGAGTACCAGATGGCGCGCTCCTCGATGGCGAAGGCGCGGTGGATGTGCCCGAGCGCCACGTAGTCGAAGCGCTTGTCGAAGATGGAGGCGGGCAGGGTGCCGGCGCGGTCGACCTGGTGGATGTGGGTGATGTAGTCGTCTTTGGCGGCGCCGATCGCGGTCAGGTGCCCGGTCGCGATCAGCGGCACCCCGGGCCAGCGTCCGGCGGCGCGGTCGGCGAGGCGCTTGTAGAGCCGGGTGAAGGCGGTCCGGAGCTCGCGCCGGGTCTCCTTGTCGTCGCCGCGGGTGGCGCGGACGCCGAGGCGGTACTCGTGTACGAAGGGCACCGCCGCGACGACCGCGACGACCTTGCCGGCGCCGCCGCGGATGGGGCGCAGGCAGCGGTCCCAGGTGTCGGGGTCGGCCTCGAGGCCGCCGACGACGTGGACGTTGAGGGTGCCGAGCACCTCGGCCGGCGCGTCGAGCCGCGAGGCGGAGTCGTGGTTGCCGCCGACGACGACGACGCCCGCGAGGCGCGAGCCCGCCGCCCGCGCGAGGAAGCGGTAGTACTGCCGCTGGGCCTCGGCGGACGGCTGGGCGATGTCGAACACGTCGCCCGCGACGACGAGCACGTCGACCGCCTCGGCCTCGATGGTGTCGAGGAGCCAGTCGAGGAAGCGCGCGTGATCGGCCTCGCGCGACACCCCGTCGAGGGTCGCGCCGAGGTGCCAGTCCGAGGTGTGGAGCAGCCTCATGCCGCGGTGCGTCCGGCCCGCGCCGGGGTCACTGGCAGCTCGAGAAGTCCAGGTGGCAGGTGTTGGAGCACTTGAGCGTCCCGCCGGTGAAGCCGAAGTTCTGGCAGGTGTTGTAGTTGGGGAGGAACATGTTGCCGTCGCACGGCTCGATCGGGATCTGCTGTGTGTCGGAGATGGTGTACGCCTGGATGGCGTTGTCCCCGCAATAGGGGACGCAGTCGGGGTCGCGGTGGCCGGTGGCCGCCTCGCAGGTGTCGGCGTAGCCGGCGAGCGCATCCCAGAAGCCGTCGCAGTGCCCGTCGGAGGCGCACGCGCAGTCGATGTCGCTCTCGCCGCCCCACTTGTTGCAGGGATCGCAGAGCCCGTCGCCGTTGAAGCCGTTGGCGTAGCAGACGTCGGGCTCGGTGCACGACGAGAAGTCGGGGATGCACTCGCTCGTGCACTTCATCGCCCCGCCGCCGAGGTTCAGCGCCGCGCAGGTCAGCCCGGAGATGAACTTCGTGCCGTCGCAGATCTCGCCGCCCTCGAGCTTGCCGTTGCCGCAGGCGACGACCGGCGCGCCGCACTGGGTCGTGTTGAAGTTGCAGTCGGTGCGGCACGACAGCGTCCCCGCGCCGAACCCCTGGCTCTCGCAGCTCTGGCCGGCGAGGTCGGAGCCGTCGCACTTCTCGTTGATCTCCTTCTTGTCGTTGCCGCAACCCTGGACGCAGGTGGTCTTGATCCACTTGCAGTTGGAGCACACGGCGGTGCCGCTCGCGAAGCCGATCGCCGAGCACTGGGTGCTCTCGCTCCCTTCGCAGTCCTCGCCGGGCTCCTTGACCCCGTTGCCGCAGCCCGCCGCCTTGCACAGCGAGGTGTCGAACTTGCAGTCGTCCTGCTTGCAGCGGACCTCGCCGACGCCCTCCACGAAGCCGAGGCTGCCGCAGGTCGCGCCCTGGAGGTCCGGGGTCGCGCCGTCGAACTCGCAGTCCTCGGTCGCCTCCTTGATGCCGTTCATGCACCCGGCGGCGACGCACTGGCTCTCGTCGAAGTGGCAGCCCTCGTTGCAGCTCAGGGTGCCGGCGACGTAGCCGAGGGTCTCGCAGCTCGCGCCGCCGAGGTTGTCGCCCTCGCAGTCCTCCGTGCCCTGCTCGATGAAGGTGTTGCCGCAGCCGGGGGCGACGCAGGCCGATGCGTCGACCTTGCAGTCGGCGGTGCAGCTCAGGGTGCCGGCGACCCCCTCGTGGTTGGCGCAGGTGTCGCCGTTGAAGTCGGCCCCGTCGCACTCCTCGAAGCCGTCGACCTGCCCGTCGCCGCAGTCCGAGGCCAGACACGACGAGAAGTCCGGGCCGCAGTCGGTGCGGCACTTCACCTGACCGCCGTAGTAGCCGTAGGCCTCGCACTTGTAGGTGTTGGGGTCGAAGGCGGTGCCGTCGCACAGCTCGTTGCCCTCGAGGATGCGGTTGCCGCACATGCCGCAGTCGGGATCGACGAGCCCGAGGCGGCGGCAGGTGTAGGCGTCGACCAGCGGGTCGTAGGCGTCGGCGCAGGTGCCGTCCGCGCCGCAGGCCGCGGTGCAGTCGGGATCGCGCACGCCGCCGAGGGCGTCGCAGGGGTCGCAGGCGCCGTTGTTGTACAGGCTATTCGCAGTGCAATAGTCCTGATACGAGCACGTCGCGAAGTTGAGCGTGCAATCCGTGTTGCACTGCACATCACCGTCGGCGAGGCCGTAGCCGGAGCACGCCTGGCCGCGGGCGAAGGCTGGGCCGTCGCACAGCTCGGTGCCGTTGATCTCGCCGTTGCCGCAGGACGCGACCGGGGTGTGGCCGCCGCCGCCGCCGCCGCCGCCTGGGCAGCCCGCGGTCGCGGTCAGAAGAACGGCACCGACGAAGAGGAGGGGGAGAGTGATGCGCTGCATGGTCCGCCTGGGCTCGTACGGGCTCGGGTGGGCGACTCGACCGGAGCCAACGGTTCGAGCGACGGCACCTTACACTACCGGCCGGCAGGGATCAGCGGTGTTTTCAACTCTGTCGAGGGCGTCGCGCCCTGGGTCGCGTGGCGCGTGGCGCGTCGTCGTCGCTGGCGCCCGCGGACGCGCGCTGCCGGGTCGCGCCGCAGCTACTCCGCGATGGGGGACCGGTCGGCGAGCGGGAGGGTGAAGTGGAACAGGGCCCCGGGCTGCCTGCTCTCGACCCAGATGCGGCCGCCGTGGGCGTGGATGATGCTCTGGGCGATGCTGAGGCCGAGCCCGCTGCCGCTGCCCTTGGGGCGGGAGCCGCGGTTGAAGCGCTCGAAGACGGCGTCGGCGTCGGCCTCGGCGATCCCCGGCCCCTCGTCCTCGACGGTGAAGCGCAGGGC
This sequence comes from Deltaproteobacteria bacterium HGW-Deltaproteobacteria-14, assembly GCA_002841945.1. Lineage (GTDB taxonomy): Bacteria > Myxococcota_A > UBA9042 > PHBI01 > PHBI01 > PHBI01. Next base: position 4,683 of record PHBI01000245.1, read on the forward strand.
GCGGCGCTCGCCGACCTGCCCGGTGAAGCGCTCGCGGCAGACCCGCAGCGTCACCTGGCCCCCTTCGGGCGAGTGGCGCATCGCGTTCTCGATGAGGTTGCCGAGGACCTGCTGGACGCGCTCGGTGTCCGCGAAGACCGCGGGCAGCCCGGGCTCGATGTCGATGGCGAGGTGGACGCCGCGGGCCGCCGCGGCTGGGCGGGCCCGGCGCTGGGCGCCCTCGAGGAGCAGCCCGGCGGGCATCGCCCCCGCCTTGTCGAGGGTGAAGCGCCAGGCGCGACCGAGCGCGTGGACGTCGTCGACCAGCCGCCGCATCCGGTGGCCCTCCTCGAGCACGACGCCGACCAGGGTCGCGGCGTGCGGCCCCCCACCTGGGGCGCTGTCGGCGGCGGCCAGCTCGCCGAACCCGAGGAGCGTCGTCAGCGGCGAGCGGAGCTCGTGTGAGACCACCGACAGCAGCCCCACCTGGGACGCGACGCGGTCGGTCAGGCGCATCCGGTCCAGGGCCATGCCGACGAGGGACGCGAGGCGCTCGACGGTCGGCAGCGCCCGCTGGAAACGCCCGCCGACGTGTACCCGGCTGTCGAGATAGAGGAGCCCACCGAAGCGCCCCTCGAGCGGTATCGCGACGCACAACACGGAGCGCAGGTGCATCGCGACGACGCTCTCGGCGCTAGCGACGATGGCGTCGTCCTCGACGTGCTGGAGGCAGACCGAGGTCCCGGTCGCGAGCACGCGGCGCGCCACGGTCTGGCTGAAGTCGCCGACGTCGTCATGCGGCGCGTCGATGCCCGGCGCGGTCGACGAGACCCGCAGCGCGTCGTGGGCCGGCGTCGGCTCGAGGAAGAGGGTGCCGTGCTCGGCCCCGCATGCCTCGAGGGCCAGGGCCACGGTGTGGAGCGCGATCTCCTCGGCCGAGGTGCCCCCGGTCACGAGGTCGACGGCGCGCTCGACGACCGCCGTGCCGACCGGCGGCCCGAGGCTCTCGGCCTGGGCCTCGACCCGGGCGACGAGGAGCCGCGCCTGATCAGCGTGCCAGGCGGCGCCGAGGCGGCTCAGCGCCGCGACCGCGGCGTCGACCAGGGTCTGCGCGCGGGCTGGATCGCCGGCCACCAGCTCGAGCTCGGCGAGGGCCAGCGCGAGCTGCTGTCCGTCGAGGCTGTCGGGGGCGAGGGCGCCGGTCTTGGTCGCCTGCTCGAGCGCCCGTCGCGCGTGGGCGACGTGGCCGAGGCGGAGCTTCGCGAGTCCCCTGACCCGCAGCAGGTGTGCCTGTTCGCGCTGGAGGCCGAGGGCCTCCGCCTCCACGAGGGCGCCACGCGCGGTCTCGGCGGCGCGCGCCGGGGCGCTCTCGAGCAGGAGGAGCTCGGCCAGCCGCCGCTGGTTCTCCACCACGTCGCCGCGGGCGCCGCGCGCCGCCGCGAGGGCCAGCGCGGCGTCGAGGCACTCTCGGGCCGCGGCGAGCGCTCCCTGCTGCATCCGCACGTCGGCCAGGTTGCCGAGGACCCCGAGCCGGAGCCCCGCGGTCGCGTCGTCGGTGGCCAGCGCGAGGGCCTCGTCCAGGCTGCGCTCGGCGAGCCCGTGGGCGCCGCGCTCGAGGTACATGAAGCCGAGGTTGTTGAGCAGGATCACCTGCTCGTCGCGCTCCGCGGTGATCTCCGCCACCCGCAGCGCCTCTCGCCACGCGTCGGCCGCGGCCTCGACCCTCCCGGTCAGGTAGTGGCACACGCCGAGGTTGTTGTGGGCCTTCCCGAGGAGCGCCAGCGCCCCGTCGGAGGCGAAGCGGCGCGCGGCCTCCTCGTAGAGCGGGACCGCCTCCTCGGCGCGCCCCGCGGTCCGGAGCGCCGTCCCGAGGGCCATCGCGGCCTCGCCGCGCGCGCGCCCGTCGTGACCCTCGCGGGCCACGGTGATGGCCTCCCGAGCGCGCGCGATGGCGTCGTCCGCGCACCCCGACTGCCAGTCGAGGGTCGCGAGCTCGCGCAGCAGCGCGCCGGTGACCATCGGGCTCACCGGCGCGGCCTCACGACAGGCCGCGAGGCCGCCCATCGCGGCCGCCCGCGCCCCGGTCCCGTCGCCGGAGAGCCTCAAGACCCGCGCGGCCGTCAGGCCGATCGACGCCCGCGCCTCGGCGTCGGCGAGCGCCGCACCGGCGGTCACCAGGGCGCCGGCCGCCACCTGCGCCTCGGCGC
>PHBI01000021.1 GCA_002841945.1 Deltaproteobacteria bacterium HGW-Deltaproteobacteria-14
AACGTTGCCACGTCACGTTCCCCACAAGTGGATCCGTTTCGCCGCCCCCAGGGTGGAGCCAGTCACCCGCCTGTTGACAGTGTGCGCGCGCTTCGGAGCGAGTACTCGGGCAAGCTGTGGATCGAGGTCATGCTCGTCGCCGGGCTCAACGACGGCGACGAAGCGCTCGAGGCGCTGGCCGCGCTGCTGACCACGATGAGCCCCGACGGCGTGCAGATCACGCTGCCCACCCGACCGCCCTGCGAGCAGTGGGTTCATGCGCCCGACGCCGAGCGGCTGATGAAGGCCGTCGCCGTGCTCGGCGAGGTCGCCGCCGTCGTCCCCCCCGCACCCGACAACGCAGCCATCGCGTCCGCCGACCCGGCGGCGGCGATCCTCGACGTGATCACCCGCCACCCGATGCGTGAGACCGAGCTTGGCCACCTGTTCGCCTCGACCGACGCCGCCACCATCCACCGCATCCTGACCGAACTCGAGGTCACCGGCGCCGCGCGCCGCATCGAGCGGCACGGCTACGCCTACTGGACCGAGACGGCGACCACCTTCGGCGACACCGACCGCACCCGCCCTACCCCGTCACAGCTGCGACGCCACCGCAACGAGACCTCGGGCTGACCCCGCGACGCCGCACCAGCCCTTGGACCACCACGCCGACGCAGCGACGCGCTGGTTCGGTCGCCCTCCGGGCACACCGGCAGCGGCGTCGCGATCCGCGCGGCGGCCCGCCCCCACGTGAAGACGGCTGAGCGCCGCCGCCAGCAGCGGGAGCCGCCGCGCAGACCGCCAGGCAGCCGCTAGCCTTCCATCGACGGTTTCCACACCTTCCAGACGTTGCCCACGAGATCGGGGCCAGGCTTGAGCGTCGTGCCACCGGGGACCCACCCGGCCGGCATCGCCTCAGCGCCCTTGGTAGCCCGGACGTGCTGGAAGGCCTGCACCTGGCGGATCGTCTCGGCGAGGCGGCGCCCGACCGGCGGGGTCAGCACCTCCGCCGCCTGGATGACGCCGTCCGGGTCGATGATGAAGCGCCCGCGCAGCTCGATCCCCTGCACCTCGTCCCACACGCCGTAGGCCCGGCCCACGTTGCCGGCCTGGTCCGAGGCCATGTGGAACGGCACGCCGCCCTCCACCATCTTCGTGAGCTCGTGGTCATTCCACATCTTGTGGACGAAGTGGCTGTCCACGCTCACCGAGATCACTTCCACACCCAGCTTCTGAAGATCCGAGTATTTGTCGGCGACCGCCGACACTTCGGTCGCTCAGACGAAGGTGAAGTCCCCCGGATAGAAGCAGAGGAGCACCCACCTGCCGAGGTAGCTGGAGAGCTGCACCGACGTGAAACCACCACGGTGGTACGCCGGAGCGGTGAAGTCAGGGGCCTTCTGGCCCACACGTGCCGTCATGACGTCCTCCTTGTCCGCGTGTCGCTCCTCGGGCCCCGACGGCTCCGGCGTCGCGCCGGAGACCGTGCCGGTGATCCGAGCACATCCCTGCGGTTGTTCAGACATGTCGCCTCCCTTCGGCGGGCCGCCGCACGCAGCCCACCGCCTTCGAGCCCCCGGCGATGCGAGGATGGCGCCAGCATACGGCCGGCGACGTCGCACCCCCAACCCGCGCCCCGGCGCGACCTCACACGCCCGCCACAGCGCGCCCCGGCCGGGCGCCGATCTGGCGAGCCAACACCTTGACTTCAATCACGATTCCGCGCAACACGCGACCACGATCACGCCCGCCCGACGCCCACCTCGCGCACCCGCGGTATATCGCCGCAGGAGGCCAAGACTCGCCCGGCTACCCGATCGTCAGGATCAGCCGGCGGCACCACGGCCACCGACTGCCGTGCGCCGACGACCGTCGCGTGCCTGCTCGCGGGGTCACGACGCAGAGCCCGAGACCGGCAGCCGCGTCACCCGGGTCGTAGCGGGCTACGTCCCGAGTGGCGGAGAGCGCACACCGTCAGGCCAGGTCGAACCGGTCGGCGCTCATGACCTTGGCCCACGCCGCGACGAAGTCCGCGACGAACCTCGCCTGGCCATCGTCCTGGGCGTAGAGCTCCGCGTAGGCGCGCAGGATCGCGTTGGCCCCGAAGACCAGATCGACGCGCGTCGCCGTCCACCGCACCGCGCCGGTGGCGCGGTCGCGGACCTCGTAGAGCCCGCCCTTCGCCGGCGCCCAGGCGTAGCGCATGTCGGTCAGGTTGACGAAGAAGTCGTTGGTCAGCTGCCCCACCCGGTCGGTGAACACGCCGTGCGGCGTGCCGCCGTGGTTCGCGCCGAGCACCCGCAGCCCGCCGACGAGCACGGTCATCTCGGCCGCCGTGAGCCCCATGAGCTGCGTCCGGTCGAGCATCAGCTCCTCCGCGCTGACGACGTAGTCCTTCTTCAGCCAGTTGCGGTAGCCGTCGTGAAGCGGCTCGAGCACCTCGAAGGACGCCGCGTCCGTCATCGCGTCCGTCGCGTCACCGCGACCCGGAGCGAACGGGACGGTGACCTCGACGCCCGCGGCCCGCGCCGCCTGCTCGACGCCGACGTTGCCGGCGAGCACGATCACGTCCGCCACGCTCGCACCCGTGTCCGCGGCGATGCCACCGAGCACGCCGAGCACGCGCGCGAGACGCTTCGGCTCGTTGCCCGCCCACCCCTTCTGCGGAGCCAGCCGGATGCGCGCGCCGTTCGCGCCGCCGCGCATGTCCGAGCCGCGGAAGGTCCGCGCGCTGTCCCAGGCGGTGGCGACCAGCTCGCTGACCTTCAGGCCGCTGCTCGCGATGCGCGCCTTGACGGCCGCCACGTCGTAGTCGGTCCGGCCAGCCGGGATCGGGTCCTGCCAGATCAGGTCCTCGGCGGGCACGTCGGGGCCGATGTAGCGCGCCTTCGGCCCCATGTCGCGATGGGTCAGCTTGAACCACGCGCGCGCGAAGACCTCGGAGAAGTAGCTCTGGTCCGCGTGGAAGCGCTCGGAGATCTTGCGGTAGATCGGGTCCTTCGCCATCGCCATGTCGGCGTCCGTCATGATCGGGTTGTACCGAATCGACGGATCCTCGACGTCGACCGGCTTGTCCTCCTCCGCGATGTCGACGGGCTCCCACTGCCACGCCCCGGCGGGGCTCTTCTTCAGCTCCCACTCGTGGTTGAGGAGCAGGTGGAAGTAGCCGTCGTCCCACCGCGTGGGATGGGTCGTCCACGCGCCCTCGAGGCCGCTCGTGACGGTGTCGCGCCCGACCCCCTTGCCGCTGGGGTTGCGCCACCCGAGCCCCTGCTCCGCGACGTCCGCCGCCTCCGGGTTCGCGCCGAGCAGGCTCGCGTCGCCGTTGCCGTGACACTTACCGACCGTGTGGCCGCCCGCCGTCAGCGCGACCGTCTCCTCGTCGTCCATCGCCATGCGCGCGAAGGTCAGGCGGACGTCCTGCGCCGTCCTGAGCGGGTCGGGCTCGCCGCCCACGCCCTCGGGGTTCACGTAGATCAGCCCCATCTGGACCGCGGCGAGCGGGTTCTCGAGAGACTCACGGTCGGCGCCGTCGTAGCGACTCGCGCCGAGCCACTCCTTCTCCGAGCCCCAGTAGGTGTCCTTCTCGGGGTGCCAGATGTCCTCGCGGCCGAAGCCGAAGCCGAAGGTCTTCAGCCCCATCGACTCGTAGGCGATCGTGCCCGCCAGGACGATGAGGTCGGCCCAGCTGAGGCGGTTTCCGTACTTCTTCTTGATCGGCCACAGCAGCCGGCGCGCCTTGTCGAGGTTGACGTTGTCCGGCCACGAGTTGATGGGGGCGAAGCGCTGGTTGCCCGTGCCGGCTCCACCGCGCCCGTCGGCGACGCGATACGTGCCGGCGGCGTGCCAGGCCATGCGGATCATGAGGCCGCCGTAGTGCCCCCAGTCCGAGGGCCACCACGCTTGACTGTCCGTCATCAGCGCGTGCAGGTCCTGCTTCAGCGCCGCAGTGTCGAGCTTGGCGACCTCCTCCCGGTACGCGAAGTCAGCGCCCAGCGGGTTGGTCTTGCGGTCGTGCTGGTGGAGGATGTCGAGGTTCAGCGCCTTGGGCCACCAGTCCATGTTCGATGCAGCGACGGTCGTGTTGCCGCCGTGCATGACCGGACACTTCCCGCGAGGTGTCGTTTCGTTCCCGCCCATGAGCGCGCTCCGGTTCGGGCCGCTTGGCCCCGATGTGTCAACGTGTGTCTGCGTGTCACTGTAATGCCCCGGAAACTAACGCAGACCGACTCGCCTGTCCACGCGGCCTCCGGGCGTCCCCGCGCCCCACGGTGTCCCCGCGCCCCACGGTTCGGCGGACCTCGCGCCCGACCCGGCGCGCAACAGCGGTGCATGAACCGCCGCCCGGGGGGACGCTGCCTACGGAGGTGTCGACGCAGCAAGGCCCAATGAGACGAGGCGATCGTCCCCCGCGTGACACAGTTGGGACACCGACCGACCGACCCGGAGGTGGTCGAGGGACCCCGGCGCTGGGGACGACGGTCCGTCGAATCACCCCCGCGGACAGCCTCCGCACGCGCCCTCGAGTCACGAGAACCGAGCAAACGCTCTGCCCGGGCCGCCCCACGCCCCCCTGGCACGCAGCTTGCCCTGGGACGAAGCCAACCACAGCAAGGGAGGCCCTCCATGGCCGCTGCGACGAAGCTCGTTTGGACGGGGCGCTGGCCCCTGGTCCCCGGTCTCGACGTCTGGACCCGGGTGTTCAACGCCCGACCGCACCGCTACTTCATCGTCCTCGACTATCCCCCGGTCGCGCTGCCCGGCGCGCTCGGACGGGGCTTCACGGTCTTCTCCCCGGAGCTCCCGTGGACCGAGGTGCATGGCTACCTCGAGCGCTGCGGCATGAGCCACGGCTGGTCACCCGCCGCTCCGCCCCCGACGGCCCCTCGAGGGGTCGCCTCGCCGACGGACCCCGCCGCCTGGACGCGCCGGACGGTCCTCCGCCCCCAGCCGCGGCGACGACCCGGCGTCACGACCCGCCGCGTGTCCCCGCGCCTCGCCGGCGCCCGGCGAGGCTCACCGCCCACCTGGGCCTGCCCTCCGGTGACGAACGGCGCGGCGTGACGCCGCAGCGGTGCGGGGTACGCGAGTCCCCACCGTTTGGGGAGTCCGAACCCCGGCTGCGCGCGCGCGGCGCGCCGCAGACCCGCCTCCGACCGTGCCGACCGCGCGCAGAGCGCGCCAAACCGGCTTGGCACGATGCTTGAGTAGGTGGCCAGCAACTCGAACCTGAAGGAGAACCGATGAGAGAGCCCTGGCAAGGTGACTGGTGCCCCGCCCCGAACTTCCGCGTCCACGTCCGTCTCATCCCGGTCCTGCGCGTGCGCTACGATCTCCACGTCCAGTTCCCCGCGGGCAACACGCTCCACCCCCTCTCCGGGGTCGACGTCGTCATGCCGCGGCTCACGTGGGAGGAGGTGATCGACTTCTTCACCGTCCACGGGATGACCGGCGGCTGGGCCCCGAAGCCGCCGACGCCCGCTGACCTCAAGCGGCAGGTCGGAGACCGGAGTCTTCAGCTGGCGGCGCGGCCCCGTGCCGGCCGCGGAGGACGCTGGTCTCCGACGAGCCGGGCCGCCGCCGGGGCTCCAGCCCCCGTCGCCGTCTGAAGCCCCTCCCCCTCCACGCACTCCCCGGAGCCCCCATGACCACCCTCTGGAGCGCCACCTGCCAGGATCCCGACGACAACATCCGCGTCGTCGTGCGCGTCGAAGCCGCCACCTGCGGTCGCTATGACCTCCACATCCGCTACCCGCCGCCCCCGCGCGCGCCCGACCTCCCCCCGATCGACGTCCTGCTCCGCGATCTGGCCTGGGACGAGGTCCTCACCTGGTTCGACCGCTACCGCCTGCGCGCCGGCTGGAGCCCGCAGGCCCCCCCTATCTCAGCCCCGCGCCGCCCCCGGCGCGGCCACGATCGCGCGCCACACGCCGAGCGCCCGCGCCGCACCTTCGTTCGCACCCTGCCGTGGGGACGCCCGCTCGCCCCGCTCGCGTGCGGCGCGTGAAGTTCTGACGGGTCCATGAAGACGTGTGTGGACGACGCCTTCACGAGGTGAGAAAACGCGCGCAGCGGAGGAATCCGGCGCGGTCGCGCGTTGATACGCGCGCGCTCACGGCCCGCCAGGCCCGACCCGCAAACCGCGGGTCACCATCGCGCAGGGAGTGACACCATGGTCGAGTTGGACGACGTCCCCATCGGGCCGCCGCCGACGGACGGTCCCCACCCCAGCCGGTCCCGAAGGGGCGGCTGGTTGGTCGCGGCGGCGCTCGCTGCGCTGGTCGGGGCGTTCTTCGCGGGGCTCTCCACCCACGACTTCATCACGCACCTCGACGGCCAGATCCACGCCGTCCACTGCTCGGTGATGCCCGGCGACGACGCGATCGTAGGCCAGAGCGGCTGCAAAGACGCCATGCTCTCGCCGTGGAGCTCGTTCTTCCGGCGCAGCATCTGGGGGGGCCTCCCGGTGAGCGTCGCCGCGCTCGCGGTCTTCGCCTTCCTGGCCGCCCTCTCCATCGCGATCCTGTTGCGTCGCAACAGGACCCGGCATGACACCTTCTTCTTGTTTGCCGGCGCGATGTTACCAGCCGTCGCTAGCATCATCTGGGCGGTGATCGCTGCGACGCAGCTGGGCGACTTCTGCCAGGTGTGCGTCGGGATGTACGCCTCCTCGGGGCTCCTCCTCGTCCTCGCGGTCGTCGCCCACGTACGCGCCGAGCCGGCGGGAGGCACGCCTCGACCGTGGGGCCGGTGGGGCTTGTGGTTCGGCGAGGGGACTGCCGCCGTCGCCGCGTTGGTCGTGCTGTACCTCGCCCTCGTCCCGAGCGAACGCAAGAGCCTCGCGGGCTGCGGCCGCCTCGTGATGACCGAGGACAAGAAGGGCGTGCTGCTGCAGATGCCAGGCGAAGGGATCACCCCGGCGCTCTCGGTGATCGACCCGCTCTGCCCCTCGTGCCGCGCGTTCGACCAGCGCCTCGCCTCGAGCGGCCTCGACGCACAGCTCAACACCCGGATCCTGCTGTTCCCGCTCGACTCGCGCTGCAACTGGATGGTCAAGCAGAGCCTCCACCCGGGCGCCTGCGCCCTGAGCGAGGCGATGCTCTGCGCCCCCGAGCAGGCCAAGGCCATCCTCGACTGGGCGTTCGCCGACCAGGAGCGCCTGCTGACCCTCGGCGCCCACGACCCCGCGGCGATCGAGCGCGAGGTCGCCGAGCGCTTCCCGGCCGTGAGCGGCTGCGTCGGGACCTCGAAGGCGAAGGACCGCGTGACGAGCAGCCTGCGCTTCGCCGTCGCGAACGCGCTCCCGGTCGTGACGCCGCAGCTCTACGTCGACGACGTGCGGCTCTGCGACGAGGACACCGATCTCGGCCTGGAGTACACCCTCAACCACATGCTGAACCAACGGGCGGAAGCCGGAGCGATGCCATGAACGCGCTCGTCCCACAGATCCCACTGTTGCTCGGGCTCGCGATCCCCGCGATCGTCGTGTCGGGCTGGCTCGGCGACGCCGAAGAGAGCCTGCGGGCCACCGAGCCCGGTCCCAAGAAGGTCGCCGTCGCCGCGATGGCGGAGGAAGGCTACTGCACCCCGGAGCTCAAGCAGATCGTGCGGCGCGTCGCAGGGGCCTGCGGCCTGCTCGACGCGCAGGGGCGAGGCTGCCAGCCGGCCGACGCCGCCAAGATCGTCCAGCTCGACGCCGGGGACTTCAACAGGCTCTTCCTACCGCTGAAAGCACGGGTCCACATCATCCAGTTCGACACCCGCTCGGCCGAGCTCGACGAGGCGGCCCAGCGCGCCGTCAACGCGGCGTGGTCGGACCGCGGCGGCGCCTCGTTCTTCTTCGTCGTCGCCCGCGCCTCCCCCGACGGCTCCAAGGCCTTCAACCAGAAGCTCTCGAACTCGCGAGCCCAGTCCGTGCTCGACTTCCTCGAGGGGCAGTTCAAGGACCCCGACATCAAGAAGCGGGTCGGGCTCCTCTGGCTCGGCGAGGAGTTCGCCCAGCTCACGGCGGACTTCTGTGGGTGGACGCGGAGCCGCGCCGGAACGGAGTGTGACGAGACCCAGATCAACCGGAGCGCGTTCATCGCATGGATCGACTGCAACATCTGACCGCCCTGGCCACCATCGCCGTCCTCACCGCGGGCGTTGGGTGCGGCGACAAGAAGCCCCGGCCGCCCGTCGTGGAGGAGCGCGTCGCGGCGGTCCCGGTCGACACCCAGGCGCTCGCGTCGTTCTGCGATGCGCACTGGCCGGAGCGAGGCGCGCAGGGCGCGCGAGCCTTCACGGGCCCGGCCACCCGCACCAAGGGCGACGCGCCACCGGCTGGCCGGTGGCGCTGGGTCAACTTCTGGGCGACGTGGTGCGCCCCATGCCTCGAGGAGATGCCGCTCCTCGCGCGCTGGCGGGACGGCCTGGCGAAGGAGGGCAAGCCGCTGACGCTCGAGCTGTGGAGCGTCGACGAGGACGAGGGCGCCCTCGCAAGGCGCGCGCGCTCGGGCCTGCCGGGCGTGGTGCGCCACGTCAAGAGCCCCGAGGCGCTCGCCGCCTACCTCAGCGAGATCGGGCTGAACCCGGACTCCGCGCTGCCGATTCAGATGCTCGTAGACCCCGACGGCCAGCTGCGCTGCGTCCGCGTCGGCTCGGTCCGCGCCGACAACTGGGGCACCGTCCGAGCGGTGCTCGGTCTCTGACGCCCCCCGCTGGGACACCTCAAGAAAAGCGCAGCGCAGCGAGTCTTGAGGTGTCGTAGCGCCTCCTGACCGGAGATGACGGTGTAGGCGCCCGCACCCGCCGCGTATATCGCGGCGAGGACCGCGGCATCGCGTCACGGCTGCTTCGTCTGGCCTCCAGCGTGGTGCGCCCCACGATCGCTTGGAGCCGCCCTCGTGCCAAGCGCGGGGAGCCCGCCTCTGCTCGACCGAGGCGGGGACGGGCCGGCGCCGCGCGCGGTGGCTGTGCGACCTGGTGCTGGGTCGACTACGCGGCGGCGAAGGCCCGTCCCCGGAGATGTCTCGCGTCTGGGCCGATGGGACTCGGGACGGGGCACATCTCAACGCGCCAGGGTCGATTCAACGCGCCAGGGTCGATAGCAAGTAGCGTTCCAGTGCAGCAGCGCCCACGCGCAGCCGCCGCCCGGAGCGGGACGGGGGCGAGAATGACCAGCGGCGACGCGAGCGCGGGGCCACCGGTCCGACGAGCGACGCGCGACGCCCGACTCGTGCGGGATCGCGCCGCGGTGAGATCCCGCACACCGGGGTGGGGGAAATACCCCTGGCGCCCGCGGATCCGTGTGGGTGCGCGGTGCGAACAGCCGACGGTCCTTGACGCTCGTCTCGCCGAGCGCAAAGGTCGGGTCATGACGACCATCGACGACATCCTCGAGAGCCTCGAGTTTCTCGACAGCTGGGAGGAGCGCTACCGCTTCATCATCGACCTCGGCAAGCAGCTGCCGCAGATGGACGACGCGTACAAGACCCCGGCCACGAAGGTCGAGGGCTGTATGAGCCAGGTCTGGATGGTGGGCCGGGTGACCGGGACGCCCCCGGTGGTGGAGCTCGTCGCCGACAGCGACGCCATCGTCGTTCGCGGCCTCATCGCCGTGCTGATGATCCTGTACTCGGGCAAGGCCCCCGCCGAGATCCTCGCGACCGACATCGACGACGTCTTCGAGCGCCTCGGGTTCGCGGGTCACATCAGCGTCAACCGGCGCAACGGCTTCTTCGCGATGGTGGAGCGTATCAAGGGCATCGCGCGACAGGCAGCGTGACCGCGTTGCACTTGCACTTGCAAGACACTTGCAATAACCTCGCTGTCATGATCGCGCGCACGACCGAAGAATCCAGCTCCCTCGACGACATCCGCAGGACGCTCCGGGCCGCCGGACTGCGGGTCACGGCGTCGCGCGTCGCCGTCTTGCGGCTGCTCGCCACGGCGACGCGTCCCCTGACCCACCAGGACGTGGTCGACGCCCTCGTCGACAACCCCTGGAACCGGTCGACGCTGTATCGAAACCTCATCGATCTGGCGGACACCGACATCGCGCGGCGCACGGTCTTCGGGGGGCTCGCGCGCTTCGAGCTGATGGGCCGGGCGAACTCCTGCACCGAGCACCCGCACTTCGTGTGCACGGAGTGCGGCGAGGTGAGCCACCTCGAGGGCGTGCGCGTCCGGATAGAGGGGCAAGAGCTCCCGGACTCGGTGTCCAAGGGCGAATACGAGGTCCAGCTGCGCGGTCGCTGCGACGGCTGCCGCTGAGGCTCGCCAGGTGTAGACACGCGCCCCCCCTTGGTCGAAAAGAGAGACCGAGACACGCCAGGGGGTCCCGATGTTCCACGCTCAGCGACTCGCCGCGTCCCGGCTCGCCTTCGCCCTCACCTTCGCCCTCGCCGGCTGCGCCACCGCGCCGGCGCCCCTCGAGCCGCCCGCTCGCGCGGCCGCCGCCCCCCTCGCGGACGTCACGCTCCCGCCCCTGCCCGACTGGACCGACCGCTACGCCGGATCGAACGACGGCGACATGCGCTTCTTCGAGATCGGCGCGCTGATGGAGCGCTATGGCCTGACCCGGCTCGCGGCCGTCGAGGTCCAGAACCACTACCGCGACCTGAGCCGCGCCGGCGCCGAGGGTGGCGCCGAGGCGTGGTTCTCCGAGGCGCTGCGGCGCGCGCGCGCCGGCGACCTCGAGTGCGGCCGGGACGTCGAGGCGCGCCTCGCGAAGGCGCCCTTCATCGTCGTGTTCGACCTCGACGAGACGCTCTGGGACCAGCACATCGAGCGCTTCGGCGGCTGCCACGACGTCGCCCTGACCGACGCCTCGGGCAAGACGCGCCACATCCAGCGTACGCCGGGGTGGCGCGAGGCGTTCGAGCGCATCCGCGCGCTCGGCGGGGAGGTCGTGCTGTTCTCCGCGAACCTCGACGACCCGACCTGGGCCGCGCTCAACGCCTGGACCGTCGACGGCATCCCCCTGCCCGCGCACGACGCGACGATCGCCGCGGTCCTGACCAACAGCTACCTCGTCCGGCAGTCCAAGCACGAGGGGCCCGGACGCGCCAACCCGCGCCGCGGCCACCCGGTGCTCGAGGCGTCGAAGGACCTGCGCCTCTTCGACGAGGCCCTCGACCGCGTGATCATCGTCGACGACAACCCCACCCGGCTCTTCCAGCCGCGCAACACCCGCTGGTACCCAGCCTTCGACGCGGACGCGTGGTGCGCCGGGCGCGACGCTGGCGACCCGGTCGCGACCGCCCACGGGGTGGCGCTCGCCCGCGTCGTCGACGAGGTCGAGGACGCCGTCCGGTGGCAGGGCGAGCACGGCGGGACGTTCGCCGACGCCTATGTCCCGTTCACGATCGCCGGACGCGAGCGCGTCCGGTTCCTCATGGCCGGCGATGGGTGGAGCGAGGGAGACGCGGTGAAGTACGTTCGTGAGCACGCCGCCGACGTGACCGACTGAGGGTCCGGGCCGAAGTAGCTGGCCGTCTTGGCGGCGGATCCGCCGCCACCTGCGTGTCCCCCAAAGCTCGGAAGCCCCCCGGTCTGCCTTCGCGCCGGCGATCCACGCGGCGCGCGAGGCGATTGGACCGCGGTGAAAGCGGTCCCCGCGCGCGTCAGGGTTGCCACGGTCCCCAAAGCCGGCATCATCGCCGCATGGAGGAGAGCTCGATGCACCCGATGAGATCCCGACGCGACGCGATCGCCGTCGTGCTCTGCGTCACCGTCTGGGCCGCGCTGGGCGGATGTCCGAGCGACGAGCCCGGTGACGGCGACCCCAAACCCTCGAACGTCGTGCCGGCGGTGGAGGACGCCGCACCCGCGAGCGCGGCGAGCCCGACCCCCGACAGCGACGCGCCCCCCAAGGTGGTCGCCGCGACGACCCCGCCGCCGACCGTGGCGGCGCCCGACGCCGGGCCAGTCCTGGCGGCACCAGACGCCGGGCCAGTCCTGGCGGCACCAGACGCCGGGCCGAACGTCGCGACACCGGACGCAGGGCCGGCCGCGGCGACGCCCGACGCCGGGGCCAAGGTGCGCGAGGAGGACGGCGCTGCCGCCGGCTCCCCCGCGGGAGCGTCCGGAGGCGACGCGATGACCCTCGCGGCCGGCTTCGAGCAGTACCGCCTCGACGGCATCTGTGTGGCGCTGTCGGGCGACGGCAGCTTCCTCGCGGCGGGCGACCTGGGCGGACGCGTGACGGTCTGGGACACGCGCCGTAAGCGGCTCCTGATCCAGGCGACCCTGCCGGAGGGCAACCGCGTCCGCCGCGTGGCGTTCGCCCGCGGCGCGCCGGTCCTCGTCTCCGGCGCGTTCCAGGCGCCGGACGCGCCGTTTCGCGTGTGGCAGACGCAGCCCGCCGGGCTGCGACACACCATCGGGAGCCTCCACTGGCAGGCGCGACAGCTGGCGATCGACGACGCCGGCGAGCGCCTCGCGGCCCTCGTGGAGGTCGGAGGCGGGGTCACCAAGATCGGGGTGTGGGGAGTCGACGACGCCGAGCCGGTGCTGGTCGCGACCCACGAGGGAGAATCCGGCTTCGTCAGCTTGAGCGGCGACGGGCGGACCGTCGCCGCCTCGAGCCAGGACGGGACGCTGAGCGTCTGGCGCGGGTCGCCGCTGACCCTCGTCGCGGCGACCGTCTTCGAGCAGGCCAAGACCCTCCAGCGCGTGCTGCTCTCCCGCGACGGTCGCCTGCTATGGGGGGCGGCCGGCAATCAGGTCTTCCACTACGTCGTCGACTCGCCACCGGTCCTCGAGCGCTCGGTCAGCGTCGGCGGCGAAGACGCCGTGATCCGCGGCCTCGAGCTGCTCCCCGACGGGCGGGCGGTGGCCGTGACGCGCCCCGAGGCCGGCGGTGTGCAGCTCTGGGACGCCGCCACCGGGCGCCTGCTCGTCGACGCCAACGGCGGCTGCCGCTGCGAGGCGCACGCGCTCTCCGCCGACGGCCGCACGCTGGCGTGCGACTGCGTCCCCGACGCCTCGATCCGCGTCTGGCGCCTGCCCGCCGCCCCGTGACGGATCAGCGGCCGGGCGGCCGCGCCGGGGCCGGTTCCGGGTCGTCATCCAACGCCGCGGCGTCGGGCTCCTCGTAGCCCGGCGCGTCGAGATCCCAGCCGGGATCGAGGTCGACGTCGAAGGTGACGTCGCCGTCGGCCTCCCAGGCCGGCTCGACGTCGGCCGCGTCCCAGTCGGGCTCGAGGTCGACCTCCGGGGCGTCGGTGCCGGCGTCGGCGTCGGTGTCGAAGATGATCTTGGGAGAGGGCGAAGGGCGCTTGGCCATGGTCGTCGTTCAACTCCACTCAATGGAAGTCACGGCTGCGCACCGCTTCAGGGCGCACCGTGACCTCGGGGATCCATATCTCGTCCACCACGATGTGGACCACCCCTCGCTCGCTCTGGACCCGCCCGGTCACGCCGAGGAACGTGGTCGTCTTCGCGATGAGGGCGTACTGCTCGAAGACCTGCCGCCAGATGACGGCGTTCACGAAGCCCGTCTCGTCCTCGAGGGTCATGAAGGTCACGCCCGAGGCCGTCCCGGGGCGTTGACGACAGATGACGACGCCGGCGTAGCGGATCCGGCGACCGTTCGCCAGCCCCTGGATCGTCCGCGCGTCGGGGAAGCCCTGGGCACGCAGCGCCTCACGCAGCGGCGTCAGCGGGTGGCCGCGGGTCGAGTGGTGGCTCGCGCGATAATCCCAGGCGATGGTCTCGAAGGGATCGAGGGGGCGAAGCAGCGGCAGCGCCTCCTCCTCTTCGAGCGGGAGCGGCTCGTCGGCGGTCTTCGCCGCCCCCTCGATGGTCCAGAGCGTCGTCCGGCGATCGAGCCCGAAGCCGTCGAGCGCGCCCGCCTCGACCAAGAGCCGCAGCGCCCGTGACGACAGCCGCGTCGCTCGCACGAGCTCGAGGAGCGAGCCGAAGCGCGCCCGCACCACCCGCTCGCCCTCGGCCTCGCTCAGCCCCTTCACGTAGCGCAGCCCCATGCGGATGGCGAAGCGCTGCCCCGCCCCGGCGAGCGGCTCGAGGGTGCAGTCCCACTGGCTGTGAAGGACGTCGATGGGGCGCATCTCGACCTGGTGCCGCTTGGCGTCCTCGACCAGGGTCGCCGCCGAGTAGAAGCCCATCGGCTGGGCGTTGAGCAGGCTGCAGGTGAACTCGGCGTGGTAGTGGCACTTGAGCCACGCGGTCGCGTAGGCGATGAGGGCGAAGCTCGCGGCGTGGCTCTCGGGGAAGCCGTACTCACCGAAGCCCCTGATCTGATTAAAAATCCGCTCAGCGAACTCGCGCGCGATGCCCTTCTTCTCCATGCGCGTGATGAGCCGGTGGCGGTGCTTCTCGATCGCCCCGCTGCGCCGCCACGCCGCCATGTCCCGGCGCAGCTGATCGGCCTCCCCGGCGGTGTAGTCGGCGGCGACCACCGCGAGGCGCATGACCTGCTCCTGAAAGAGCGGCACCCCGAGGGTCTTCTTCAGGATCGGCTCGAGGCACGGGTGCGGGTACTCGATCGGCTCCTCGCCGTTCCGCCGCCGCAGGTAGGGGTGCACCATGCCGCCGGTGATGGGGCCCGGGCGCACGATCGACACCTCGATCACCAGGTCGTAGAAGTCGACCGGTCGCAGCCGCGGCAGCATCGCCATCTGGGCGCGGCTCTCGATCTGGAAGACCCCGACGGTGTCACCGCGGGTCGCCATCTCGAAGGTCGCCACGTCGGCCGGCGGGATGCTCGCCATGTCGAGCTGCACCCCGCGGTGCTCGTCGAGCATCTTGAAGCAGCGATCGAGGTGCGCGAGCGCGCCGAGCCCCAGGAGATCGACCTTGAAGAGGTTGAGGGCCTCGACATCATACTTGTCCCACTGGATCACGGTCCGCCCCTCCATCGTCGCGTTCTCGATGGGGACGAGATCGTGGACCGGCTCGTGACCGAGCAGGAAGCCCCCGGGATGGATCGACAGGTGGCGTGGGAAGTCCTGGATCTCGCGGCTCAGCTCGAGCAGGTGCGCGTACCCCGGCGAGCGGAGCTCGAGCCCTCCCCGCCGCAGGTTCTCCTCGTCGAGCCCGTCGTACCAGGAGAGCTGCTTGGCGAAGCGGTCGAGCTCCGTCTCGGGCAGGCCGAGGGTCTTGCCGACGTCCCGGACGGCCGAACGCCCGCGGTAGCGGATGACGTTCGCCACCATCGCGGCGTGGTCGCGGCCATAGCGCGCGTAGACGTGCTGGATGACCTCCTCGCGGCGCTCGTGGGCGATGTCGAGGTCGATGTCCGGCGGCTCGGCCCGCTCGCGCGACAGGAAGCGCTCGAAGAGCAGATCGAGGCGGATCGGGTCGACCGCCGTGATCCCGAGGCAGTAGCACACCACCGAGTTCGCGGCTGACCCGCGCCCCTGGCACAGGATGCCCTCGCCACGGCAGAAGCAGACGATCTCCCACATCGTCAGGAAGTAGCCGCCGTAGTCGAGCTCCGCGATGAGGGCGAGCTCCTTGTCGAGCTGCTTGGTCACCGGGGGCGGGATGTCGGCTCCGTAGCGCGTGTGCGCCCCCTCGAAGGTGATCCGCCGCAGCCACGCCGTCTCGCTCGTCCCGTCGGGGAGCTGCTCGCTCGGGTAGCGGTAGCGCAGCTCACCGAGCGAGAAGGTGCAGCGCTCGGACACCTCGAGGGTGCGCGCGACGGCGTCGGGGTCGTCCTCGAAGAGCTGGGCGAAGGCCGCCGGCGCCTTCAGGTCGTGCTCGGCGTTGGGACGCAGGAGCCGCCCGGCCGCGGCGAGGGTGGTCGTGTGGCGGATGCAGGTCAGGACGTCCTGGAGCGGGCGCCGCGCCGGGGTGTGGTAGAGGACCTCGGTCGTCGCGACCAACGGCAGGCCGTACGCGGCCGCGCGCCGCCGGAGACGCGCCTCCGCCGCGAGTTCGCGATCCTCCCGGTGCCGCGCGGCGAGCGCGTAGAGGCGGTCGCCGAAGGCCCCCGTCAGCTCGTCCAGCAGCGCCGGATCCGGCTCGTCCTCGGCGGCCAGCAGGCTCTCGGGGCCACCCCACAAGGCGATGAGGTCGTCGCAGTCCGCCGTCACCTCGTCCCAGTGGACGACGCTCGAGCCCTTCTCCGAGCGGCGACGCCCCCGGGTGATGAGCCGCGTCAGCTGCGAATAACCGCGCCGACCCTGGGCGATCAGGACGATGCGCGAGCCGTCCTCGAGGGTCAGCTCCGAGCCGATGATGAGCTTGACCCCCAGCTCGAGCGCCAACGTGTGCGCCCGGACGATCCCGTAGACGCCGTCGCGGTCGGTCAGGGCGAGGGCCGCCACCCCCCGCTCGTGGGCGGCCGCGACGAGCTCGTCGGGGTGGCTCGCGCCCTCGAGAAAGGAGTAGTTGCTCTTGCACCACAGCGCTGCGTAACTCATGGCAAGCACACAGACAAATCCAGCATTCTCGCGAACTGCTGCAATGCAGCATGACGGCGACCTGGCGGGGTCTCGATCAATCCACCCTCCCCTGCTCGAACCAGCGGCGCCGGCGCCGATCGTAGAAGACCCACAGGACGTCTCCCCGAAGGGTGCGGGCGAAGGCGTACTCGCGATGCACCTCCGCCTGCCACCACCCGCCGGAGAGGATGTAGGGACCGATCACCGCGACGACCGGCCCCTGGCGCGGATTTCGCGTCTGCCAGCCGTCGTTGCGGGGATCCCGCGGGCGTGACGGCAGCGCCTCGGGACGGGGCAGGATGCGACGCACGAGCACCCGCATCGCGCGTGGGGGGCGCGGCTGACCGGGGAGCGGCGTGGCCTCCCCCTCGCGCAAGACACGCCGCGGCGGGCGCAGCCGCTCAGCCGGGACCAAGGCGTAGCGCGCCTTGGGGAGGTGCCCCGAGCGCTCGGCGTAGAAGCCCACCGCGCCGTCGCCGAGCTCGGCCCGGATCCGGGCCAGCGCCCGCTCGGCCGCCGCCTGATCGCGCCTCGGGATCAACGCGAAGAGCCGCAGCTGCTCCGGGGTAGCCGCGACCTCCTGCGCGGCCAGCTCGACCGCGATCACCCCCAGGCCGAGGTCGACGGACTCGAGCCGCAACCGCACCAGGTCGAGGAGCAGCGCCGTATCCAGGGTCGGCGCCGCCGGCCGGAAGCGGTGCACCTGCTCGGTCGCCGCGCCGACCCCGCCGTCGAAGCGCAAACAGAGCCGCAGCTCCACCACGACCGCATGGCGCTCGGCGACGATCCGCACGATCTGGTCGAGCAGGCGCTTGAGGCGGAACAGGAGCCGGTGCGCGTCCCGCTCCTCGAAGTCGTCGAAGGCCTCCGCGGCCGCGGCCGCGGCCTCCTCGCGGACCGGCGCGAGGGGCGCAAAGAGGTCCCCCCGCGCCATCCGGTGCAGGCCGTGCACCTCGACCCCATAGCGCTTGAGGAGCCCGCCGGGGGGCAGCGCGACGAACTCCCCCACGGTCCGCACCCCGAGCCGGTCGAGGCGCTCGCGCACCCGCGGCGAGAGCCCCAGCCGAGCGAGCGGGACCCGTCCCACCCGCTCACGCTCACGCTCGGCGTCCTCGAACACCGTCACCCCGCGGGTCGATCGGGTCGATCGCGCCGCCGCGTAGGTCCCAAAGCGCGAGAACCCCACCGCCACCGAGGCCGCGTAGCCCTCCGCCCCGAGCGCCTCGCGCACCGCCTCGGCCCAGCCCGTCAGGGTCGCATGCAGGAGCTCGAGCCCCGCCGCGTCGAGCCAGAAGATCCCTGGCTCGTCGAGGGACGGCTCGACGTTCGGCGTCAGCCGCCGGAGGGTCCGCACGAGCCCCGCCACCACCGCCCCGACCGCCGCGTGGGGGACGACGCTCGCCCGCAGCCCGCGCACGAGCGACAGCGCCGTAGCGTAGCGGAGCCCCGGCAGCACCCGCTGCTTTCGCGCCAGCTCGTTGGCCCACAGGATCGTCCCCTGGGGCCGATCCTCGTCCACCACGACCACCGCCTCCCCCGCCCACTCGGGGGAGCGCCCGAGCAGGATCTGGAGCGGCAGCTCGGCCACGTCAACGCAGGCCAGCCGGTCCATGACACACCTCGATGAAGTTGGCGCCCGGCCCGCGGCGCTTGTCCTTGAGGACGGTGAGTGAGCACCGGAAGGTGCCGTCTGGCGCCACCTCGCGCCGGGCCTCCGCCCGGAGCGACACCAGCGACCCGATGGACGGCGCCTCGGAGGGCTTCTCGGTCAAGCACAGGAGCGCGGTCCCGTGATGCTGCGCCAGCCCCGCGAGCCGTGATTGGAGGGGCGACGGCACATCGGCGTCCCCTCCGAGGTCGAGCACCAGCAGCCCGAACGCCCCCGAGCGCAAGAGGTGTGTCACGGCGCGCCCCGCCACCCCGAGTCCCGGGGCGATCACCACCGGCAGCGCCCCGAGATCGACCCCGCCAGCGGCGGCGTCCGGGGGGTAGAAGCCGTCGGAGCGCGCGCTGACCCAGGCGACGTTCTCACCGCGCTCCTGGGCGTCGACCACCAGCCCGAAGGCGCTGGTGAGCGCGGCGCTCGCTCCCTCCCCCGAGATCTCGACGAACCTCCCCTCGATCACGCCGAGATCCCAGCGCTCGTCCCGCGGCTGCTCCGCGGCGGGCGGGCCGAGCAGGTCTTGCGCGGCTTCGGGGAGCAGGCTCATGACGATCGCAGGCATCTTGGAAAGTCTCCTGAACGCTTCTTCAAGCATACTGTACGCACGTTCAGCCATCAAGAGGCTCTCGCATCTCACCGCACGCGACGGGTCGGAAGCGTTATGCTGCGGCGATGGGAACGCCTCGCCACGCGCGCACGCTCTGCCTCCTGCCGCTCATCCTGGCCGCTTGCGGGCACGCCCGTCCGGCGCCGGAGATCGCCGACGTCCCCACGCCGCGGATCGCCGAGCCGGGATCCACCGACTATGAGCTCGGCGTCGCCCTCGAGACCGGCCAGGGGGTCGCCCGGGACCCGGCGCGCGCCGCCGTCCACTACGACCGCGCCTGCGAGGCGGGCCACCCGCGGGGCTGCAACAACCTCGGCGTCCTGCTGCAGGACGGCGTCGGCGTGGCGCGCGATCCGGCGCGCGCCGCCGACCGCTTCGACCGCGCGTGCGGCGCCGACCTCGCGGACGGCTGCTTCAACCTCGCCCTGGCCTTCGCCGAGGGCGCCGGCCGCCCCGCTGACCCTCCGCGAGCCCGTGACCTCTTCTCCCGCGCATGCGACGGCGGGCACGTCGACGCCTGCGCCAACGCCGCGCTGCTCTGGCTCCACGAGGACGCCGGCCCCACCGACCCCGCGCGCGCCCTGGCCTACCTCGGGATCGCCTGCGACAAGGGCGACGCGGGCGCCTGTCACGACCTCGCGCTGCTCGTCGACGGTGGCGTCGGTGGCCCCGCCGACCACGATCGCGCGCGGGCGCTGTTCGCCCGGGCGTGTGACAAGGGCGACGCCAAGGCCTGCTTCAACCTCGGCGTGGCCCTCGACCACGCCGGGCGCCCCGAGGACGCCCGCGCCGCCTACGCCCGCGCGTGCGCGGCCGGGGTCAGCGAGGCCTGCCCGCGGGCGGCAGCTCCCTGAACCCGGCGCAGCGCTACCACTCCCCCTGGCTCGGCATCGAGGCCCACGGCTCGGTGGGCGGGAGCGCGTCGCCGCGCTGGAGGAGCTCGACCGAGACGCTGTCCGGGGAGCGGACGAACGCCATGCGCCCGTCCCGGGGCGGGCGCAGGATCGTCACCCCGTGCGCGACCAGGCGGTCGCACGCGGCGTAGACGTCGTCGACCTCGTAGGCGACGTGCCCGAAGTTGCGCCCGACCGTGTACGGCTCCGACTGATCCCAGTTGTAGGTCAGCTCGAGCTCGGGCGCGTCGGGGCCGGTCGACAGGAAGACGAGGGTGAAGCGGCCGGACTCCGA
This sequence comes from Deltaproteobacteria bacterium HGW-Deltaproteobacteria-14, assembly GCA_002841945.1. GTDB lineage: Bacteria > Myxococcota_A > UBA9042 > PHBI01 > PHBI01 > PHBI01. The sequence goes on from PHBI01000021.1 coordinate 19,835, forward strand.
GCGGCGGCGGCGCGTCTCGACGAGCCCGAGCCCCTCGGTGAAGAAGGCCAGCGTGGCGTCGAGGTCGCGCACGCGGATCATGGTGTGGAGGTAGCGCATGTCGCCTCCCGGCCTGGCGTGGCGGTCAGTCGAGGAAGAAGTCGGGCATGAACTTCGTCGTGCCGGGCATCGCCGCGTAGGGGGCGAGATCGGTGATCCCGGCGGCGGCGAGCACCTCGTCGTCGATGAAGAAGTTCCCGGTCGTCTCGCGGCTGTCCTTCGTGAGGATGTGCCAGGCCGCGTCGGACATGATGTCGACCGTGCGGGAGGCCTTCATCGTGGCGTCGCCGCCGAGCAGGTTCATGACCGCCGCGGTGGCGATGGCGGTGCGCGGCCACAGCGCGTTCACGGCGACCCCATCGCGGCGCAGCTCCTCGGCCATCCCGAGGACGCACATGCTCATCCCGTACTTCGCCATGGTGTAGGCGACGTGGTTGGCGAACCAGCGCGGGTTCATGTTGAGCGGCGGCGAGATGTTCAGGATGTGCGGGTTGGCGGACTTCTTGAGGTGCGGCAGGCACTTCTGCGAGCACAGGAAGGTCCCGCGGGTGTTGACCTGGTGCATCAGATCGAAGCGCTTCATCGGCGTCTGCAGCGTGCCCGTCAGCATGATGGCGCTGGCGTTGTTCACCAGGACGTCGATGCCGCCGAACGCCGCGACCGCCTGGGCGACCGCGTCGGCCACCGCGTCCTCCTCGCGGACATCCACCACGAGCGGCAGCGCCTTGCCACCGGCGGCCTCGATCTCCGCGGCCGCGGTGTAGATGGTGCCGTCGAGCTTCGGGTGGGGCTCGGCGGTCTTGGCCGCTATGACGATGTTCGCGCCGTCACGCGCAGCGCGGAGCGCGATCGCCTTGCCGATGCCCCGGCTCGCGCCGGTGATGAAGAGGGTCTTGCCGTTCAGATCTGCCATGACGCCGCCTGTGTCCGTGACCCGCGGGTCCCCTCCCGCGTCGCGTCGTCATAGCACGGCGGGTGGCGCCTTCAAAAGCGCGGGCGGCGCCCCACAGAGCGGCCTAAGCGGCGCCCTCCGCCACCGTCTCCGCCTCCCCCGAGCGCGCCGCCCGGCGCGCCTCGGCGCGCCCGCGGCGAGCAGCGCGGCGCTCGTCGTCGCGCACCGCGCGCTCGGTCCCGAGGTACGGGACGCGCGTCCCCATGACGGTGTCGAACCACGGGTGGGTCACGCACCAGTTGGCGTCCTGGTCGGGCCCCATGTGATGGTCGTAGTGCCACGGCAGGTGCTCGCGCGCCCACGCCGGGTCGAGGTGGGAGCGCTTGTGGACGCGGTAGTATCTCGCAATGCAATACCACATCGTCCCCGTGTAAAACGGGGCGACAGCCAGGAGCGGAAGGTGCATCGCAGCGAGACCCACCAGGCCGAGCGCCTCCTTCCCCTGGGCGTTCCACCCGAGGATCGGCCGCTGGTAGTCCGGGTCGAAGTGCTCGTTGTGGCGCACGTTCCGATGATGGTCGTGCCAATGGAAGCTCCAGAAGCTACCCTTCTTCTTCCCGCGACCGTGGAGGATGTTCTTGTGGATCCACCACTCGGAAGCGTTCGAGACCGCCCACGCCAACGGAATTCCTATCATCGCCCGGACCTCCAAAACGTGACCGTTCAGTCACCTTAATTACCGGTCAGCCGTGATGTCGAGCAAAAAGCACCTCCGCGCGACGACCCCGACGGTCCGCCGCGTCCCGACACAGCGGCCCGGCCCGGCGGGCGGCAAGCGCGATCAGAACCGCCTGCGACGCCTCACGCAGCTGTGCGACGCGGGCCTCGCCGAGTTCCTCGAGCGGGGGATCGAGGCCGTGACCGTCGACGAGATCGCGCGGGCCGCCGGGACCGCCAAAGGCAACTTCTACCGCTACGTGGAGGACAAGCGCGACCTGGTCGACGCGCTGATCGCCCCGCTCCGCGCCGCGTTCGACGACGCGATGGACCGCTGCGAGGGCGCGACCGACGCCGCGACCGACGTGTCCGGGCTCAACACCGCGTACATGACCCTCGCCCTCGATCTGCTGAAGCTCTTCGCCGACCACCGCGACCTCGTGCGCCTCTACCTCCAAGAGGCGCGCGTCCCCGGGGGGGGCGCGCGCGCCCCGGTCGCCGACCTCGAGCGCCACGTGACGGCGCGGACGATCGCCCTGACGAAGGTCGCCCACGAGCATCAGCTCCTCGGCAAGATCCCCCCCGAGGTGAGCGCGCTCGCGGTCATCGGCGCGACCGAGCGGCTCGTCCTCGCGCACCTGCGCGACGGCCTCCTCGCCAACGAGGCCCAGATCGCCACGAGCCTCGTCCGCATGGTCATGGAGGGGATCGCGGGCTGAAGCGCCGCCGGGCGCGCCACGTTCGCGGCCGACAGACGAAAAACCGTCAACATCTCAAACGACTCCGCCGAACTTCGGCTATGTTGGTTAGGCAAGGAGTCGTGCGCCGTGACCATCCCCGCCCGGACACTCTTCATCGCGCCAGTCATCGCGATCACGTCGCTGGCCGGCGCCTGCGTGGAGCATCCGGACTTCCTCGCGTCCCAGAAGGTCAGGGCCTGGGAGAACCAATGCGACGGTGAAGCGCCGCTCTGCCTCGACGCCTGCGGGACGAGCCCAGCCATCGGTGAGGCGGTCTGCACCGACACCGCGTGGACGTGCCGGCGCGGCGTCCGCAACGATCTCTGCTGCGATCCCGTGGCGCGACCGGACACGTGCGAGACCTGGACGACCTCGTGCTCGCTGTCCAATCCCTGCCCGGGCGGCTACACCTGCGTCCACTCCCGCACCCACCCGGTGCCCGCCGACGACGGGGTGTGCCGCCTCGGCGACCTGACCCTGCCGGCCGCGCTGACGCAGTGCAACAGCGCCGGCCTGACACCGCCGGCCCTGTTCGCGAGCCTCGGGGTCAGCCCGGTCAAGGTCATCGGGGTCGTAAACGTCGAGATGACGTGCGAGGATCGGCGCTGCAACGCCGCCGACCCCTGCTGCCAGGCATGTGCCGGCGCCTTCATGATCGAGATCGTCGACGAGACCCATGCAGAGCGCATCACCCTCCCCGTCCGAACCGAGTCGCTCGCCTGCGCAGGCACGAACTGCGGCTACAGCTGTTCGCCACTCCAGCCAGGCCGGCGCTACCTCATCTGGGGGCTCTTCATGCCACAGACGAGCGCCATCGCGCCGGGCACCCTCTATTACAGCGGTCACTGCGACCCCTGAACGCAGAGCCATCGCCGGCCTCGCCGCCGCGCTCCTGCTCGCCGCCTGCTCCCCGCGGCCCGCGCCACCGGCGGCACACCCCGCCACGGCCGACGTGGTCGCCGCCGAGCCCCCCGCCGATGCCTTCTCCGAGGCCGACCGCGACAGGATCCTCGCCACGCTGAAGGAGATGACGGACCGCCCGCGATGCAACCGCATCATGGGCTGCCGCGGTGCGGTCGTCCTGGCGAGCTACGGCCCCGCCGTCGCGGTGCCGCTGGCGGACATCCTCGACAAGAACCCGCGCGCAGATGGCTACTGGTACTTCGAGCTCATCCGCCTCCTCGGCCAGCTCGGCAACCCGCGAGCGCTCGACACGCTCCACGCCCTGCTGGGCGACGCCGGGCGCTGGGAGGTCCCGATCCGCGCGGCCCAGGCTCTCGGCCACCTCGCGTCGCCGACCAGCCGCGCCCCCCTCGAGGCCGCCCTCGCCCGCGCCACGGCGGGTGACGACGTCGCCCTGCAGGCCGCGGCCCACGGCGCCCTCGCCCGGGTCGACCCGGCCCACGCGTCCGCCCACCGGGCCGCGCTCGTCGCGCTCGTCCCGCGCGACGCCGAGGGCATCGCGGCGATCCCGCCGGTCGTCCTCGACATCCTCATCGAGGAGGTGCAGACGACGCGCGTCCCCGAAGCCCTCCCCGGGGTTCGCCTCGCCGCCCTCCACGACAACCGCTTCGTCCGAGCGCAGGCCCTCGACACGCTCGCGCGCCTCCACGACACCGGCGGGATCCCCTACGCCCTCGACCGCCTCGACGATACGCTCCCGAGCATCCGCCAGAAGGCGCTCGTGGCGCTCCAGGAGATCACGGGGATCCGCACGATGACCGATCCCGACGAGTGGCGCCGGTGGTGCGAGCGCAACGACCTCGCGAAGCTCCCCGAGTAGGCCGGCCCGGGGGCGGTCTGTCCGCCCCCGCGCCCAACGGCGTCAGGGCTGGCTCGTCGCCCCGCAGCGCGCGCGCAGCTTGGCGACGTCGCCCGCCGGGATCGGCGCCGCGCGTGACGCGTCGATGGCGGCGTCGAGCGCCTTCATCGCCGCGCGGCAGTTCCCGTCGTCGATGGCCTTGACGATCGCCTTGAAGGCGCGCGACGCGGTCCAGCCGTCGCTGGACGCGTCCATCCGCTGATCCGGGACGTCGATCTGGATCACGCGCGGGCCGTGATGGCCCCCGCGACGCGCCCCTCGGGGCTCATCCGGGAGCTCGTCCGTCCGCGCCTCGGTGGGGTCGCCGAAGGTCGCCGACTCCCCGGCCGACACCTCACGCATGGCGCCGGCCCCCTCGACGACGCCGACGCGGCCGCGCTCGACGGCGACCCGTGTGGCGCCGTCGCCCCCCCGGGCCACGGTGAAGATGGTCCCGAGGACGTGCACCGTGACGTCGCCGCTGACGACCTCGAAGACGTCCTCGTCGACGGCCCGGTTGACGTCGCAGGTGACCGCGCCCGCCAGTGTTGGCAGCCAGGGTCACGTGGTGGCGTCCGAAGGCGTCCAGGGTGCGGGCCGCCTCGCCGGCCTTCAGCACGTCGCCCGGAGCGACGCTCAGCGCCTCGCCGTTCTCCATGGCGGCGAGGGCCGTCGCCGGGCTCGGCGCCGGGACCGCCAGCGCGACCTGCGGGGCGCCCGGCGCGGTGACCTCGTTGAGCGCGAGCCCGTTCGCGCGCTCCACCTCGGCGCCCGGCCCGCGCTGCAGCAGCGCGACGCCGGCCACGACGGCGAGGGCGGCCGCCGCGGCGAGGACCGCGCCCATGAGCCACGGCCGCCGGCGCTCGACCTCGCGGTCGATCCCCGCGCGGATCCGGACCCAGTCGTTCGGCGCCAGATCTCCCAGCTCACCGAGCACCCGCCGTGAGCGTCGGGTGATCCCGTCGAGCTGTCGATAGCGCCCGAGCAACGCCCGGCACTCCTCGCAGCTGGCCGCGTGCGCCGCGTGCGCCTCCGCCAGGTCCGCGAGCGAGATCGCCCCGCTGATCGCGCGCTGAGTCTCAGAACAAGCGCTCATGGTGTTTCCCTCTCCGGCACGACCCGGCGGCGAGCCAGGTCGGCCATGACGTCGCGGCGCGCCGAGAGCAGCCGAGAACGCACTGTATTCATTGGGATATCGAGGACATCTGCGATCTGCTGCGGATCGAGCCCCTGGAGCTCGTGAAGCACCCACACCACGCGCTTGCGCTCCGACAGCTTGTCGGCGGAGGTGTAGACCTCTTGGAGGATCTCGCGATCCTCGAGCTGCGCCGAGAGGCTCCGGCCGCTCACGTGGCGCTGATCCTCGTCCCCGGTGAGGCCGAGGGTGAGCCAGCGGTGGCGCTTCTTCTTCCGCAGGTGCTGCAGCGCGACGTTGACCGCGATGCGATAGATCCAGGTCGACAGCTTCGATCGTCCCTCGAACCGGGGGAGGCACCGATGAATCTCGATAAAGACGAGCTGGACGACGTCCTCGACCTCGTCGGAGGCGCCGATGACGCTCCGAACCGTGGCCAGGACCCGCCCGCGCTGCTCGCGATAGACGGCGTCGAACGCCACCACGCCCTGAGCCACGCCGTCCTCTGCGGTGACGTTCTTGGTCCTGCTCAAGATGCTCGCGAGCGGGCTATCGCTCGCCTCCTGGTAGGTCGCGACCAACCGGGCGTCCTCCCCGTGACAAAGTCAGAGTCTCGGTCATGGGTTGTCCGCTCGGTGCGCTGTGATCGGCGTTTGGCGCTTTTTTTTCGGGGAGCCACCACAGGCGCCTCCCCTTTGACACGAACCTGCTGCACTTACCATAGTCGTGCCTCGGGAGAAACCGGCGCCACGCCGGCCCGACGCACTCGAACGACCCCGCGGAGGACGCTTGCGACTGTCCCCAGGACACCTGACCGTCGCCCTCGTGGCGGGCGCCCTCGCCCTCACCGGCTGCACCGACCTGCTCCCGGTCGACCTGCCGAGCGCGTCCGACGCCGCGCCGGTGAACAACGTGCCGTCGTTCCCGAGCGACGACACGCCCCCCACCCACGGGCCGGTGGACGACGGCGTCCTGCGCCTGACCGCGGTGGCCCCCGACGAGGACGACGTCTCGGGCGGGTCCGACATCATGCTCAGCGGGACCGGCTTCAAGGATGGGCTCCAGGTCGTCTTCGGAGAGTCCCCAGCCCTCGACGTCTTCGTCGTCAACCACACCACCGCGATCGTGACGGCGCCGCCTCACCCGGCCGGCCGTGTCGACGTGTCGGCGTGGCACCCCGAGCTGGACGACGGCACCCCGCAGGTCCTGGCTTCGGCCTTCCGCTACCGCGCCGACCTGACCATCGCGGACATCGACCCCGACGAAGGCGACGTCCGGGGCGGCGAGCCGCTCACCGTGCGCGGCTCGGGCTTCGCGCCCGGCACGCGCCTGTTCATCGCGGGTCGGCCGGCGATACGCCAGGCTCGCGTAGACGACACGACGCTCACCGGGGTCGCCCCGCCCGGCGCGCCCGGGCGCACCGACGTACAGGTCATCGGAGAGAACGGCGTGTTCGAGCTCTCGAACGCCTATCGATACCGAGAGGCGCCGCGGCTCGACCGCATCTTGCCGGTGGTTGGCTCGGCGGGCGGGGGCGCGGTCGTCTGGATCGACGGCGCTGGGCTCGACGACGACGCCGTGGTGCGCTTCGGTGACGCGGAGGCCGAGGTCCTGCGCGCCTCGCCGAGCGGCGCCTGGCTCGAGGTCTCGGCCCCCGCGGGGGTCCCGGGCGCGACGGCCGAGGTGACGATCGCGACCACCTGGGGGACGGCGGTCGCCCCGGGCGCCTGGACGTGGGCCGACGACGCCGCCGATCCGCTCGTCCTCGCGTGCGCGACGTTCTTCCCGCAGGTCGGCGGCGAGGCGGGTGGCGAGACCGTCGCCATCGCCTGTCGGGGCCTGGACTACGGCGCCGAGGTCCACTTCGGCGAGATCCCCGCCGAGGTCCTGGCGACCGACGCTGGCCAGCTCCGCGTCATCGTCCCGCCCGGGACCGGCTCGGTCCCCGTCACCGTGTCGAGCCCCTTCGCGACCGTCACCCTGGCCGCGCCGTACCGCTACACCCCAGCCCCTGCGGTGCGCGTCGACGCCGTCACCCCCGCCAGCGGCGACCCCGACGGCGGCACCCCGATCACCGTCCACGGGACGGGGTTCGCGCCGGGCGCCCAGGTCTGGGTCGGGGCGCTCTCCGCCGCCCAGGTCACCGTCGTCGACGCCACGACCATCACCGCGGTGACGCCCCCGGGCGCCCCCGGGCGCGCCGACGTCGTGGTCCGGCAGTCGGGGGTCGAGGCCCGCCTCGGGGGCGCCTTCGACTTCATCGGCAGCGCCCTCGCCGTGCACATCGTGTCGCCGCCGGTCGCGGCGCGCGCGGGCGGCACCTGGCTGCGCGTCTACGGGACCGGGTTCGGCGCCGACACCGCCGTCGCGATCGGTGGCGAGCCGTGCGAGCTCATCGCGCGGGTCTCGTCGGCCGAGGTCGATGTCCGCAGCCCCAAGCTCGACGTGGGCGCCTATGACGTCGTCGTCACCGGCGGCGGCCGGGAGGCGACGCTCCCGCGGGCGTTCACGGTCTTCGACCCGCGCAGCGGCTATGGCGGCACCTGGGGGGCGCCTATCGACGAGACGCTGAACGTGACGGTCTGGGCCAGCGGCGGCTACGGCCCCGTCCCCGGCGCCTTCGTCATCGTGGGCCCCGACGCGAGCGCCGCGCTGTCGGGCTACACCGACGAGAACGGGCAGCTCACGTTCAGCACGCCGGGCCTGCATGGCCCGGTCGCCCTGACGGCGTCGAAGCAGGGCTTCACGAGCTACTCCGTCGTCCACTTCGACGCGACGAACGTCACCGTCTACCTGCGCCAGGACCCGGTCCCGCAGACGCCCTCGGAGGGCAACGGCGGGACGACCAACCCCGGCCCACCGCCCAACGCCGTGCTGCGAGGGCGCGTGCTGGGGCTCGACAAGTACGTCGTGGCGCCGCCGGGCGAGTGCGCGTCGGTCATCATCGACGGCACCCAGCACTGCGCGGGCTGCGACCCGGACGTGGGCTGCGTCGCGGGCGAGGGCTTCGCGTGCGTCGACCTCGGGCTCCAGGGGACCCACTGCGCCGCCGCCTGCAGCGTCGACGGCGACTGCCCGGCGGGGTACGCGTGTGGCGCGACCTCCGCGGGAGCGCGCTGCCTCCCCTCCCCGGGCGAGCGCGTCGCATACTGCAATGTGTCTACGACGAGCCTGTTCGGCTACGAGTACCCGATCCAGGAGACGGCGTGGGTCTCCCCCGGAGACACGTTCGAGCTCGACTCCCGCTACCTCGGGGACATGGCCGTCTACTGCTTTGGGGGCTACCGCACCGCCGACGGCGTGTTCACGCCGACGGCCTTCGGCGTAAAGCGCCACGTCTTCGCGATGGCCGGAGCCACCCAGGAGGGAATCGACGTCGAGCTGACCCACCCGCTCAAGCGGACCTTCCGGCTCAAGCTCCAAGACCCGCCGACCTGGCCGACCGGGGTCCTCGACCCGTGGATCGTCATCAGCCTCGACCTCGGCGCGGACGGCGTGATCCCGTTCTCGCGCGACTACATCGACGCCGGCGACGACGTGTGGCTCGCGCCGCACCAGCTCGCGGCGCTGTCCGGCAACGTCTACGACGCCCAATACTTCTTCTACAGCACGCTGCAGGCGGACGTCAGCGGCGCCTACCCGCGCGCCTACAACCTGGTCCAGTACGTCACCAAGGTGGTCGAGGACCGGCTCCCCGTCTACGTCGACGGCGCCTGGCGGCTCGACGGCACCCAGCTCCAGCGCGACCTCAACGGCGTCTACGGGACGCCGGATGGCCACGCCTACGCGGTCGGCGAGGACGGGCTGGTGATGCTGCTGTGGAACGGCAGCTGGAGCGAGCAGTCGAGCCAGACGGAGTGGACGCTGCGCGCGGTCGACGGGCGCGACGGCCAGGACGTCTGGGCGGTCGGCGACCGCGGCACCGTGCGGCATTGGGACGGGCTCGCTTGGCGCCCGATCGACGCGCCGATCGACGACTACAAGGCGGTGGCCGCGACCCCGGCCAGCGATGAGGTGCTGGTCGCGGGGACCATCCGGGTCCGCCGCTGGTCTGGTGGCGGGTGGTCCGTCGCGGGCCCGCCGGCGCTCCAGGCGATCCGCGGGCTCGACGCGCTGGGCGACGGTCGGGTCGCGGCCGTCGGCACCGAGGGGCGCGCGTTCGCGCGCGACGCCGCCGGGGTCTGGGCCGCCGTCCCCGTGTCGGGCGCAGGCGCGATGACGCTGCGCGCGGTCCACGTCGACCCGGCGAGCGGGCGTTGGACCGTCGTCGGTGACGGCGGGACGGTGCTCGAGGGCGACGGCACCGGGCTCGTCGCCGTCGCGGTCGACGCCACCACGTCGGACCTGACCGCGCTGGCCCCCACCGCCGACGGAGGCCTGGTCGTCGTGGGCGACAACGGCGCGGTGCTGTGGCGCGACGCACTCGGCGGGTGGCGCAGGGACATCATCGCAGACTATCGGTCTCGGGCGATGGGGGTCCTCGCGCCGACCGACGGCCCCATCCGGGTCGTGGGCAGCGCCGCGTTCATCCTTGGCCCGTTCCTGCACTTCCCGATAATCACCGCGCCCGTGCACGACGCGGCGCTGACCGACACGGTCTTCGCGTGGACCTGGACCGGAGGGCCGGCGAGTCAGTTCAGCCGCCTCATCCTCTACCCCGAGTCCGGATCCTCGATCTGGGAGCTCGTGGTGGACGGCGAGGTGACGTCGGTCACGCTGCCGGACATCCGCTCCATCGCGGGCTTCGACGCCCTCGGGAGTGGGCGCCGGCGGCTGGAGGTGACGCGCATCCTGCACCCGAACTTCGACATCGACGGCTACACCACCCGCGACTTCAGCATCTACAGGCGCGACTCGTGGTCGGTGAACCAGTCGACGTTCTACGCCCCGTAAGCCGTCTCCGCTGCGCATGAGTCACGCTGGGCGCGCGACGCCGGCCGAGCGCGGGCTTCAGGCCGGGCGCGGGCGTCAGGCCAGGCGCGGGCGTCAGGCCAGGCGCGGGCGTCAGGCCGGGCGCGGGCGTCAGGCCGGGCGCTCTCCCGGGAAAACGCGGAAGCGGAGACCCCGCGAGGGCGAACGCGGGGGACGCGCGGGGCTCACCAAGGGCGTGAGCTGCGTCGCGCCCCCGCCGCAGATCAACTTCGCCACCGCCTGACCCGCTCCGGGTTCGGCCAGCCGGCCCCTTCCGGGGCGCAGGGCGCAGCGCCCGGTATCGGGCGCCGACCTGCCGTGACTTCTTGTCAGATCACCGACTCGCGGCGGCGACGGAGGAGCGCGAGTCCGCCGAGCGCGAGGAGCCCGAGCGCGAGCGGAGCGGCATCGCCGCCGCCGGTGCAGCCGAGGGCAGCGATCTCGTCGGAGCCGTCCGGGGTCTCGTCTGCGTCGTCGAAGCCCCCACCCTCACCGGCGCCGGGACCGGAGCCCATGGCGGGATCGTCACAGTAGATGAGCCCGCCGCCGAGGGGCACGCACTTGCTCGGGTCATAGCCGGTCGGGCCGTCGGCCGGGGACGGCGGCGCGCAGCCGCAGTCCGACGGCGACCCGCTGGAGGTCTTCGAGGTCTTGGCGCCAGACTTCGGCATCGCGGTGTTTTCCACCCCCGGCGCCGCGGCGGTCGAGCCGTCGCAGTTCGCGGGGCGGCGAGCGCCGTCACCGGTCTTGGTGCCGTCACCACTGGACATGCTCGGCAGCTTCCCGACCGTCACGATGATCCCGGCCGCGGCCGGCACCGACGACGCGACCAGCCCGAACAGGGCGATGGCGGCGATGGCCTTGATGAGCTTCTTCATCACGGGTGACTCCCGGACGTTGACGGTTGAGTTCGGTGCGCCGCGCGCGATGGGTCCTTGCCCTTGCGCGCCGCCGCCGAGGGGACGATGGCAAAGCCCGCCGCTCCCCGGCCGTCCCCCGAGGGGGCACTGGAGACGAAGTCGTCGAAGAGCTCGCCGATCTCGGAGGCGACCTCGGGGTCGACGCGCATCTCGGCGATCCACAGATAGGCCGATCGCGTGGCCGGCGCCTGGCTGCGCTGGCCCGCGGCCGCGCGGAGGACACAGAGGAGCTCGGACAGGAAGCGGTCGCCGTCCGCGGCCCGGACCTTCGGGCAATCGGCCGCCGCCGCGAAGAAGACGCTGAATCGCTCGCTCTTGTCGCTCTCGGGGCGATTCGCCGCGGTCACGACGGCGGGATAGAGAGACTCGGTGGCGCGGGCGAGCAGGGCCTCGAGCGCCGCCGGCGAGCCGAGATCGGTGCGGACGACCCCGGCGATCGGGGGCGCGTCTCCGGCCTCGAGCCGGCGCAGGACCAGATCGCGCAGGTACGAGCTCATGCCTTCGCGGCGCTCGTAGAAGGCTGCGACGAGCCCGAAGCCGTCACCGACGCGGCGCACCAAGCCGTGCTGCTCGAGCAGCGCGATACGCCGGACCACCCCGCTGACGGGCGCGGACAGCGCCGTCGCCGCGGCGACCGCCGACGTCGGACCCGATCCGATGGCGAGCAGGAGCTCCCACTCGTCGCGGACCAACTCCCAAGTCAGCTCGTCGGTGACCATGGGGGGGCGGTTAGAGCTCAACGCGAGCGCCTCCATAGCTCATGTGTCTCGCTTGAATACGCGGTTGTAGAAGGCCCATGCCACGCTCTTGGTGGGGCGCATGAAGCCCTCGTCGCCGAAATAGCGGCGGAAGTCGGCCTGCGTCGTGGCATCGGTCATCAGCCACAACGCGGCGCGCTGCACGTCATCCACCTTGGTCATGATGTTGCGGTAGCTGGGCGGCACGTCGTCTATCGTGCCGACGACCTCCGCCAGGATCTGCGCCTGCCGCACCAGCAGATCCTCGGAGACCGCGTGGGTCTGAGCGAGGAGCTCGATCAACGAGCGCTGCGAGACCGACTCGAACTGGCTCTCGATCAAGGCCGCGTCGCGCTCGGCGCGATCCTCGGCGGTCTGGCCGAAGTTGCGCTCGAGGTACGGCCGAACCTGCTCGCTCGTCAGCTTGAGCGGCAGCGGACCGTCCGCGAGGGTCTCGAAGAGCAGGTCTCGGACGATGTCACGCAGGCGGCGGACGCTGGTGAGGCTCGTCTCCTGAACGACCTGGGCGATGTCGCCCTTGGCCTGGCGGCTGAAACCGAGGCAACCATCGCTGCCGAGGTCCTCGACCGACGCCGAGAAGAAGTGGTCGATGAGCTCCCAGACGTCCTGCTCGCGCTCGTGGAGCGGCTTGAGGCGGATCGACGTGGCCGTGCGCGGCTCTGCGCTGTCGGGTGCGAGATCCTTCTGGCTCACCGCCAGGATCAGCGCGTCGGCGCCGCGGTCTCGGATGAGGCGGGTCGCGACGGTGCGGCCGTCGCCGTCGAGGGCGCCGAAGCGGTCGAGGACCAGCGTCCCGCCTTGCGCCCGCTCGATCGCGTGGGTCAGCGCGTCGTGAAGCGGGAGCCCCTGGGCCGTCACGCCGCAGTCGAAGGACGACAGCGGTCCCGAGCGCCCCAGCACGTCGCATGCGATCGCGTGCGCCGCCTCGACGACCTTGTGCTTGCCGGTCCCCGAGGCGCCGATCACCTCCACCGCGTCACGCCCAGAGCGCAGGACGATCTTGGCCTTCAGGTCCTTGACCAGCCGCTCGCGGAGCTGCGTCCCCACGATGCCGACCCGATCGAGGGCCTGGACGAGCCGGTCGTCGATGTCGTGCGTCGCTTGACTGAGCATGAACCCTCCTGACTCAACCCGCGGAGACTGCCGCAGTAGCACCGTAGAAAGCAACGCTCAGGCCCACAAGTTCGCTGGGCAGAACCGGCGCGAGGTCAGCCGACGAGCGCGGGGAGATCCCCTTCGAGGGCGCGGGTGGCGTCGTCGATGTCGCGTCCCAGCGCGATCACGTCGAACTTCCCGAAGGCCAGGCAGCCGACGTTGTAGAGGACGAACCGGCCGCGACCGGTCCGGGGATCGTAGAGATCGTCGCCGATCGCCTCGGCCAGCGCCGTGAACGAGGCGCCCTCCCAGCGACGGCTCACGAAGTCGCGGGCGCGGTACGCGGGTCGTCCGCCTGGAAACAGGCGATCCACCAGGTGCATCGGGGTCGAGGTGCCGCCCCAGCGACCGTTGCACTCGACAAACAGCGGCTGATCGCCGTCGAGGATGAAGTCGAAGGAGCACCGGCCGACGTAACCGAGCCGTTGGTAGACCCTCGCGACGAGGAGCGAGGCGTCGCTCATCCAGCGGTGCGCCTGGGGGCTGAAGCGGGACGGGATCGAGCCGAGAAAGACGCGCTCGGGCCCCTCGAGGAGCTGCTCGTAGATGCCGTCGAGGCGGGGCGGGCCGTGCCCGATGGGAGGGATCCAGAGCTGGGTCGAAGGCGACGGGGCCATGTCGATCCAGCGCACCACCAGCACCTGCTGTCCGGGACGCCACGCCTTGTCGCGGAGGTAACGCCGGACCACCGCGTCGAGGGCGGCGTCATCGAGGGCGCGCAGCTCCGCGGCGTCGAACACGCGGTTGCCCATCGCCGAGGCGAAGCGGGTCATCTTCAGCGCGACCTTCGGGTGCCGCAGCACGAGCTCGCGGAGCGCCGCGCTCATCGCCGCGGGGGTCGTCGCCGTGACCGTCGCGACGCTGGCGGGGGTCCCGAGGACCGGCGCGACCAAGCGCTGCGCGAGCTCGGTGACGTGCGCCTTGTCATTCGCGAACCAGGTGGCGGGCGGGGTCGGCCCCAGCACCTCCACCCCTACCCCGGCCTCGCGCGCGAGGTCCTCGGCCAGCTCCCAGACCGCGTCGATGCCCATATAGGGATGGATCACCAGGTCGCCGACCTCGCGTGCCCAATCGACGAGCTCCCCCCGGACCCTCCCGTGACGACAGGCGGCCGCGACCTCGATCGCCGGGCCGACGGGATCGGCCTGAAAGAACCGCGGCGCGCCGAGCCCCAGGCGATCGCGGCAGTAGGCCTCGTAGTCGTCGCGCCCGGGACACGCGGCGACGTAGGCGTCTCCGTCGCCGGCCCGGACCCGGGTGCGGAGCTGGTAGAACTCGACCCCGAGGATGTCCTGGAGGAAGGGGACGCCGCTGACGTCATCGAGGTGCAGCGCGGAGCGGGCGCGCGCTCGGGGCCGGTAGCGATGGAGCGACCAGCGCGCGTTCGTCGCGGTGATCCCCAGCGCAGCGTCGACCTCACCAGCGACCGTCTCGATCAGCGCGTCGACGCTCCGCTCGAAGCTCATCGACGCCTCGCGAGCACCCCGTCCACCGCCTCGCGGAGCGCCTCCACGGTGGCGTCGTTGAAGACGACCTCGTCGGCGAGGGCGAAGGTCGCGTGGAGCCGCTGGGTCGTGGGGTCGGTGCTGTTCGTCTCCTGGTCCTCGAGCGCCGCGAACACCTCGAAGGTCGTCGGGTCACCCTGCCGCCCGCGCGCCAGCAAGCGCTCGAAGCGAACGCGCTGATCCGCGTCTACGCCGAGCAGGAAGAAGCCCGGCACCTCGCGGAGCGCCTCGACCTCCGCCGGGTTGCGGATCGAGTCGACGATGTGGTCGGCGCCGTCGCGCAGCCGCGTGGCGATGCGGCGCGCCAGCACGTCCGGGCCGCCCTCGCGCCGCAGCTCGTTGCCGATGGCGAGCAGGTTCTCGCGGCTCTCAGGCACGCCGCGGGCGGCGAGCTCCTCGCGGAGCACGTCCGAGCACGAGTGGTAGGCAAAACCCTGCTCTCGCAGGTAATCGGCGACCGTGCCCTTGCCGGCCGCGAACTTTCCAGTCAATCCGACGATCATGGCTCCCTCGGGTCGAGGCGCGGAGCCTACCAGACGCGAGGCACCCGCGGGGGAGGAAGTGGGCCGCTGACCCCCTCCAATGACTCTGGGACGCGACCTACGGGGCGGTCGCTGTGACGAGCAGCCACGTCGTCGCGAGCGGCGTCGTCTGGTCGACCTCGGCCCGAATCGCCGCCATGAGCTCGGCGGCCCGCGGCTTGTCCGCCGCTGCACACATGCCGCCGATCACGACCGGCAGCGACACCCAGTCGAGGTACTCCGAGGCGGGCCACGGCCGCGTGTAGCGCTGCACGGCGATGTCCTCGAAGCCCGCCGCCGCGAGCGCAGAGCGCATCGCGTCGAGGCTCCCGAGGGCGGCGTCCTGCCCGAAGGCGACGGCGTCCTCCGGCCTCGGCGGCCGCACGCCGGTCGCCTCGCGGGCGCGCTCGATCGCCGCGGACACCGACAGCGCCTCAGCGGTGAGCAGGTGGTCCGGCTCGCCCAGGTACTCCGCGGGGATGCTGAAACCGAAGCGTCCTCCCGGCCGCAGCGCGCCGCGCACCACCTTCAGCTCGTCGGAGATGTTCTTGGCGAGCCACAGGGAGGCGTTGGACAGCATCCGCTCGAAGCCCCCCTCGAACTGCGCGATCTGGGCGAGGGCCCGCGCGGCGCCGAGCACGAAGCGCGCCCGGTCGTCGGAGACGCGCCCGTAGATCTCCTCCACCATCCGCGGCGCCGGGTCGGCGGCGACCAGGCGCCCGAGCTGCCCGAGCCGGCTCAGCACCACCTGCGAGGTCACGCCGGTCCCGAAGCCGAGCTCCGCGACCCGGGCGTCGTCGGGAACCCCGACGGCCTCGGCGAGCGCCACCGAGACGTCGTGGTACAGGGTAGAGTTCGCGCAGAACGCGGCGTAGGCGACCGCCTGCTCCTCGTCATCCCAAGGCCCGGGCGGCTCGAGGCGCTGCTCGAGATCGCCCGCGTGCTCCATCAGCTGCTCGAGCAGGTTGAACGACATCTCCGCGTGCTCGTGGAGCGGCTTGTGGTGACAGAGCACGACCTCGTCCGCGATGGCCCGCGCGATGTCCTCGGGGCCCACCTCGCGCATCGCGAGCAGGTGGTCGAGCCGCCGCGGGGCCTTCAGCTTGATCATCAGGCCGTTGAGCTTCGGCGTGATCGGCGCGTACACCGGCCCACGGCGGCCCGGACCCACCAAGCAGTAGTTCGCGCCGAGCGGTGGGCGCGGCTTGAAGGCCGGCACCTCGCCGCGCGGGCGCAGCAGCAGCTCCGCGTTCCAGCGCGCGTCGAAGGGCAGCGGCAGCCGGTTCAGGTACGGGTTGAGCATCACGACGAACTGTTCCCAGCTCGCCGGGTCCTCTGGGAAGGCGCGCCGTGCGAGGCGATAGTGCCAGTGATTCTCCGTGTTCCCAGCGCCGTCGGTGCGACCCCAGTAGATCTTCAGCATCTCTAGCCAGCCGGCGTAGCCCTCGGCGACGAAGTAGAGCTCTTCCGCGGCGGCGGCTGCCTCCACGGCGGGTCGGATCTCGTCGACGAGGTCCACCCGGCGAGGCTCGTCGATGAGGCGGCGGACCGCCGGACGCATCGCCTCGAGCGCCGTCCCGGCCACCGCACCGATGCACCAGCCGCGCGAGACGCAGGCCTCGGTGCGGGCGGAGCGCGACACCGCCGGCTCGTTCTCCCCCGACGCCATGGGGGCGTAGCCGAGCGTGAGCAGCGTCGTCGCGTCCGGGCCGTCGCCGCGGGCCGGGAAGTCCGCGGCGATCGCCTCGATCGCGGCCGCGATGTGCTCGTCCGGGCCCGTGTCCGGAGGCGCTCCGCGGAGCGCCGTGATGCCGTCGGCGATGACCGCGAGGGCGCCCTCCCCGCGCGCGGTCGGTGCGCCGGCGAGGGCCGCGGCGTGGCAGACGCGCTGACCGAGATCCTGAAGGACCCGGAGGCCGCGCCGCGCCTCGACCCGGGGAGACGGTGAGAGCGGCGTGACGAGCGCGCGAAGCACCCCAGCGACGCGGCGCTCGAAGCCCTCCGGTGAGGTCGCGTAGTCGTCCTCGGCCGCGAGACAGTGCTCGCGCCAGCGGGCGAAGGACGACGACATCAGGCGCGGGTGGTGGACCTTGGCGTAGTCGCCGGCCTCGCCCAGGGCCAGGTACTTCTCGGTCGGCTCGACGAGGTGGCCGTCGAAGACCCCGCGCCGATAGGCGAAGCCCTCGTAGTTGATGATCTGAATAGCGTTGTCGGCGATGTCGCGGGTGGTCTCGCAGTCGAGGCGAGCGAGGCGGACCTCCGGATCGCGCGCGTCGAGCTCGAGCTGGCCGTAGATCATCGCCTCGGTCCCCGCGAGATCCGCGAGGTCCAGGCGCAGGCCACTCGCGTCCGCGCGGCCGAGCTCGGCGAGCCAGTAGTAGTGGAGCGCGGCGACCGCCTCGCTGAGCCGCGCCATGTGCATCAGCTCCCACTCGCTGAGCCCGGGCCACCACCCGAAGCCGATGAGCGCGTGGACGAGGCCGTGACTCCACCACTTCGGCGCCATGTTGAGCTGGAAGTCGGCCACCGGGCAGTCCTGAGCGAACGGCCACAGGGAGGGCGCGGCGACCCGCTCGGCGCCGCGCGTCACCGCGCCGTAGTCGGCTGCCACGTCCGGATGCGACCACCCGTCGGCGCGTCCCAGGAACGCGCGCTCGAGCCGATCGAACGCGAAGAACCCGCGCTCGCGCGCGACCACACCGACCTGGTGCATGAAGGGGGTCGTCGTCAGCCCCTCGATCGCCAGGCGATGATGCGCCGCAAGAAACAGCTCATCCGCATCCTGCCGCAGCCCCTCGATCGTCCGTGCCGCATCGCACAAGACCGCGCCGTCGAGCGCGCCGCCGAGGTCTTCGAGCGTGATCTGCTCGCCGGTCGGGATACCGAGGTCGGGGGAGATGGGGGGCATGGAGACACCTTCCGTGCGCGGCGCGGTGAACTTGAAAAGACGGGCGCCGGGATGATACGTTAGGACGGCATCGGGGGGTAGGCGGTCACCGGACGCTCGTTCTCTTCATCGGGACGCGCCGGACTCGCATGACGACGCCCAGTTACGCCGCGGAGATACCATGCCTGGCTTCACCCTGCCGCTCGACAAGCTTTGTGACATCTGGTTTCCGACCCTCAAGAAGACGCTGCCCATCGACTGGATGCAGCCGATGTCGGATCCGGACAGGAAGCACTTCCTCGACCAGTTCGGGCTCGGGCTCGCCGACAAGGTGAAGCTGATGTCCGGCGGCCCATCGTCGCCGCGGCCGTACTTCTGGAACGCGACGCCGAACAAGCTCCACGGCGACACGGCCAAAGAGATCTCGAAGCCGGTCCAGAAGTTCTGTCACGACGCGGTGAACAAGTTCAAGCAGTGCATCGACATGTGGAAGCTCCAGGCTGAGTTCAAGAGCCTGAAGATCATGGCGGTGTCGGCGATCGGGACCCCCGGCTGCCTCAAGGGGCCCGAGCTCAAGACCCTGGCGCCGTTCAAGAGCTGGAAGGGGAAGGAAGACAACGAGAAGGCCTACATCAAGGCCGTCGTCGAGGGCCTCTCGGGGCAGTGGAAGAAGTGGCAGGACAAGGTGATGATCCCGGGCCTGCCGTTCTACCCGGCGTTCGCCGCCTTCCCGCTCGCGCAGGCGCCGCCGATGCCGAACATCCCGTTCCCCCTCGTGACCTGCCCGTCCGCGACGATGGCCGAGATGACGCAGATGAAGCTCAAGGACGCCATGGTCAAGGCGCTCGACAAGGGCGTAAAGGACGAGGACTCCGACAAGCAGCACGAGGCGATCTTCGACACCATCGCGTTCCCCATCGCCCTGAACTTCCTGCTCTGGCAGGTCATGCAGATGATCATGAACCTGCTCGGCAAGGGCCCCGTCCCGCCGTACGCCCCGCCGTACATCCCGGTCGGGCCGGTCGTCGGCGGCTCCGAGGCCCTCGGCAAGGCGCTCATGGCCTAGCTCGAGACACCCCACGGAGGCGCCCCGCCCGGACGCTCCGCAGCGCCTGAAGCGAAGACTGAAACGGCCGCCCCCCTCGAGGGCGCGGCCGTTTCTTTGCGTGCCGCGGGCCTCGCCGCTACTTCTTCTTGCCGCCCTTGGGGCCCTCGGCGAGGTCCTCATCCACGACCAGGATCTCTCCGTCGTCGTCGCGGATGATGCCGAACTCCTCGTCGACCTGCTCGCGGGCCTTCTTCTTGATCTCCTTCTCGTGCTCCTTCTCGGCCGCCGCGGCGCGCGCCGCGGCGTCGCCCTCGAAGCCATCCTTCTCCGCGCGGATGCGCTCGTCCCACTCGTCGCCGTGCAGGCGCCGGTCCTCGGTCTGATCGAAGACGACGGCGTCCTTGACCTCGTCCTTGCGCACACCGAGGCGGTCATCGCCGCGCTTGAACTGGTCGCGGTACTTCTTGTCGACGTCCTTCTCGAGCTCGTCGTCGTCCATCGCCTGGATGAACCCGGTGACGCCTTCCTTGCGGACCCCCGCCTCGATGGCGGCCTCGTCCCGCTTGACGTCCATCCAGTCGACCTGATCGACCTCGATGATGTTGACCTTGCGGAACGGCTTCTCGCCGAGCTCGTCGAAGTCGCGGATCTGGTGCCACCCCCGCCACAGGAGCTCGACGGCGGGCCGCTTGGGGTCGTCGAGGTCGAACAAGACCTGGTCGAGGGTCAGCGCGAGCGGGATCGGGCCCTCGCTCATGTCGATGGTCGCCGTCGGGTGGAGCCCGGGCAGACGGAAGAAGAGGTGGCCGTCGGGGGTCAGGTTCGTGAAGTAGACCTCCTCATCCCCCCGGATGTGCTTCACCCACAGCTTCGGGTGCGCCTCCTGGTAGGCGAGCATGTTGAAGAGCGGGATCTCCACGCCCTCGATGTTCTTGATGATCGGCTGGTCATCGGGATCTTCGGGGTCGTAATTCTCGAGGGCCAGCTGCTTGCCGGTCTCGGCGAGCTCGGTGTCCCACGGGAAGATGCCGAAGTACTGCGCACGCGGATACCAGGACATCGGGTACGGCGCCCAGCCGGCCGGCGCCCGGAGCTTCTTGATGTCGAACTCGTCGTTGAGCTCCACGACGAAGTCCTCTTCGACGAGCGGCTGCTCCGGATCCTCGATGTTGGGCAGCGGCAGGTCCTTGAGCGCCTCCTCGCGGTGACTGCACGCGAACCCCTTGCCACACGGGTTGGCCGGGTACGGCATCTCCGGGTGCTCGCTCTCCTCGCGCTCCTTCTTCGTCTTCTTCGGGCGCTCGCGGATGTACTCGGCGGCCCAGTCGTCACCGTGGAGCTTGATGTCGCCGAACTCGGTGGCGCGGTTCTTGAGCACGCCCTCCTCGTCCTTGAGCTCGCGCGCGCGGCGCTCGTCTTCGTCCTCGAGCAGCTCCCGCAGCTCGTCCTGGGCCTTGAGGGCGTTGAGGTCGAGGGACTGAGTCTTCTCGCTCGTGGAGAAGAACTCGGCCATCGGATCGACCTCCTTGGCCTCCGGCTCACCCTCCTCCTCCTCCTCGTCGTCCTTGTCGCCGGCCGCGTCCTCGGGCTCGGGGAGGTCCTCGGGTCGATCGGGCAGGTCGCGGCCGAGCCGCAGCGCGCTGGTGATCTTCATCCCGTCGTCGGCCTCGGCCTCAGCGTTGAGACGCGCGACGAGATCGGCGTCGAGGACGCGGGTGGTCCCGCTGCTCTCCTCTTCGTCGCCAAACGCCTTCTCGGCGAGCTGCTGGGCCTTCTCGTCCTTCGGCTTCGGCTCCTTCTTCTTGGAGCCGGCCTCCTTCTTCGCCTTCTCCTCGGCCTTGATCTCTTCCTCGATCTCCTTTTTGCGCTCGCGCCGCTTCTCCTGCACCTCGGCGACGCCCTGCGCCTCCTCGGCCATCTCGAGCTCGTCGTCGCTCAGGACGATCTTGCCCCAACCGCCATAGGCGTTCTCGTAGCGGAGCGGCACCTTGTCGATCGGCGTCGGCTCGCTGAAGTCCGGATCCAGCCACTGCCAGGTCTCGCCCTTGGCGAGGTCCTTGTAGGTCAGGTCCTTCATCGGCGGATACCAGACGCACTTGCGGTCACCGACGATCCGCAGGCGCCGGGTGACGACACCGGGGATCCGCATCTCGACGGTGAACTCGGGCACCGGCTGGCCGCCGGGAGCGTACGCCGTGCCGCGCACCATCACGTCGACGAAGCGCTTCTCCGGCGCGATCTCGCCCGGGTGCCTGACGCTGACGTTCGGTGGATCGGCGTCGTCGTAGAACTCCGCCATGAAGGCGACCGGCGGGGTCTCGTCCGACGGCTCGCACGTCGCCTCGACGTTGTTGATGTTGTACCGACGCTTGATGACCACCACGATCCCGTGGTCGCCGTTGAGTCGACGCCCCGGGAGCCAGAACCCCTGGTAGCCATGTTGCTCGAACTCGGGCATCCCTCAACCACCCTGTCGCGTGTTGGAACGAGGCGCGACACGCTGGTTCTATAGCACGCTCAGGGGCATGACAAGGCGACCGCGGCCCGCCCAGCGGGCCCCAAAACGACGAACGCCGGGGCGTCGCCCGGCGTCCGTGGGGTTCAGCGACCAACCGCGCCGGTCACCCGCAGATGCTGAGCACCACCGAGATGTGACGCTCCTCCGAGGCCCCGCAGGTGCGCTTGAGCGGCTGCTTGGTCGCGTCGACGAAGGTGATGTCGGTGTCCTTGCAGTCCATCAGGACGCGGCTGAGGAGCTCCATCGAGTCGGTGTAGGTGAACTTGCCGCTCAGGAAGACCTGAACCTGTCCCTCGGTCTTGTCGAGCCACTCCTCGAGGGCGTCGATCTTCGAGGGGGACCCGAGGTCGATGGTCTCGCCCTCCTTGACCCACTCTTTGGCTTCCTTGTCGTACTTCACCGCGACCGCACGGAAGCGGGTCGGGCTCAGCTCGAGGTAGTACTCCTTCTTGTTGCCGAGGAGCGCCTCGCCCATGAAGCCCATCAGCGCGCAGGTCGTCTTCGACCCGTCCTCCGGGAACTGGTAGGAGGAGCTCTTCGGCGCGTCGACGTGCATCATCTGGAGGTTGAGCACCCCCTTGCGGAGGCTGTCGTCGACGTAGCGGCGGCCGACGAGGACGATGTTCTTCACGATGGCGTCGGGGAACGCGAACACGCGCACGATGTCGCGCAGCGCCGTGGTGGACATGGTGCCGGGCGCCTCGACCACCGCGCGGGTGAAGTTGATGATGTTGCCCGGGGTGTTCTTGACGTTGTTGACGACCTCGAGCGCCTTGCCGGACAGGTCGCCGGGGATCGTCCCGTCGAACGTCGGGGCGAGCTGCTGGTCGGCGATGACGATGCCGCGGTCCTTCGAGAAGAAGGCGTTGAGCCCGCTCGTCCCGCCGGGCTTGGCGAAGGTCGCCGGCAGGATCGGGTCCTCGGAGACGTCGACCTCGCCCTTGGTCGCCTCGGCGAGATCACCGACGAAGCGGTCCATGACGTCCGTGAAGACCTTGGCGTCTTCAGAGTTCGCCTTGAAGCCCTCGGCCTGCTTCTTGATGAGCTCGAGGTAGGCGCGATCGAGCACGGCGGCCCGGTGCTCGTGGGGCACGCCCTTGCAGCGCTCCTTGATGGCCTCGTCCGCGAAGCAGATGCGGCTGATGTACGCGTCCGGATCGTCGTCCTCCCCAGCGTGGGTCGCGAAGCCGAAGCCCAGGGCCCAGTACGGGAGCAGCGCGCGCCGCTCGGCGAGGCGGGACTCGGCCAGGCTGAGCTGGTAGAAACCAGCGGCGTGCACGAAGGAGCGGTCGAAGCGCGCCTCGTCCATCAGCGGCGGCGGGACGTAGGGAACGCCGGCCTTGTCGGCCTCGGCCTCGTGCATCGAGGCGCTCTCCACGAAGGCGTCGATGGAGCCGAAGTAGCGCTCGTGAGACGAGCTGCCGTTCCAGTAGTCGTCCGCCTCCTTGACGAAGGTGTCGGCGAGCTCCGCGGCGACCTGAGCAGGCGTCCCCTTCGCGCCCACCTTGGTGGTCTCGTCGGGCTTGGTGTGGGTCGCGAGGTGCTCGAACGTCTTGGCGTCGTCGCGGGCCAGGGTCTGTTTGCGCCAGGTCAGGATGGGGTGTTCACGCCCCTCGGCCTTGGCGTCGGCCGCCGGCACGGAGCTCGAGAGCGCTCCGTAGCGGTCGGTCTGCACGGCGTAGACGGCCGCCTTCGCGGCGGCGTACCGGCGCTCTTTGCTCTGGTCGAGCTTGGCCTGGAGCCCCATGTCGCAGCCCGAAGCGAGCAGCACGAGGGCGACGGATGACGTGAGGAGGCGAGCGCGGGTCATTCTGGGCGGGTCTCCGTAACCGTGCCCGAACGGGCGATGAGGCCGGGAGTATCGAGATGCGACCCTTGATTGTCAAGGCGTTGCCGCACGCGGTGAGCGCTCCGAGGTCGGTCGAAAAACTCGCGCCGGCGTTGTCGAAACCGGTACAGACTACCGTTGCACTCGACGACGGTGAGAACGATGCCGATAATCGGCGTGCAGAGGGTCGCCCTGGTCCACCGCAAGTCCGTGACGCAAGACGCGGTCCGATCACCCCGCAGAATCGGAGCGCAGGCGAGGAGATCCCGCTGGAACAGACCTCCCAGGTGACGCCCGAGTTCCTCTGCCCCGAATGCGAGCGGATCTTCGGCAGTGGGTACGAGCGCTGCCCGTTCGACGGCGCCCGGCTCGTCAACCTGGGGGCCGGGCTCGCGGCCGGGACGGTGATCGACAACCGCTACACGATCAAGCGGCTGCTCGGAAAGGGCGGGATGGGATCGGTCTACGTCGCACGTCAGCACTCGATGGACCGCGACGTCGCGATGAAGATCATGCACCACCGGGCCGACGGGAACCACGCCTCGGTGCAGCGCTTCTTCTGGGAGGTCCGCGCCGCGCGGCGGCTCCAGAGCCCGCACACGATCACGGTCTTCGACTTCGGTCAGACCGAGCGCGGGAGCCTCTACCTCGCGATGGAGCTGCTCAAGGGCACCACCCTCGGACACCTCCTGGGCGTGGAGCAGCGGGTCTCGCCGCAGCTGACGCTGCGGATCTCGATGCAGATCTGTCGGAGCCTCGAGGAGGCGCACGGCAAGGGGATCATCCACCGCGACCTGAAGCCGGAGAACATCTTCCTCGTCCAGCGCAACAGCGCCAACGACTTCGTGAAGGTGCTCGACTTCGGCGTCGCGAAGTTCCTCGATCCCGACGGGCAGAGCCCGCTCACCCAGACCGGGACGGTCTTCGGCACGCCCCGCTACATGAGCCCCGAGCAGGCCAACAGCGAGTCCGTCGACGCGCGGAGCGACCTCTACTCCCTCGGCATCATGATGTACGAGATGCTGACCGGGAAGGTCCCGTTCAACGAGGACAACGCCCTCGAGCTGCTCTACAAGCAGGTCCACGCCAAGCCGGTCCCGCTGTGCGAGGTGGCGCCGTGGCTCGCCCTCGACCCGCGGCTCGGCGAGCTCGTCGACGGGCTCCTCGAGAAGCGGCGGGAGGCCCGACCCCAGTCAGCGACCCTCGTCCGTGAGGCGCTCGAGGGCCTCGCGAACGAGCTCCCCGACGACGGGGAAGGGGTCCCGCCCCCGATCCCCATCTCGGAGGCCCACGCGGCGCCCGCCGTGAGGCAGCACGGGACCGCGGACACCCAACAGGCGCTCGACGCCCGCGAGCTGTTGCGGCGCGAGATGCAGACGCCCTCGCTCGGGATGAGGACCGGTCACGATGGGCGCGCTCACCTCCTCGCGGGCCGACCAGACGAGAGCAGCGCGGCCCGGCAGGCCGTGGAAGAGGGGCTCCAGGGGCCCACTGGCCGCTTCGTCTTCATCACCGGCGAGCCAGGCCTCGGAAAGAGGCGCCTCACGCGCTGGCTCGCCGCGGCCGCCCTAAAAGAGCACGACGCCGTGCTCGCGCAGAGCCGCGAGGCGACCCACTCCCCGCATGACATGCCCGAGATGCGCGCCGCGCTCGAGCACCTCCTGGGCGTGACGCTGCTCGAGCGCACCGGGCTGCGGCAAGCCCTCGAGGATCATCCGGCGTTCTCGGACCACGTCGAGCACGACCTCATCACCGCGCTAACCGATTTTCTGCGCCCCCCGCTCAAGGACGGCGCCTCGACCGCCGCCGACGACGACGTCCAGCGCCTCTTCAGCGCCATCCATCGCCTGCTGGTCAGGATCAGCAAGATCCGCCCGGTGGTCCTCGACGCCGGGCTCCTCAACCGCGCCTCGCCGATGACGCTGCGCTTTCTCGAGTACCTCGGCGCGGCGATGCCGTTCTCGCCGTCGCGGATCGTCGTGCTGAGCCGCATCGACACCTCCTCGCGGCCGCGCCACGCCGTGCTGCGGGGCGCGCTCGAGTCGTGCGGCTGGCAGGGGGAGAGCAACCCGTCGTCGCGACACATCCCGATGCACCGCCTCGACGGCCAGGAGTTCAAAGACCTCCTGCAGTCCCTCGGCAAGGTCTACATCAACCTGGTCGACTACCTTCACTACCTCAGCGGCGGCGTGCCCCGGGTCGCGGCGGCGCTGGTGCGCCAGATCGAGTCCAACCCGGAGCGCCTGCACGTCGCGCGGATGTGGAACCCGATCGGCCACCGCACGGCCCTCGCCGAGCTCCCTCGGGACCTCGTCGACGAGGCCGAGCGGCACTTCGACCGCGCCCTCGCTGCGGCGCGCGAGCCGCGGATCATCAAGAGCATCGTGCGGATCGCCGCCCTCATCGGCAACAGCTTCGACATCGGGTTCTTGGAGGAGTGCGTCGGCCGTGAGGACGACCCCGCGCTCCTCGACGCGCTGGAAGACGGCCTCGATCTGCTCGTCGCCGAGGGCTGCCTCCACGAGATCGACGGCGCCGGTGATCGGCTGCGCTTCGACAACGGCATCCTCCGTGAGCTCGTCCTGAACCGCATCCGGAGCCAACGGTCGGTGAAGCACCTCCACTCCCTGGTGGCCGGCGCCATCGCGGACCTGCCGCCGGACCAGCTCGCCCCTCGCGCCCTCGAGCTGGCGACCCACTACGCTTGCTCGGGGGACTACACCAGAGCGCTCGATCACCACCTCGTGCACGCCCGGGCCGCGCGCGCCTCCGGGACGACCGAGGCGGCGCTGCAGGCGTATCTGGCCGCGGCGGAGATCGTCGAGCAGCTCCTACACGATCCGGACGCCGAGCGCGCACCGATCCCCGCCGAGCACGAGATCATCGCCGAGCTGGCCCAGATCCACTTCGAGCTCGGCCTGTACGAGCAAGCAGCTGACAGCTTCGAGGGGCTCTGCCAGCGCGCTCGGGACGCCGGTGACGAGGCCGCGCTGGGGCGCGCCGAGCGCGGCTTGGCCGAGGTGCAGGACGCGCTCGCCGAGTACGGCGCGGCGTCGAGCCTGTTCGAGTCGGCGCGCGACCGCTTCCGCGCCCTCGGCGAGCGCCTCGAGGCCGCCTGGTGCGAGCTGAAGCGCGCCGGATCGCTCGAGCGCCGCGGGCTCCCCACCCAGGCCCGGGCTGCCTACTCGGAAGCGCGTCAGGTCTTCGCGAGGGAACGAGACGACCGCGGGCTCGCCGAGGCGTACAACGCGCTCGGGCTGCTGGCGCTGCGCGAGGGGGACGCGAGCGAGGCGCTCCGCCAGCTGCGCCGCGCCGCAGATCTGTTCAAGAAGCTCCACGCCTCCCTCGATCTCGGCAAGGCGCTCTACAGCCTGGCGATCGCGGCGACCGACCGGCGAGACCTGCTCATGGCCCTCGACGCGGCCAACAAGGCCCTCGAGATCTTCGACCGCCACGACTTCCGGGTCGGCATCAGCCAGTGCCTGGGCACGATCGCGCGCGTCCTGGTGACCCAGCGACGCCCGGCCGAGGCGCGACCGTTCTTCGAGCGCGCCCTGAGGATCCGCGAGAACCTGGGCGATCGGCGCGGGGTCGCTGAGGCCGTCGCGAGCCTGGCCGACATCGCGCTGTCCCTCGAGCAGTTCGACCGGGCGCTCGAGCTCGCCTTCCGGGGCCGCGACATCTACACGTCGATCGGTGAGTTCCTCGGCGCCGCGAACGCGCTCCGTACCATGGGCCAGGCGCAGTCCGCGCTCGGACGCTACGAGGACGCGTTGGCGTTCTTGCGCGAGGCCGTCGCGACCTACGAGAGCCTGTCGGCCAAGGACGGCGACCTCTGCGACATCCTGCAGAGCCTGGCCGAGTGCCAGGATCGGATGGGCCTCCGTTCAGACGCGCGTGTGACGCTGGCGCGGGCTCTCGAGCTGGCCCGGGAGCTGAGCCTCAGCCATCAGACCGGCCACCTCGAGGCGCGGCTGCGGGCGTTGGCGTAGGGGCCGCCGTCAGTGGAGCCGGCGCGACACCCGGGTCAGGGCGGCGTCGAGGAGCGCGAGGAGCCCCTCCGGGTCGTCGACGTGGAGCCAGTGCCCGGCGTCCGGGAGGGTGTGTAGGTGCACCGCCCCGGCGTCGGACAGGCCCTCGAGTCGGGCGACGTCGTCGGCGCCGAGGCGATCGCTCTTGCCACCGAGGACGGCGTGGACCGCGAGGTGCCGCGGGGGAGACGTGACGACACTCCAGCCATCGACGGTGTAGTAGTCGGCCAGCATCTCGGCGATCGCGTCGAGATCGAAGCGCCAGCGGTAGCCGCCGGTGCCGAGCCGCAGGTTGGTGGTCATCCACTGACCGAGCGCGCGGGGGAGGCCCTTGGCCGTCAGCGCCTCGACCAGCACGCCCCGTGATGGCAGCGGGAGGGGCACGCTCCGGACGGCCGCCATCACCTCCTCGATCTGGCGCACGCTCGGGTGGGCGCTGCCGCGGGGGATGACCCCGATGGGCGCGTCGAGCAGCCACAGCTCGTCGAGGTCGACGGCGTGGTCGCGCGCGTAGACCAGCCCGACCTTGCCGCCGAAGGAGTGGCCGCACACCAGCGAGGGCTCGAGGCCGCGGCGCTCGGCCAGGGCCGCGAGGTCTGCCGCACAGGCTGCCACCGTGTGGGGCGGTGGGGCGCCTGTGGAGTCGCCGTGGTTGCGCAGATCGACGAGCACGAAGAGCCACGTCGGGTGCGCGGTCACGAGGCGGCGCACGAAGCTGCGCCAGTTCGTCCCCGAACCGAGGATGCCGTGGAGGACGAAGGCGACCTCCTTCGGCTCGGTCAGTCCCGGGGCGTGGACGTCGATGTGCGCGGGGACGTAGCCCACCGGTTGCTCCTCGGCTGGCGCGGCGATGCCGCGATGAACCGTCTCTCTATACGCCGCCTATACCGCGCCGGTCCACCCCGTGCGGCGGCCGCTCGCGCGCTGCGGGAGGCCATCGACGATGGTCTCGATCCCGGTGAGGCAGCGCGTCACGGGGTCACCGCGCGGACCGCGACCCGGAGCGCACCCCGGCTCGCGGTCACGGCGATCCCGTCAGGCGCTGGCGCCGTCCCCGCTCTGCGGCTCCTCCACCGCAACGCCCGCGACGCCGTGCGCCGCGGTCGAGAGGAGGCGCGTCACCTGCTCGACGAAGCGGCTCGGGTCATCGAGGCGGCTGCCCTCGGACAGCAGCGCCTGGGTGTGGAGCACCTCGACCCACTCGGCCACCTGCGGCGAATCGGGCGCGGCGCCATGGATTCGGTTCAGGTCCTCGATGAGGGGGTGCGTCCCGTTGATCTCGAAGATCCGCTTGCCGCCGACGTAGCCGGGCTGGGTCGCCTTGAAGAGGCGCTCGACGTGGGCGTGATGGCCGCCCTCGGGCACCACGAGGCACGCCGGCGACGAGGTCAGTCGGTCGGAGACGCGGACGTCCTCGACGCGGTCACCGAGCACCTCCTTGATGCGCTCGATGAGGGACGCCACGCGGGTCTCGGCGGCCTCGCGCTCCTCCTTGGCGGTCTCGCTGTCGTCGAGCTCGAAGGTCGCGCCCATGGCGTCCTCGAGGGGGACGTCGTCGAAGCCCCCGAGCCCCTGAACCGCCCACTCGTCGATGGGGTCGGTCATGAAGAGGACCTCGTAGCCGCGCTTGGTGATGGCCTCGAGGTGGGGGCTCGTGCGAGCGGCCCGCTCGGACTCGGCGATCACGTAGTAGATCGCCTTCTGTCCCTCCGGCATCCGCTCCTTGTACTCGGCGAGAGAGGTGAGCCCCTCTTCCCCGGTCGTGGTCGAGCGGTACCGCAGCAGCGGCGTGATGCGATCCTTGTTCTCGGGGTTGGTGTGCAGCCCCTCCTTCATCACCGCGCCGTACCCCTGCCAGAAGGAGCGATAGTCGTCGGCGCGGTCCTTGGCGAGCTCGTCGAGCATGTCGAAGACACGCTTGGTGAGCTGCTTCTTGATGAAGCGCACGGTCGCGGAGTCCTGAAGGAGCTCGCGCGAGACGTTGAGCGGGAGATCGTCGCTGTCGACGACGCCGCGCAGGAACCGCAGGAACGGCGGCAAGAGCTCCTTGCACTCGTCCATGATGAAGACGCGCTTCACGTGGAGGCGGACGCCGTGCTGGTGGTCGTGGGAGTACAGATCGAACGGGGGCTTCTTCGGGACGAAGAGGACGCCCGTGAACATCTGACGCCCCTCCACCTTGAAGTGGCTGAAAGCGAGCGGCGGATCCCAGTCGTGGGTCAGGTGCTTGTAGAACTCCTCGTACTCCTCGGCGGTGATCTCGGCGCGCGGGCGCTGCCAGAGCGCGACGGCGCGGTTCACCTGCTCGAACTCGACGCGCGGCGCCGCGTCCTCCTCGCCCTCGGGGGAGGCGTCGAACTTCTCCACCTGCACCTGAATCGGGTAGCTGATGTAGTCCGAGTAGCGCGTCACGAGCTGCCGCACGCGCCACGAGGAGAGGAACTCGCGCTGGTCCTCCTTGAGGTGCAGCACGACCGCGGTGCCGTGCTGCGCGCGCGCCGCCGGCTCGACGGTGAAGCTGTCCCCGGCGTCCGAGATCCAGCGCCAGCCCTCATCGGAGCCGGCGGCGCGGGTCAGGACCTCCACCTTGTCGGCGACGAGATAGGCGCTGTAGAAGCCGACGCCGAACTGGCCGATCAGCTGCACGTCGCCCCGCCCCTCGGCGAGGGCCTCGATGAAGGCCTTCGAGCCGCTGTGGGCGACGGTCCCGAGGTTCTTCACCAGCTCGTCGTGGGTCATCCCGACGCCGGTGTCCTCGATGGTCAGCGTCCCCGCCTCCTCGTCGGCGTGGATCCGGATCTCGAGCGCGTCCTTGGCCAGCGTGTGCTCGGTCAGGCCGCGGTACTTCAGCTTGTCGAGGGCGTCCGAGGCGTTGGAAATCAGCTCGCGCAGGAAGATCTCCTTGTTCGAGTACAAGGAGTTGATCACCAGGCGCAGAACCTGGCTGACCTCGGCTTCGAAGCGGTGGGTCTCCGTGGTCGTCGTCATCTCGCGTTCTCTTGGGCTGAGCGGTCGATTGGGGTGTCTTTAGCCGCAGCCCGGTGGCTGCGGCGCCAAACGCGTATGCACCCACCCGGGGCGGTCAACTCGGCTCGACTACGGGTCGAGGCGCGGCCCCGGAGCCCTCGCATGCGACACACCCGATCCGCCCGGTCCCGCTACAGAGCTCGCACGGCACCCGCCCCCCCGCCGCCGCGCAGTCGCACGGCACCGCGACCTCCCCCTTACCGCGGCAGGTCTGGCAGCGGCGACTGTCGATGCGCCGCATCGTCTGGCGCGCGGTGCAGTCCGGCTCCGGGCACGGAGCGAGCACGATGGTCTGGCCGCCGCAGCGGAGGCACGGGCGGTCGCCGGCGCCGCCACACTCGGGGCAGCGCGCGGCGCCCTCGCCGTGGCAGACGGTGCAGTGGCGCCGGACGAGCGCACGCAGCGCGTCAGCGGCCGCCAGGCGGATCCCGACGTGGCGGGTCGAGCGGCCCAACGCCGCCTCCTCGAGCCAGATCGCGAGGTGCTCCGCCCGAAACAGCGGGATGAGCCCGAGCCGCTGCGGCAGGGAGTCGGGCGCGATCGTCTCGACCATGGTGTCGAGCCAGTCGGCGATCTCCGGGTCCGGATCCGCCCCCGATCCCGCGCCGACCCAATGCTCGATGCCCTCGATGGTCATCACCTGCCCGTGCTCGACAGCCTCCCTGATGGCCGGTCTCCGGGGCATGAGGCCGTGGGCGTCGAGACCCTCGCGAGCGGGCTGGCTGACCCGATACTCGCCGTCAGTCGCCAGCACGACGAGCATGTCGGCGGCCCGCTGCAGGTCGCCGCGCCAGCCGCGGAGCGTCATCGCCGCCCCCTGGCGCCCCTCCCACCACGGATCGGCCGCGAGCGCCCCGAGGACCGGCCACGCAGCGTCACCGACCGCCGCGAGGGCCAAGGCGATGAGCTCGCGATACTCCTGGAACGGGCTCGAAAAACCCCGCGCGACCTGCGCCGCCGCGGCCTCCGTCCCGATCGTGGCGAGCGCGCCGAGGGCCGCCTTCCGCACGTCGTCGTCGTCGTCGAGGATGCAGGTCCCGAGCGCCTCGACGCCGGTGTCGTCCCCGGCGCGACCGAGCGCCTGGCAGAGCGCCTCACGGGCACGCCAGTCCCAGCCGCCGGAGGTGAGCTCGTGAGCGAGCTCGGCGCCGTCGACGCCGCGCAGACCGCGGGCGATGCGGGCGCGGTGGGGGTTCGCCTGCCACGTGTGCTCGAGCGCCCACAGCAGCGCCTCGACGCCCCCGTCCAGGCGCGCTGCGCGCTCACCTTGGAGCCGGATCGCGGCGATGGTCGCGCGGCACCCCGCGGCCGGGACCCATCCGGGGAGGCGATCCATCACCGCTAGGAGCTCGCTCCGGAACGCGTAGCCGCCGAGCCGCAGCGCCTGCTCGAGGGTTGGCAGGTCGACGCCGGCGGGGTCCTCGAGGAGCTTCGCCGGGTGGCGAGCGGCGACCGCTACGAGGGTCCGCTCGTGGGGCGTGGTGGGGCCCCAACCGCGCTCGAGCAGGGACTCCATCGCCGTCATTCGAACGTCTTCGTCGGCGTCGAGGAGGGTCTCGACGAGGGTGCTCTCGGCCTCGCGGCCGGGGATCATCGCCAGGACGTCACAGGCGGCGCGCCGCCGCTTCCAGCTCCCTTTGGCGAGGGTGCGGCGCAGTCCGGGGAGCGCCGCCTTGCCCGCCTGCCGCGCGCGATCGACCGCCTCGGTCAGCTCGTCGGTCGGCCGAAACAGGAGCGCGTAGCCCGCGACCTCGTCCGCTGAGGGCGACGATCCCGTCAGCTCTTGCAGCGCCTGCAGGGCGGCGACGCGGGAGGCCTCCTGCGGGTCGCTCAGGCCTCGATTGCGCAGCGCGAAGACCACCTCGTGCGCGCCGGTACGTGAGATGGCGCGCGCAGCCCCCGCTCGGGCGCCCGGGTAGAAGCGGGTCTCGAGGGCCTCGAGCAGATGCATCACCCGCTCGGACCCCGCGAGGGCGCAGTAATCATCGACGGCGTCGTCATCCGCCCACTTCAGGCGCCGGCGGTACAGCTCGGCCAGCGCAGCCGACTGCGCGCGCGCGTTCAGCCGCCGGAGCGCGGCCGCGACCATCCCCTCGAGCGCGCGATACGAGCGGGCGACGGCCATCAGGCGGGGGCCGTCGGTGGCCGCGCCGATGTGTCCGATCGCCTCCACGCACGCGCGCCGCAGCGCGGCGTTGGGGACGTCGAGGGCGTGAAACAGCGCCTCCCGCGCCGCCAGCCGCTCCTCACCGGGGACGCTGCGGGCGAGGTCCACGAGGCCGTCGCTCTCCCCCGTCCACAGGGCGGCGCGCAGCTGGTCGAGCGCGTTGCGCACGAGGGCGGCGGGCGGCAGGGCGACGAGCTCGCCGATGTCGTCGTGGCCGGCCGGCTGCGGCTCGATCTGACCGCTCACCAGGAGGCGGCGAGCGACCGCGCGACGCACGTCGGCGTCGGGGTGGTCGGCCCACGACCGGAGGAGGCGTCGCTCCGCCGCGTGGTCGACGACGAGCGAGCCCTCTTCGAGGCCTCGCAGCACCGCGCGGGTCACGACGCCGCTGCGCTCGCCGACGCAGTGATCGGGGGGCAGCTCGGACACCCCGGCGTCCGCGACGATGAGGGCGGCCCGGGCCGCGGGCTGCCAGCGCGACCAACGCGCGCCCAAGACCTGCCGGAGCGCCCCACGGCTCTCCGGTGGAGCGGCCGCGAGGGCCGTCTGCAGGAAGTCGCGGGCGTCGTCGTGCGCCGCGCACCCCGCGAGCCCGGAGATCAGCGTCGGGATCGCCGCGTCCGGCGTCGACGCGACCGCGACCAGGGTCGCTCCGCGGCACGCGTGGCTCCACTCTGCGGCGTCGAAGATGGCGCGCGCCGCGGTCTCGCCGAGCCACGCCAGCCCCGCGTCCCAGACCCCGTCGCCCAGCCCCTTGATGATGCCGAGGACGAGATCGGCGTCCTGGACCGCCGCGACCGCGTCCCGGACCAGGTCCCGCGCGCCGACGTCGCCGCGACGGGCGCTGCGTCCGATGCAGAACCCGACGAGCGCGGCCCGCGTTGGGTCTGAGACGCGGTGCACCGCCTCCAAGGAGTCCAAGGAGAGCGGCAGTGCGCCGGTCATCGCCAGGCCGACAGCCCCCAACCACGCGGGCGCGCCGTGCCCGCTGGCGCAGTCGTTCCAGAAGTGTTCGAGCGAGGACACGTCGTCGAGGCGACCGGCCAGCGCCTCGGTGACCACGATGGCGCCAGCCTCGATGATGGACGAGCGCACGCCGACATAGGCAGAGCCCGCGTCACGGCCGTGACTGCCCGACGCGCCGACGAGGCCGAAGAACAGCCCGACCGCGCTCGGCTCGAGCGTGGCGACGACGTGCGCCTCGCGGTCGAGCAGCGCCGCCGGATCATCGTCGCGATCGGCGGCCCCCGCCCATGCAGAGGCGGCCGCGACCACCCGCCGGAGCGCGGTGTCCACGTCGCGCTGCGTATCAGCCCCCGAGTCGACCATGCGAACATTGGCCACGGAAGGTGCGGTCCCGTCAATTCCGCCCAGGGCGGCGCCGGCAGCAGCGGGCGCCCCGACCGACCTCCCGCGACCGGACGCTACTCCGCCGGGGCGGCGGCGTCCGCGGGAGCGCCCTCGCCGGCGGGCGCGTCACCAGCGGGCGCGTCACCGGCGGGCCGTGGCTCGCCGCGGACCAGCCGGGACTGCACGAGCTCCTCGTCGAAGCGCACGCCGTTGAGCCGGACGCACAGGAGGATGTCCACCTGGGCGTGCCTGAGCAGCAGATCGTCGATGATCGCGTGCGCCATCTCGTCCTCGATCCGCTCGATCGCCTCCACGTCCTCGTTGATGGTCCGGACGTGGGTCACCATCTCCTCGTAGAGCTTCGCGTGCCCTTCGTTCCAATGGATGATCAGCAGGTTGGCGAACAGCTCGTGACCCGGCTCGGCGATGATCTCCTTGTCGATGATCTTGCGAACCAGGGCGCGACCGATCTTCTCAGGCCGGAGGCCCTTGAAGTAGCGAAAGTGAAACGCCTTGTCCGCGCGCGCCACCTCGGCGGCGAGGCGCTTGGCCTTCACGTGGCGGACGATCTCGTCCATGTGGTCCGAGATGGAGCGGAGCGCGGCGATCGGCATGACGACCTCTTGACCTGGGACGGCGGCCGGGGTGCGGCGCACGCGGGCACCCGACCGGATGATGCCCGCTTCGCCCCTGGGGGGGGCCGCCCGTGGGGCGGCGCGAAGCTGGCCGATGGCGGCGCGTAAGGTCGCTCGAAGCGCGCGCCGTTGCAACCCCGTAACGGACCCGATCAGAACGCCGCGCGGCGAGATCTCCGCGACACCTCGAGCCAAGCTCGCCTCGCTGCGCTCCGCTTGGGGTCCGAGTGAGACCGAACCGGCCGCTCGCGCGGCCTGGGACATCGCCCCAGGGCCTCGCTAGAGGACGTGCCGAACCGGGTCGAGGAGCCGGGCGACGAAGCCCGGGACCGCCGCCGCGAGCGGGTCGGCGTCAGCGTGCGCCGACTCGGCGCGGAGCCAGGCTATCGTGGCGTCGATGGCGCCGAGCCGGTGGAGGAGCGCGAGCGCCTCTTCGACCATCGCGGGGGTCGTCTCCGCCCGCGGCGCGCGCACGATCGCGAGCAGGCGCGTGACCGCCTCGACGTCGCCGTGCTCGACCGCCCAGGCCACGGGGAACGATATCTTCCCCTCGGCGATGTCCGTCGCGCGCTGATCGCGCCCCTTGTCTCCGACGAGATCGAGCAGGTCGTCCTGGACCTGAAAGAGCAGGCCGACGCGACGACCGAAGCGCCCGGCCGCGACCCTCGCGCCATCGT
Source organism: Deltaproteobacteria bacterium HGW-Deltaproteobacteria-14 (assembly GCA_002841945.1). GTDB lineage: Bacteria > Myxococcota_A > UBA9042 > PHBI01 > PHBI01 > PHBI01. Next base: position 55,097 of record PHBI01000021.1, read on the forward strand.
CACGCCCCGCGGCGAACACGCCCGCGCTGATGCATGCGGCGAACAGCGCCGCGGTCTTGCCGGCGGCCATCCGCTCCCAGCTCGCCAAGCTGGGGGCGAGGTGATCGGGATCCGACGTCGGCAGCTGCAGCTGGAACTCGAGCGCCTGCCCGCCGATCACGCCGGACATCGCGTCGAGGGCCTGGGAGACGAAGGCGAGCCCCCGCGGCGCGGACGCGACCCGGGCGAGCCCCCGAAAGAAGAGCGCGTCACCCACGTTGATCGCCTGCGCGGCACCCCACCGACTCCAGACCGTGGGCTGGCCGCGCCGGAGGGTGTCTCCGTCCTGGAGGTCGTCGTGGACGAGGGTCGCGTTGTGGAGCAGCTCCAAGCCGACGCCGAGATCCAAGGCGTCGCTCGCGTCTCCACCGAGGTTCGCGCAGACCCACACCGGCAGCAGCGCGCGGAGGCGCTTGCCGCCCGTCGCGAGGTGGTAGCGCGCCGCGGAGTCGATGAAATCGGCGCCGCCCACGCTCTCCTCGAGGCGACGTGTCACCTCCGGGCCATAGCGCGCGCGGATCCCGGCGAGCTCGAGCGCTACCACCTCAGCCCACCTCTTCGACCGCCAGCTCCGCCGCGGGGAAGCCTACGTCCAGGCGCTCGAAGCCCAGGTCGGCTGCGGCGCGGGTCGCTCGCTCGATCACGTCGATCCGATCGGACAGCGCCCAGAGGCAGTCGCCACCACCGGCCCCGGAGGTCCGGCCGATCGCTCCAGCGTCCTCGACCGCCGCCAGGAGCTGCATCTGACCGCCTGCATAGATGCCGATCTCACCCGCGCGGTCGAACGCGTCGAGCTCCTCCTGCACCTGCGCGGCCGCGGTGAGGATGCGCCCGATGTCGCCGGCCACCCACGCGTCCATCAACTCTCGCGTCTCCTCGCCCAGCGGGCCCAGGTAGGCGCGCATGTCCTCGGGGTCCTCGGCCTGCCAGCACGCGACGCGGTCGAGCAGCGCCACCGTGGAGGCGCCGGTCCCGGTGAAGAAGACCGCCGCGTGAAGTCCGCTCGGCCAGTCGACGCGGCGGCACAGGAGGCGACCGTTTCGGTTGTCGAACAGCGTGACGCCGCCGGTCATCACCGTCGCGACGTCGTAGCCGCTGCCGCGGCCCCCCTGCACGCTGCGGTGCAGCTCAACCACATCGCCAATCGACGTCGAATGCGCCCCAGACAGCCTTCGCAGCGCGACAAGAACCGCCGCGCTGAGCGCCGCGGAGCCGCCAAAGCCGGGTTTCTTCGCCCCTACGCCCAGATCACCGCGGATGACGACGCGTCCGCCCGGGGGGAGGCCCTCCACCACCTCGAGGGCGCGCGCGACGATGGGGACCGTCTCGGGTTCGGCGTCGACGAGGCCGAGCGCCTCGGAGCTCACCCGCCAGTCGGAGCCAAGGCTGTCTACCTCGACCGTCAACCGCCGGTCGATCGCGACGGCCAGCGCGACCCCGCCCGGGCCAGAGACCGTGTATTCTCCGGCCAACATCAGCTTGCCGGGGGCGCTTGCGCGGATCACGGACGCTCCTGAGTCACGAGGCGAACGATCACGCCCTGTCCCGGGCGCGCAACGAACGTATGCGCCACGCCGGGGATCGGCGTCAATCGCCGTGACACGGCCTCGACGTCCGCGCCGGCACAGAAAACCTTGACGTTGGGTCCTGCGTCCATCGTGAATCCGCACGGTAACCCGTCTGCACGGATCCGCTCAACCTCACGCAGGACGGCGAGCGTCGCAGGCTGCCAATACAGCACCGGCGGATCGGCGCCGAGGGCGGAGGCATGCATCCGCATCGTCGAACGCTCCATCGCCGCGACCAGCGACGGAAAGTCGCGCGCCGTGAGCGCGTCGAGCGCCTCGCGGAACGTCTCGGCGGCCTGGCCCACCCAGCCCGCGTAGAGCGGCGAGGTGCGCGTCGTCCGCTCCATCGCGGCGCGCGAGCCGATGGCCTTGGGGCCGGTGCCGACGACGGCGATCACGACGGCGAGGTCCCAGTGCTCGACCGGGGCGACCGGGCGAGCGCTCCTGCCCTCCCACGCCACCCAGCCCCCGAACACGCTGCGGCTCGCGCTCCCGGATCCGAGGCGCGCGAGCTCGCTCAGGGCGTCAGGCGCCAGATCGAGGCCAGCGCAGCGCGCCGCCGCCGCGGCGAGCGCCGCCATCGAGGACGCCGACGAGGCGAGGCCGGCCGCCGTCGGGACGTGGTTCACGCTGTCGACGCGAAACGGGGCGGCGACGTCCGCCAGCGCCCGGACGCGATCGAGGATCACGCGGGCGCGAGCCGTCCCCCCCGGGTCGAGCTCGACGCCGTTCAGGAACACGCGGTCGACCTCCGCGTCGGGATCGAAGGCGACCCGCGTGACGGTGTAGAGCCCGTCGAGGGTCAGCGAGAGGCTCGGGACGGCCGGGAGGTTCTTGTCCTCGGGCAGCTCGCCCGGCGCCTTGCCCCAGTACTTGATGAGCGCGATGTTCACGTTCGCGCGGGCCTCGACCGCCCCTTCGACGACGAGCTCGGTCATTGCGACACGCCCCGCGCCGGGCGGGTCGTCTTGCTGCGGAGCGGGAAACACGTCGCGGCGGCGCTCATGCTGGGAAGACCTCCTGAGCCCCAGCGTGCCGAAGCGCGGCGCGGAGGTCCAGGCTCTTCGGCGCGAGGATCAACACCGCGCCCCCCATCCCGGCGCCGGTCAGCTTGGCCCCCCAGGCGCCGCTCTCTCGGGCGGCCTGGCAGACGGCGTCGAGGGCGGGCGTGCTCACGCCCACCTCGACGAGCCGCTCGTGACCGGCGTTCAAGAGGGCTCCGAGGCGCTCCCACGCCCCCGCGACGAGCCAGCCCCGGGCGCGCTCGGCGTCCTCGCGGGACGCCGTGAGCAGGGCGTCGAAGCGCGCTCGGTGCGCGTCCCGCCAGCGGGCGACGGCTTCGACCGCGATCCGCGTCGACGGCCCGGGCGGGGTCATCGCGATCCACAGCGGGCAATCATGGGCCGCCTCGACCGGGGTGACCGTCCCCGCCTCGAACCAAACCGGCTGGCCATACGCCGCGACGGCGTCGTCGACCCCCGATGGCCGCCCGTGCGCCAGCCGCTCGAGGTCGTGGGCGATGTGGCGAACGTCCTCCTGTTCGCTGACCCCGAGGGCGCGCACCATCGCCACCGCGAGCGCCGCCGAGCTGCCCAGGCCGCTCCCGATGGGGAGGGTCCCCGCTAGCTCGAGCGTGATCGCGTCCGGGTCGAGCCCCAGGTGCGCGAGCATCGCGCGGAGGTGACCGACCGCCGCCGGGGCGCACCGCCACGGGCCAGCCCCGGGGGCGACGCGGACGACGACCTCGCGGCCGCGCACCGGGACCGCCAGCGCGGGCGCGCCGTGGACCACGAAGTGTTCCCCCAGCACGATCGCCTTCCCGGGCGCCGAGCCAACGCCCGGACCCGTCGGCGGGGACAAGACCATCACGCTCCTCCGTCGCGGTGACCGGGCTCCCCACAGGGCCGCAATCCACATCTGTTCATCACAGCGCCTGGCGACAGGAGACTGGTGTCGTGCGGCGCCGCGACCGCCGCCGGGACGGTCGCGGCGGGTGCCGCGATCAGCTACAGCCGGTGGTCGAGCCACAGGTGAGGCACTTGAGGCAGGTGCCGTTGCGCACCAGCGTCATGTGGCCGCACTCGCCGCACGCGTCGCCCTCGTAGCCCTTCATGCGGGCGACGTTCACGGCGCTGCCGGCGCCGGTGCTCGTGCCCGTCATCTGCAGGCCGCCACCGCTGACGATCTGCAGCCCACCGCCGGGCGCGGCGGTCGCGGCGCGCGGCGGCGCCTCGTGCTTCGGCGCGCCCGCGAGATCGATGTGCCCGGAGCGGGGGACCAGCGGGCGCGACCCGACCTCGTCGACCCCGCTCTGGAGATCGTCGGGCTTCACCTGCGCGAGCTCGTGCCGACCGAGGTAGGTCACGGCGAGCTCGCGGAAGATGTAGTCGATGATCGAGGTGGACAGCTTGATGTAGGGGTTGCCCTGCACCATCCCGTTGGGCTCGAAGCGAGTGAAGAGGAAGGCGTCGACGTACTCCTCGAGGGGCACGCCGTGCTGCAGACCCAGCGACACCGCGATGGCGAAGCAGTTCATCATGCTGCGGAAGGCGGCGCCCTCCTTGTGCATGTCGAGGAAGATCTCGCCGAGCGTGCCGTCCTCGTACTCGCCGGTGCGCAGATACACGTTGTGGCCACCGATCGAGGCCTTCTGGGTGTATCCGGCGCGCCGGAACGGGAGCTTGCGGCGCCTCGCCCCCCACCGCTCGATCGCGCGCTCGACGCGCTCGACCGGCGACGGCAGCGCGGCGTTGAAGTCGTCGGCGTCGTCGAGGCCGAAGTCGTCCGACGACGAGGTGGACAGCGGCTGGCTGAGCTTGGAGCCGTCCCGGTACAGCGCGTTCGCCTTGACCCCGAGCTTCCAGCTCAGCATGTAGGCGTGCTTGACCGACTCGACGGTGGCGTCGTTGGGGAGGTTGATCGTCTTCGAGATGGCGCCCGACAGAAACGGCTGGGCGGCGGCCATCATGCGGATGTGCGCGTCGGGGGCGATGTAGCGCGTGCCGTAGCGGCCGCACTTGTTGGCGCAGTCGAAGACCGGCAGGTGGTGGGCCTTGAGCCCCGGGGCCCCCTCGACGGTCATGCGACCGCAGATGACGTCGTTGGCGGCCTGGATCTCTGCGCGCGAGAAGCCGAGCTCGGCGAGGAGATCGAAGTCCGGAGCGTCGAGCCGCTCGCGGGGGATGCCGAGGGCGCCGGTGATGACGTCCGCGCCGATGATCCACTGGTTGAAGGCGAAGCCGATCTCGAAGGCGCGCCCGAGCTCGTCGTCGAGGCGGTCGAGGACGTCCGCCGGGAACCCCTTGGCCAGCAGGGCCTCCCGGTTCACGTAAGGGGCGTCCGCGAGCTTGCCGGTGCCCTTGCAGTACGTGACGACGCCCTCGGCGACCTCCTGGGAGTAGCCGAGGCGGACGAGCGCCTCGGGCACCGACTGGTTGATGATGCGGAAGTAGCCACCGCCAGCGAGCTTCTTGAACTTCACGAGGGCGAAGTCCGGCTCGATGCCCGTGGTGTCGCAGTCCATCACGAGGCCGATGGTCCCCGTGGGGGCGATGACCGTGGTCTGCGCGTTGCGGTAGCCGTGCGCCTCGCCGAGCTCGAGCGCGCGGTCCCAGGCGATCTGGGCGGCGGCGAGGAGCGGCTTCGGGCTGTAGCGGGGGTCGATCCCGACCGGGGTCGTCGACAGCCCCTCGTACGCGTCGTCTTTGGCGTTGTAGGCGGCGCGGCGGTGGTTGCGGATGACCCGCAGCATGTCCTCGCGGTTGTCGGCGAAGGCCGGGAACGGTCCGAGCTGCTGGGCCATCTCGGCGCTCGTCGCGTAGGAGACGCCGGTCATGAGCGCGGTGATGGCCCCGCAGGTGGCGCGACCCTCGTCCGAGTTGTACGGGACGCCGCTGACCATCAGCAGGGTGCCGATGTTCGCGTAGCCGAGGCCGAGGGTGCGGTAGGCGAACGAGAGCTCGGCGATGCGGCGCGACGGGAACTGGGCCATCAGGACCGAGATCTCGAGCACGATCGTCCACAGCCGCACCGAGTGCGTGTAGCTGTCGATGTCGAAGGTCCCGTCCACGCGGCGGAACTTCATCAGGTTGGCGCTGGCGAGGTTGCAGGCCGTGTCGTCGAGGAACATGTACTCGGAGCACGGGTTCGAGGCGTTGATCCGCCCACCCTTGGGGCACGTGTGCCACTCGTTGATGGTGGTGTCGTACTGCAGGCCCGGGTCGGCGCAGCTCCAGGCGGCGTAGGCGACCTGGTCCCACAGGTCAGAGGCCTTGACCGTGCGCGCCACCTTGCCGTCGGTGCGGCGCAGCAGATCCCAATCGCCCCCGGTCTCGACCGCGCGCATGAAGGCGTTGGTCACGCGGACGGAGTTGTTGGAGTTCTGCCCGCTGACGGTGAAGTAGGCCTCGGAGTCCCAGTTCGTGTCGTACTCGGGGAAGTAGATCTCCTTGATACCCTGCTCGCCCATCTGGGCCACGCGACGGATGTAGCTGTCGCTGATGCCGGCCTCGCGGGCCTCGCGCACGGCCGTGGCGAACTCGGGGTTCTTCTTGGCCTTGGCGCTCTCGCCGTTGAGCCCCTTGCGCTTGCCAGCGGAGATGGCCCCGAGGATCGCGTTGAGGTGCCGGTTGTAGCTGCGCGCTCCGAGGACGAGGCTCGCGACCTTCTGCTCCTCGTGGACCTTCCAGTTGACGTAGTTCTCGATGTCCGGGTGATCGATGTCGAGGGTCACCATCTTGGCAGCCCGACGGGTCGTGCCACCGGACTTGATGGCCCCGGCGGCGCGATCGCCGATCTTGAGGAAGCTCATCAGCCCGCTCGAGCGCCCGCCGCCGCTGAGCGGCTCGCCCTCGCCCCGGAGCGCCGAGAAGTTGGTGCCGGTGCCCGAGCCGTACTTGAAGAGGCGCGCCTCACGGACCCAGAGGTCCATGATGCCGCCCTCGTTCACCAAGTCGTCGTCCACCGACTGGATGAAGCATGCGTGAGGCTGCGGACGCTGGTAGGCGGTCTCGCTGGGCCGCGCCTCCCCCGTCTCCGCGTCGACGTACCAGTGCCCCTGCGCCGGCCCGTCGATGCCGTAGGCCCAGTGGAGCCCGGTGTTGAACCACTGGGGCGAGTTCGGAGCGACCATCTGGGTCGCGAGCATGTAGCAGTGCTCGTCGAAGAAGGCCCGCGCGTCGTCTTCGCCGTCGAAGTAGCCGTGCTTGTAGCCCCAGTAGGTCCAGCACCCGGCCAGGCGCCGGAAGACCTGCCGCGAGTCGCTCTCGCCGACGTAGCGCTGCTCCTCGGGCAGCTTGGCGAGCTTCTTCGCGTCCGCCTCGGAGCGCCGGAGCCAGCTCGGCACGCCGTCCTCGTCCACCGCCCGCAGGACCGCGGGGATGCCCGCCTTGCGGAAGTACTTCTGCGCGAGCACGTCGAGCGCCACCTGCGACCACCCGGCGGGGACCTGCACGGCGGGCGCCTCGAAGACGACGGTGCCGTCCGGGTTGGCGATGCGTGACGCGCGGGTCGCGAACACGATCGAGTGGAACGGGTCCTGGCCTTGCTGAGTGTAGCGACGGACGATCTTCATAGGATGCTCGACTGGGTTCGGGGGACCAGCGATTTCGGAGCGCAGCCAGCTATCGCATCGCGATGCAATGCAACACAGAGGCGGCGCAGTTCAGTGTGACGCGTACGCAGCGCGTCCTGTCGGGAAGAGGACGCGGTTGCGGAATCGATTGTCTCACCAGGTGACTGACACCTGATGCCTTGGTTCGGCCCGTGGCTTCTGTGTGAGACGGGAGTCATTCATGGAACAAGCCCGGGCGGTCGTCAACGGAAAGCCCGGTCCAAAGAACAACATCTTGCGTAACCACCGTCAAAAAAACCCTCTATCTTGGGCCATATATGGCACCGGCCGCCAGAATCGCGAACCGTCATCGTCTCGTTGCGGTGCTGTCACCGAGTCATCCCATAGATGGGCGCCACTTGCGGAACGCAAACGGGCCAAATCCGCAACTCACCAGAAACGGGAGCGATCCGTGTCCACAGGCCGCTGGCCTGCCTGTCGATGGCCTGTGGAAGCCGGTCGGCAACCCGCCGGAACCACGCCACGATCCGGGCTCTCGCCGCGCTGTCGCACCGCGCGGCGGGTCGGCCCGCGCGAGACCGGGGCCTTGCGCAGGGTACGTGGCGGCGCTATGGGAGCGCTCCGCGGATGAACGCGGACGGGACGGGAGGGCGACGTGGCGCGGCAAGCCCAGGGCAAGGATGCGGGCGAGAAGAACGCGGCGGTGAACCGTCGCGCGCGGCACGAGTTCGAGATCGAGGAGCGCTTCGAGGCGGGAATCGCGCTCCTCGGGAGCGAGGTGAAGTCGCTCCGCGACGGAGCGGTCACCCTCGGCGATGGCTACATCGCGACCCAGGGCGATGACCTGATGCTGCTCAACGTCCACATCAGCGAGTACGCCAACGCGAACCGGCACAACCACGAGCCGATGCGACCGCGCAAGCTGCTCCTGCACCGCAAGGAGATCGAGCACATCGCCGAGGCCATCCAGGAGAAGGGGCGCACCGCCGTGCCGCTCCGGATCTACTTCAAGCACGGCCTGGCCAAGCTGGAGATCGGCCTCGGTCGTGGCAAGAGGACCTACGACAAGCGGCACGATCTCAAAGAGCGTGACGCCAAGCGCGAGATGGACCGCGCCCGAGCAGAGAACGACTGACCTGAACGGCAGGTCGAAGACCGGTACCCGGGCGCTGCGCCCCGCACCCCGCGAAGGAAGCCCCGAAAGGGCCGCCCGGCCAAACGCGAAGCGGGCCGGGCGGTGGCGAGACTCGTCCTGCTCGCGCGTCCCGGCACGGCCGTGCCGAAATAACGTGTCGTCTTGCCGGCGGATCCGCCGCCATCTGCGCGTCCCCGAAAGCTCGGAAGACGCCCGGTCTGCCTTCGCTTCCGGTTCCGGCCCGGACGGGTGTGATCCAAAGCAGTAGGTAGCTCGCAGACCCGGGCCCGTCAGTGCGGCCTCGGCTCCGCGTTCTCGGACGCTGCTCTGCGAGCCTCCGACTGTTTCCGATCACACCCGGCCCGGACGCCAAGGTTGATGCGGCGCGCTGGCCGCTGCTAACGTCTGGCCCGCGAGTCGCCGCCTCGACGAGCGCGCGCTCGGGGAGACCGGATGAGAGCCCTCCGCACACTTGCCATCGCCCTACCGCTGCTGCTCTCGACCGGCGCAGCGCAGGCCACCACGGTGCTCCAGGTCGACGTCCAGGAGGCGGCGACGCTCTCGGATTGGGTCGTCGAGGTGCGGGTCGTGAACGTCGCGAGCGTCGATCTCCGGGCCGAGGGCAAGGGCCTCTTCACCGACGTCACGTTGTCGATCCGTGACGTGTTCAAGGGCGAGAACGTCCCGGCGACCTACGTGATGCGCCTCGTCGGCGGCGAAGGAAAAGACGGGCTGGCGCTGATGGTGCCCGGGATGCCTGTCTTCTCGGCCGGCGAGCGGGCGGTCCTGTTTCTGGAGAAGACGAACATCGGCCACGTCCCCTGCGGGCTCGGCCAGGGGGTGTGGCGCGTCCATCAGTCCAACGCGAGCCAGCCCTGGGTCGAGCAGTCGATCCACGGCCTCCACATGATGTCGCGGGACGAGGCCGGCAACCTCAGGACGGTCGAGCCGGAGTCCGCGAGCTCGGGGATGCCGCTACTGCGCCTGCTCGAGGAGATCTACGCGGCGCTCGATCAGCCGGCGCCCGCGCCTGCTCCTCCCGCGCTCGCTCCGGCGAAGGCGACGCTCCCCCAGGCGGCCCCGTAAGGCGCCGCTGACGCCCGGTCGTGGACAGGCGGCGGCCCACCCACCACCGCTGCAGGCTCGCGCCGGCGGGGACAGGGTATGACGGACTGCGCCCGGTCCGGCGGGACCGGGCGCAGTCGCGGGTTGTCAAAGACCCACCGGCGACGGTCAGAACGGGATGTCGTCCGCCATCGCGCGCGCGCCGCCGCTCGGAGCGGCGGGTCGTAGCGGCGCGTGTTGATGCGCCCCTCGACGGCGACCTGGCTGCCCTTGTCGAGGTACTTCATGCAGTTGTCCGCGGCCTGATCCCAGACGACCACCCGATGCCACTCCGCGACCTTGGCGCTCTGGGACTTGTCCCAGTGGTCGGTCGCGATACTCATCGTGCAGAGGCTCTTGCCGGTCTGGGTGACGCGGCGCTCCGGGGCCGCGCCGAGCCGCCCCACGAGGAAGACGTTGTTGATCGACATGGCGCCCTCCCCTACGCGGCCTCGAGGGTCGCGCCCTCGGCGTCTTCGTCCGGCACGCCTGGCTCGAGCGGCACGGCGCCGGCCGCCGCCATCACCGCCGTCCTGAGCCGGGCGAGGCGATCCGGCGCCTCGCGCAGGGCGGTCCGAGCGCGCTCGCGCCCCTGCCCGAGGCGCTCCCCATCCCAGGCGTACCAGGCGCCGGACTTCTCCACGATCCCGTGGGCGACGCCGAGGTCGATGAGCTCGCCGGCCTGACACACGCCGCGCCCGTAGACGATGTCGAACTCGCAGACCTGGAACGGGGGGGCGAGCTTGTTCTTGGCGACCTTGACCTTGGTCCGGTTGCCGATGTGGGTGTCGCCGTCCTTGATCGAGCCGATGCGCCGGATGTCGATCCGCATCGACGCGTAGAACTTCAGCGCGTTCCCGCCCGTCGTGGTCTCCCCGGAGCCGAACATCACGCCGATCTTCTGCCGCAGCTGGTTGATGAAGATCATCGTGGTCCCGGTCTGGTTCACCGTCGCCGTGAGCTTGCGGAGCGCCTTGCCCATGAGGCGCGCCTGCAGGCCCACCTGGGAGTCGCCCATCTCGCCCTCGATCTCCGCCCGCGGCGTCAGCGCGGCGACCGAGTCGATGACGACCAGCCCCACCTCGCCGCTGCGGGCGATCATCTCGGCGATGTCGAGGGCGTCCTCGCCGCAGCTCGGCTGGCTCACGAGCAGCGCGCCGGTGTCGACGCCGAGGCTCCTGGCGTAGCTGAGGTCGAGCGCGTGCTCGGCGTCGATGAACGCCGCCACCTCCCCCATCTTCTGGATCTCCGCGATCGCCTGCAGCGTCAGGGTCGTCTTCCCCGACGACTCCGGACCGTAGATCTCGACGATCCGCCCGCGCGGGAACCCCCCGATGCCGACCGCGAGATCGATGGACACCGACCCGGTCGAGAACACCGCCACGCCCCGCTCCGCCTCACCGTCGACACACATGATCGTCCCCTTTCCAAAGCGCTTGTCCACGTCGCCCTTGAGCCCCGCGAGGCCCCCGCTGGTCTTCTTCTTGAACACAGTTCTCTCCTCGCTCTCCTCGGGGTCCGCGTTCGTCCCCGGTTCCACGCGGGCCCACCCGGGCCCGCGCCGCGCCGGCCGCCGCACCGCGCGACGGCTAGCGGTCGCCTCAGGCCGGCACCAACGCGCGCCCACGCGCCACGCGGCGGTAGGTCAGCGCCTCGGCCAGATGGGCCCGCGCGATCTGCTCGACCCCCGCGAGATCCGCGATGGTCCGCGCCACGCGAATGACCCGGTGCCACGACCGCGCGCTCATCCCGAGCTTCCGCCCAGCCCGCGCGAGATAGAGGCTCTCCTGGCCGCCGAGGTGCGCGTGGCGCTCGAGCCCCTCGAGGTCGAGCGCGGCGTTGGTCACCGCTCGTGCGCCGACGCGGTTGCGCGCCTCCTGGAGCTCGCGGGCGGCCATCACCCGCTCGCGCACCGCGCCCGAAGGCTCCCCCTCGGGGCGCAAGGCCAGCTCCTCCGGCGGGACGCCGGACAGCTCGACGTGGATGTCGATGCGGTCCATCAGCGGGCCGCTCATCCGCTGGCGATACGCGTCGATCCGCCGCTGGGGGCAGCGACACGCGCGCGACGGGTCCCCGGCGTGCCCGCACGGACACGGGTTCATCGCCGCGACCAGCGCGAAGGACGCCGGAAAGATCACGCTCCGTCGGCTCCGCGAGATCCGCACGACCCGATCCTCGATCGGCGCCCGCAGCGCGTCGAGGGCGTGGCGCCCAAACTCCGCGACCTCGTCGAGGAAGAGCACGCCCGCGTGGGCCAGGCTCACCTCGCCGGGCCGCGGGTCGCTCCCCCCGCCCACCAGGGCGGCGTAGCTCGCCGTCGCGTGGGGGGCGCGAAAGGGCCGCGTCCGGCGGAGCGGCGCCCCGGGGTCGACGAGCCCGCTGACGCTGTGGATCCGCGTCACCTCGAGCGCCTCGTCGAGGGTGAGCGGTGGCAGGATCCCGGGCATCGCCCGCGCCAAGAGGGTCTTGCCGCAGCCCGGCGGTCCGACCATCAACAGGTTGTGGCCCCCCGCGGCGGCCACCTCGAGCGCGCGGCGGGCCCGGATCTGCCCGCGCACGTGGCGCAGGTCGGGCGCGTCACCGACTGGGGCGTCTTCGCTCCGGGGCTCGGAGCGGGCGAGCGTCGCCTCGCCGCGCAGCGCCTCCACCACCTCGACGACGCTCGCGACCGGGTACACCTCCACGTCGGGGACGAGCGCGGCCTCCGCGGCGTTCCGCGCGGGCACGAACAGCACCCGACGAGCGTGGTGACGGGTCGCCAGCGCGGCGTTGATCGCCCCCGGCACGGCGCGCGTCGAGCCGTCGAGCCCGAGCTCACCGTAGAAGACCGCGTTGTCGGCCGCGGACGCCGGCACGACGCCCTCGTGCGCCAACACCGCCACCGCGAGCGGCAGGTCGAAGGCCGTCCCCCCCTTGGGCACGTCGGCGGGCGCGAAGTTGGCCACCAGGCGCTTCTCCGGCCAGCCGTAGCCCGACGCGCGCAGCGCCGCCCGGACCCGAAAGCGCGACTCCCGGAGGCTCGCCGTCGGCAACCCAGTCATGTCGATGCCGGGCATCCCGTCCGCGGTCCCGACCTGCACCTCGACCAGACACCCCTCGATGCCGATCAGCCCTACCCCTCGCGCCTTCGCCGTCATCGCGCCCTCCGCGTCGTTCGCCGATCCGGCAAGAGCAAGCCGCGCGCCAAGACGAGAATGCCTTTATTTCAAATGGTTACAGCAATGCCAGGTGTCCCATTGTCCCGCGTTCTGGTACACCGGGTGTATCGCGGCGCGGAGACCCGCCCCACGGGCCGTCCTCAGCCGCGCGCGTGGGACACCCCTGACACACCCGTCCTCGGAGACGCGCGATGGCCTCCTCCTCTGACGATCTGCCCCTCACCAAGCTCACCGCGTGGCTCGAGGAGCTCCTCGAACCCACGCCCGTGGACGACTACGGTCCCAACGGGCTGCAGGTCGCGGCCTGCGACCGGGTCAGTCGAGTCGTCACCGGCGTGACCGCGAACCTCGAGCTGATCGAGGCCGCGCGCGACTTCGGGGCCGATCTGCTCGTCGTCCACCACGGCCTTTACTGGAACGGGGCGCCGTTCACCGTGACGGGCGCGCTCGGCCGGCGCATCCGGAGCCTGATCGACGCGCGCATGTCCCTCGTGGGCTACCACCTCCCCCTCGACGGCCACCCCGAGGTGGGAAACGCCGTCAACCTCGCCCGCACCCTCGGGCTCGTCGACCTCGAGCCCGCCTTCGAGCACCGCGGCGTCCCGGTCGGGTGCATCGGCCGCTTCCCCGAGCCCATCGCCGCCGACGAGGTCGCCCGCCGGCTCGAGGCGCTCTCCGATCGCCTGCTCCTCTTCCCCCACGGCCCCGACCCCGTGCGCTCCGCCGGGATCGTCACCGGGGGGGCTCCGCGCGACGTCCGCGAGGCCATCGACCAGGGGCTCGACCTCTACATCACTGGCGAGGCCGGCGAGTACTCCCAGGCCACCGCGCGAGAGGAGCGGATCCACTTCGCGGCCCTCGGCCACCACCGCTCGGAGCGATTTGGCCCCGAGGCCCTCGCCGCGCGCCTCGCCGAGGCGTTCCCGAGCCTGACCGTGCGCTTCATCGACGTCGACAACCCGGCCTGAGCGCGGCTGTTCACGCCGCCGTGAAGGCGCCCCCCAATCCGCAGCGCCGCCCGCGCCGCGCCACCAGGGCCGACGGCGCGGGGCGGTTCGCGTCTACTTGAACTTGATCGCGTCGATCAGGATGGCGGTGTCGAACACCGAGTCGCCCTTGTCGGTCGCGAACAGGCGCAGCGTCACCGGGCCGGTGCCCGCCAAGGCTTGCACGTTCTTGACCGAGTGCTGCCAGAGGACGTTGAACACCCCCCCCTGGTCGAACACGATGTCGGACGGCGTGAGACCCACGAAGTACCGGCCGCACTCGCAGTTGTACACCCCGGTGCACACGCCGCCTCCCTCGGGGAGCTTGCAGCCGGACTGGCCGGCGCACTCGGGGTCGCACGGCGAGGGGTTGCTGCAGCTGCCGCAGCTGCCGTCCTCGTAGCCGCAGAGGTCGTCCACCCGCGAGTCCACCAGCGTGAGCTGCCCGTCCGCGCCGACGAGGACGGCCTGGAACGTGTCCTGGTACTGCGAACCGCAGAACTCCTTGAACTCCTCGCTGAAGAACTTCCAGTAGAACTCGACCTGGACCTTGTCCGCCGGGATGCAGAAGGTCTGCTCCATCGTCCCGGTCTCGACGGTGAAGCCGAGCCCGGTCGAGATGAGCCCCATGAACTTGCCGCTCACCGGCGTCGAGCTGCCGAGCTGCGTGATGACGCGCCCGTCCCCCGAGATGGTCCAGCCGACCGTGTCCCCGGTCTCGAAGTCGCCGTTGATGATCTCGGCGTTGGACAGGTTCAGGTTCGTCGCCCCGAAGAAGCGCCACCAGGTCCCGGCGTTGTCCGGGTCCTCGTCGGCCACGTAGCGCTGCCCGATCTGCCCCTCGGCGCCGAAGTCATCGAACAGCTCGAGCACCTTGTCGCGGGCCCAGGCGCTCTCGACGTAGCCCGAGAAGCCGGTGATCGCCTTCGCCCCGGCGGCGTACAGCGCGGTCGCGAGGGTGCCGTTGTACATCGACCGGCACGCACCGAGGTTGACGAGGCTCCGCGGGTAGCCACGGCCGCGGTGCGCCGTAAAAAAGGACGGCGTCACCGCGTAGCCCTTGTTCGTGATGACCGCCCGCCCGAGGCGCAGGTCGATCTGCGTCTCGTCCACGCACAGCCCCTTGCCCGACGCCTCGTCACCCGAGGACGTCCCCTCTGTGACCAGGCAGCGGGTACCGGTCGGGCAGCCTCCGGTCGGGTTCGCGCTCGACACCGTGCACGACTCCTGAGCCTGGATGAGCTGCGCACAGGTCACGGTGCTACCGGTCCAGAGCACCTCCTGGGCGCCCTTGTGCCGCCACTGATACCGGTCCCGCATGTCGGCCTCGGAGATCCCCCCGAAGAGCGCCTCGCCGTGGGTGCTGATGGACGCGACGCCGTAGCTCGACAGGTTTCGGAAGCGGGCCAGCGACGCGTTCGCCCCCTGCAGGACCGTGCCGCCCTCGAGCTCGTAGCTCGGACACTCGGTGCTGACGATGGCGTTGGCCACGTCGACGCCGTCGTCGGTCGAGCCGAACTCCGACGCGAACGGCGCCATGACCACCGCGCGCTTCGAGCCGACGTCGAGGGTGTTCAGCGAGGTCATCGCGAGCGCCCCGAAGCCCCCGCCAGGGGGGTTGTCCCCGGCGCCGCGCTTGCCGGCCGGCGTCCCGAGGACCGCCCCGAGCACCCCGTCGTTGAACTGCACCCAGATGCTCCCGCCGCCGGCCGCGGCTCGCCCCGCCGTCTTCACGGTCGCCTGACCAGCCAGATCCGCCACGACGGCGTCCACGCTCATGCCCCCCGCGAGGTCCTGAGCCGCTCCGTCGATGACCGTCTTGTGCGAGTTGCAGTCGCTGGTCAGCACGTGGCTCAGGCAGTCGACGCGGATGCTCGGCGAGACGGCGGTATAGGTCGGCGTCCCCGCGATCTGGATGCTCGCGCGAAAGAAGACCGGCTCGGTCGTCGTGCAGGTGATCTTGCCGCGGTAGGTGAAGACGCCGTCGGACTCGATCTCGTCGCCGGAGGTGTTGAGGCCGCCGTCGTCCTTCATGGAGCCGACGTCCTGGACCATGTTGCCGTTCGCGTCGACCCGCAGGAGCCGCAGCGTAGAGGTGTCGGCGTTGCCGTAGAGCGAGGTCGGGACCGTGAAGACGACGTCGGTCTGCTGGTTGACCCACAGCACCGACGGCCGCGCGGAGAGCCGGTCGTCGAAGCGAAACGCCGGGTTGTAGGTGACGACGATGCTGTCGGTGACGAAGCGATCACCGCCGCTCGCGGTGACCGAGATCGTGTTGTCACCCGGGTTGAGCTGAATTGGCCCGGACTGCCAGAAGGACCCGAGGGGGATCGCGCCGTTCTGCTCGCCCGCCTGCCAGACGATGGAGTCGGCGTGCCCGAAGAGGATGCCCGCGACGCGCACGACCGAGCCCACCGAGGGCGCGGTCCCGTTGCCGCCGGGCTCGACGATGCGCAGGACGAGCTCCGCGCTGGGGAAGCCGTTGGGCGGCGGCGTGGTGTCGGTGGTCACCGTGTCCGCCGGGACGGTGTCGACGGGCGCCGTCGTGTCCGCCGGGGGGGAGGTGTCGGCCAGCGCGGTGTCCTCGTCGGCGCCGGTGTCGGTTGTGGTGTCGAGCGCAGCCGTGTCGTCGATGACGTCGCCGTCGACCGTGTCAGCGACGACGCTGGTGTCGGCCTCCTCCCCGGTGTCGTTGCTCGCCACGGGGTCGCTGCCGCACGCGGTGACGAGCGTGAGCGCCGCGACGCAGAAGGCCGCAAGACCCGCGAAGGCGGATCGTGGTGGGGTCTCGATCACGGTCGACTCTCCTGGGCGTCGGCCGGCGCGTGGTGCACCGGGCTGCGACTATATCGACTCGCCCGTTCCGGGGTCAACGACCCGCGGGGAGTGGTGCCGGACCTCAGCGGCGCTCGAAGGTAGCCTCGTCGCTCGTGAGCGAGCGCGCGTCCGGGGTGAGGGTGAGCGTCAGCCGACGCCGCCTCGGGGTCAGACACTTCGACGGGCAGGTGCACGCGACGACGCGCCCCCCCTTGACCGCCAGGGCCAGCTCGCGCCCGCGGCGCTCTCCCGAGACATCGAACGCGTCCACGTGAAGGAAGCGGTCCGCGCCGTCGCAGAAGCGGTCCGACCAGCTCTTGAGCGGGAGCTCCTGGTCGCTCCGGACCGTCAACGTCCCGCTCACCGCGCCGCCGTCCTCGCTCAACGCCAGGTGCAGGACGACGCGCTCGCCGCGCCGCTCGAAGGCCCCGGTCTCCCACTCGCCGCCGAAACCGGCTCCGCCACCGTCGACCCCGGCGGCCGGGGCCGGCGGCGCCCCCTCGCGAACGAAGACCCCCGTCTCGTCGCTGAGCTGCATCCCGGACGGCGACAGCGCCAGCGAGAGCCCGCGGCGCCGCTGCTCCACGCGACAGCGGGACGGGCAGGTGCAGGCCAGCACCCGCGGCACGTCCCGGCGCAGGTCCACGCGGTCCCCTCGGGCCTCGCCGGCGATGCGGGCGGTCGTCACCATCCGGAACGTAGCGTTGCCCCCGCAGCTGGTGTCGACCCACGAGGCAGGGGCGTCGTGCCAGACCTCCTCGTAGAGCTCGCCCTCGACCTGCCCCTCCTCGCGCTGATAGAGGTCGAGGGTCCGCTTCACGTGACGATCGAGGACCACCCGCGGGGCCTGAAACCACGTCCCGGAGACGGCGCCCCGGGGACCGGCCGGCCGTGTATCCGGTGACGGACGCACGACCGTATCGGTCTCGTTCGGGGCCGGCGACGCGTCCGCGGGCTCGGCCACCGCGGGCGTCGGCGCCGGGACCGCGACGTCGGGGGCCGCCGGGGCGACCTCCCCGAGGGCCTCGCGCAGCTCCCCGATCTCCGTGACGAGGCCGCTAACGGTGGCGTCGCTGACGCTGCCATCGCGCCGCGCCAGCCCCTCGAGCGCGCCCTGACACTTCGGGCGCATCGCCCGCATGAACATGCCGAAGGCGTCGTCACGCCCCGGGTCGGTCACCACCGCGGCCTCGAGCCACGCGCACGCGCTCGCGAGGCTGGCCACGTCACCGGCCCGCGCGGGCCCTGCGACGACGCTCGCGATCGCGACCAGCGCACCGCAGATCACCCCTCGGGACATCATCACACCTCGCCAGCCGCGGAGACCGGCGCCGAGTATAGCGGCGCCGCGACCGGCCTCAAGGCAAGAGATCGCCGGCGCTGGCCGCGGTCGGCGGTGGGGTCGACGGCCCGGGCACCGCGGTGAGGGTGTGGACACGGATCGCCCCGCCGGCCGGGATCGCGATCGTCATGTCATCGCCCACCCGCGCGAGCAGATCCTGGTGGGCGGCGCGCAGCAGCAGCGCCGGCGGATCCTCCGGGGTGAGCCAGAGATAGAGGCGATCGTCGGGCCCATAGCCGACAATCGGGTGGCGCGCCGTGCGCACCGCGCCGCCCTCGAGCCGCGCGACGAGCCCCGCGGCGGTGAGGCGCACCGAGACGACGAAGCGGGCGACGCCAGCGCAGCTGACGTAACACCAGCGCGCGCCGACCGTCAGCACGACGTCCCCGTCGGGCCGAACGGCGAGGCCGCGGTGAAAGAGCGCCTGCACCCGCGGGTTGGCGACCGGGGCGCCGTGCAGCGTGAAGCCCCCGTCGGGGGCGAGCCCGATGCCGCTGTTGCGACGCAGCGCGTCGAGCACCTCGGGGGGGATCTGAGGTCCAGCATCCGGATTCACGCGGGTGTCCTCTCTGAGGGTTTGCGCTCCAGCGGGAAACCACATATACCGCAGCGCGTGACAGTGGTGTCGTTCCCTACTACGTTCCCTGCCGAATCGCTCGACCCGGATGCGCTCGACGTCGTCCTCCGGCTCCAGGATTCCGGCTACACGACCTACTTCGTAGGTGGCTGTGTTCGCGACCTCTTGCTCGGTCGCGAACCGAAAGACTTCGACGTCGCCACCGACGCCCGCCCCGAGGAGCTCAAGCGCGTCTTCGGGCGCCGCTGCCGCATCATCGGCCGGCGGTTCAAGCTCGGTCACGTCCACGCCGGCTCGAAGGTCATCGAGGTCGCGACCTTCCGCGGCCTGCCCGACGATCAAGAGATGGCCGGTGACGACTCCGGCTTCGTGGTGCGCGCGAACACCTTCGGCCCGCCCGAGCAGGACGCGCTGAGCCGGGACTTCACGGTCAACGGGCTCTTCTACGACCCGGCCGCGGGGCTGCTCCTCGACTTCGTGGGTGGCCGCGCCGACCTCGAGCACCGCGTGATGCGCTCGATCGGGGACGCCGACGCCCGCATGCGCGAAGATCCCGTCCGCCTGCTGCGCGCCATCAAGCTCGCCGCACGCATCGGCTTCGGCATCGACGACGACATCAAGGCGATCGCCGCCGACATCGCCCCGCTGGTGGTGACGTGCCCGATGGCGCGGGTCAGCGAGGAGATCTTCCGGATCTGCGAGTCCGGCCACGCCCGGCGCTCGTTCGAGTGGATGGAGGAACTCGGGGTCATCGAGGCCCTGCTCCCCGAGGTCGCCGGCCACTTCGTGCCCGACTCTCCGACCCGCGACCGCCTCTACGCGTGGCTCGAGCAGATCGACCGCCAGACCCGCGCCCACGGAACGCTCCCGCGCCCGGCGACCTTCACGCTGCTCGCGTGGCCGTTCATCCGGCTCGCCCTCGAGGCCCGCGACGAGCAGTCCCAGGAGTGGGGCAAGTTCGCCCGCGCGGCCACCCACGACCTCGTGATGCGGCTCGGGGTGCCGGTGAAGCACCGCCAGATGTTGCAGTACACGAGCGATCTGCTGCGCCGCATGGGGGTGGTTCGCCGCCGGCCGACCCGCGGCCAGCTGCGCTCACATGCGCTGCCAGTCGCGCTGACCGTGGCGCGCATGGAGTACCTCCTCGGCGCCGACTTCGCGCCGGCCTACGAGGCCTGGGCGGAGGACGCCGAGCGCCACGGCGTGACCACGGCGCCGTTCGAGCCGCGCGCCGACGAGCTCGAGTTGCCCTCGCCGGACGCCGACGGGACCGCCGGGCGACGGCCGCCACGCCGCCGACGGCGCGGCGGGCGACGCGGTGAGCCACCCGTCGAGACGTGATCCCCCGACCGCGCGAGGGGCGTGGTCGCTGCCGAGGCGCGAGGAGCACCCCAACCTGGGGCGAGGCCACGCCTCGCACCAAGCTGGGATCTTCATCGTCCGCCGAAGCCGGACCCTCGCGCGGGGCCGGACGACGGTCGCCTACTTGGGGTCGTACTGAGCGATGATGGCGCGTCCCTCGGGGCGGGGACGCACGGACATGTTCGCGATATCGTTGAGAGCCGCGAGATCCTTGATGAGGACCTCGCACCATCGATCGATGTACGCGTTCTCACGCCCTCGGAGTCGCATGACGAACTTCACCCGGTCGCCCTCCGCGAGGAACTTGCGGGCGTGGGTCAGCTTCGTCTCGAGGTCGTGCTCGCCAGTCTTCGGACGGAGCTTGATCGTCTTCAGCTTGGCGGTCTTCTGAGGCTTGGTCCGCTTCGACATCTCGTAGCGGTACTTGCCGTAGTCCATGATCTTGCAGACCGGCGGACGCGCCTCGGGCGCGACCTCGACGAGGTCGAGGCCCTGATCGGCGGCGATCTGCCGCGCCTCATCCGGCGACATGATGCCGAGCTGCTCGCCTTCCGGGCCGATGACCCGGATGCTCGGAAAGCGAATCTCGCGATTCACTCGATGCTGGCCCGGGGATTGCCCCCCGCCGCGCTGCCCTTGCCCTTTCGTAAAGACCTCCTTGGTGAGAACTCGGCGAGTCGTTGGACGAGGGTGTGGGCGTCAGCCCACGCTAGCCGCCGGACCTGCCCGGCGGCGATCTGGACAGCCGCGCTCGCGGCTCGGCGTCTTTACAGGAAAGCGAAATCGCACCGCAAGCACGAGCGTACGGTGCAGCTCGCCCGCTTGTCGAACGCCGCTCAAAAGGAGACGCTGATGAGGCCGGGGCGACCGCTGACGGCCGCGGTCGAGCTCGTCGCGTCGTCCTCCACGAAGTACAGGACGACGCTCGTCACCAGCAGCGCGGCGCCGACCCCGTAGAGGACCACGGACGCGGTCTCGAGCGAGTCGAGGGTGTCGGGGTCGGGGTCGTTGGAGCCCTGCTCCGCGATGTAGCCGAGGTTGCACCCGCCGCCGGCGACCAAGGCCGCGAGCCCGATCCCACCGATGACGAACGCCGCGGTGTGGTCGCTGCCCGAGTCCCCGCTGTAGCGGTGGACGCCGGTGATGCCGTCGGCGTCGAAGCTCCCGGTGAAGCCGATGCTGGGCGCGGACGCCCCGCGCTCCCAGCGGCCGATGTGCACCGTCTCCGACGCGGACTGGACGACGACCGCCCCGTCGAAGCCCCCGGCCTCGGAGACCGCCTCGACCAGCGACGAGGCGTCGCCCTCCGCGGGCTGGGTCAAGACGAGCCCGCCGCTGCGGGACTCGGCGCGGGCGGCCAGCATCGCGCGGATGGGGACCCGCACCGTCAGGGGCTCGCGCTTGACCTCCACCCGCTGGAGCCAGCTGCGCTGGAGCCCACACGTGACCTGGACGAGCTGCGGGCCGGTCGGGAGCTGTACCGGCCCGGCGAGGGGCATGCGCTCGAGCTCCGCCCCGTTGACGAGCAGGCGACAGTTCCCGGCGCGCTCCATCTCGAGGGGCTCGACGTGGACCATCAGCTGGCCGGCGCTCGCGAGCACCTCTGCGCGAAGCTGCTGCCAGAGCTCGTAGACCGGGGGCGGGTGATCGGTCCGCGTGGGCTCCGCGTTCGGAAAGCGCCGGACGAACTCGCGAAAGCGTCGCCGCGCCTCGGGCACGTCCCGGGTCGACGCCGTCGCGTTGCCGTAGCGCAGCGCAGCGCCGTCGGCGAGCTTCTGCACGAGGTCGGCCCGGGAGTCGAGGAGCTCCGGGCGCGCGTAGGCGATCTCGAAGGCGCGCGCGAGGTGCACCTCGGCTTGATCGAAGTTGGTCGCGTAGTGCGCGGTCGCCCCGGCCTGGAGCTCCGACGCGATCGTGGCGCGCTCGCCCGTCGGGGCCTCGAAGAGCTGCGGGAAGGCGGCGCCAATGCGCTCGCGCGAGACCTCGGCCGCGACCGGCGGGCCGGCCGCCTGGGCCGTGTTGATCGCCGAGTCGATCAGGGACTGCGACGGCACGTCCCGGGTGACGAACAAGAAGAAGCGCGACTCCGCGGCGGCGGGCGGTGCGGCGAGCAGCACGGCGAGCGTTGATGCGGCGAGCAGCGGCTTCACGATAACAGCCTCATGCGATCCCTCGGGTCCGACGTCGGCGAGTCGCGGCGCGAGGATCATAGGTCGTATCGATCCCGCGCGCAACGCGGCCTGGACGACACCGCCGTCGAGCCCCGCGCCGCACCCGATCCCGATCTGGCGCCGCCGCCGCGTTCAATTCGGCGACTGGAGGCGCTGCAGCTCTTGCTTCGCGATCGCGAGGTACTCCTGCTCGGTCGGGAGCTTCGCCGCGGCGTCCACGTAGCGCTGCCAGACGTCGATGGCCTTGGCGTTCTCCCCCTTCTCCTCATAGGCGTAGGCGAGGTTGAAGAGCGCCTGCGGGTAGCTCGAGCGCACCACGAGGGCCTGCTCGTAGGCCGCGATCTCGGCGTCGAGGTTGCCGAGCTTGTTCTCGGCGATGGCGAGGTTGTACCAGCCCTTGTGGTAGGTCGGCGCGATCTCGACGGCCTTCTTGTAGGCGTCGCGCTCCTGCTCGAAGAGCGCCTTCTTGGCGGAATCATCGGGAGCGCGCTCGGCCTGCCGAGCGTAGGCGATGCCGAGGTTGAACCAGGCGTCCGGGAGCTTGCCGTCGAGGAGGATGGCGCGCTTGTAGACGTCGACGGCCTTCTCGAGCTGACCGAGGCGCGCGCGCAGGATGCCCTGGTTGACCAGCGAGTCGACCGCCTCGGGGGAGACCTGCTCCACGCGCTCGTAGGTCTGGAGCGCGTCCTCGAGCAGGTTCGAGTCCTCGTAGGCGATGGCGAGGTTGTAGAGGGCCTTCTCGTAGCGCGGGTCGACAGCGACGGCCTTCTGGTAGGCCTCGATCTCCTTCTTGTACTTGCGCTGCTTGGAGTACGCGATGCCCAGGTTGTACCAGGCTTCCTTGTAGTCCGGCTTGAGGCCGACGCACTTCTCGTAGGCCTCGACCGCCTTGTCGACGAGCTTGCCGTTGAAGTACTCGTTGCCGAGCCTGAAGTACTCCTCGGCCGAGTCCTCGCGCTCGTCGGCCAACGCCGCGGGGGCCGCAAGCAGGACGAGCCCCAGCGCCGTCACACACGTCGCGAGGAAGGTGCCCCGGATGAAGGGCCGTGTCGTTGCGTTCACGGGCGCGCTCGCTGTCGAGGTTGGGGCTACGGTCTTCGGACTCCATCACTAGAAGACGGAGGCCGGCATGTCAACGGCTGGCGCCGCGGGCAGCACCACACAAACCGCCGGGCGGCTCGTCGCCACGGGATACGCTCCCCACAAACGCGATCCCGTTCCCGGGTATTTCGTCACCCCGCCCCGCTCAGGTCGTTCGACGTGGCCGATTGGACGGCCCCGGCTCGGGCGAATAGAGTCCGGCGCGCGCCCGTTAGCTCGAACGCGCCCGGAGGAGCCGCCCACGACCATGTCTTCCCCCTACCCCGCCCTGCTCGCGTCCCTCCTCACCGCCGCCCTCGCGTGCTGCAAGCCCGCGTCGGAGCCGCCCCGGAGCGCGGCGCCGCCCGACGCCGCGACGACTCCGTGGCTCGCCGAGCGCGACGTCGGCCTGGCCGCCCCGTCAGGGACGATCCTGGTCGACGGCCCGGTCACCGACCTCGCGCCGGGGGCCGACGTCCCACCGCTCGTCGGCGAGCTCGCCGCCCCCGGAGAGATCGACGCCGGCCCCGGCGCAGGCGACGCTCCCGACGACGTCGTCGCCGGCGGCGACGCCGCGGAGGTGGACCCCAGCGTCGCCGCTGGAGACGCCAGCCTCGTCCCGCTCGCGGCGACGTCCATCGTGCTGCCGGAGGAGCTCGTCGCGAAGGTCCGCGCGGCGCCGACCGCGCGCGCCGAAGACGACGCGCGCCGCCTCAACCGGACCGGGCTCCAGAAGCACCGCCGCCTCGAGCTCGAGGCGGCCATCCGCGACTACCAGCAGGCGCTCGACGCGTGGCCCGGCCACCCCTTCTCCAACTACAACATCGCCTGCGCCTACGCGCTCACCGGCCACCCTGACGACGCGCTGCGCCACCTCGCCATCCTGGCGGTGGTCGGCGACGAGGCGTCCCGCGACCGCCTGCTCTCCGCCCGGACCGACGCCGACTTCGACGCCATGCTCGACGACCCGCGCTTTCGCGAGGTCACGGGCTACACCCCGATCTACGTGTCGTGGTCCCCGGGGCTCGACAAGCGGGTCGACGCCCAGCGCATCGCCACCGCGCTGCACGGCGCTCACCTCTCCGCGCGCGCGACGCCGACCGCGTGGGAGACGCGCTACGACCGCCCGACCCTGCTCGTCCGACCGAACGACGCCGTGGCGGCCCGCGCCGCCGAAGAGGTGCGCGCGGCCGTCACCCTCGGCGCCATCGATCAAAAGGACGACCCGTCGCTCGACCTCCGCCGGACGGTCGTGCTGGTGCTGCCCGCCCCACCGGCGGCGGGCGCCGAGGCGGCGGTGGCCCCCCGCGATGGCGACGACCGGCCGGGTGAGGTGAGCGCCCCCGCGGTCGGGCTCGAGGGGGACGCGCGCGCGTTCTCCGACCTCGTCGGCGTGCGGCTGGCCGCGCGCGACGGCGGCACCGTCCAGAAGCTGCTCCTCAAGCCGACGGGGTTCTTCGAGTGGGAGGTCGCCACGCCCGACGGCGGCCGGACGCTCCGCCGCGGGCGCTACGCGGTCCGGGGCGACGCGCTGGCGCTCGACTACCGCGAGGACGTGCAGACCCCGGGGCCCGACCCGACCGCGCCCGAGGTGCGCTTCGAGGAAGGCAAGCGCAGCACCCACCCGTTCGCGCTGACGTCGGCGGGGCTCACCATGGACGGCGTCACGTTCCGGCTGCAGTGAACGCGCGGCCAGCGTCCAGGCGGGCTGGGCGGGACAGGGCTCCGAGCTTGAACGGCTGGCGGTTCGTCGTTATGATGGGGTGTCTCCGGGGAGTCGTCCGCGCAAGCTCGCGTCCGCAATGCATCTGCGGCGCACCCCTGCGGCGACCTGTCAGGTCGGATCCCGGTTCGGTGTTTCGGTGGCGACCGCGCCGCCGCTCGAAGCTCAACGCTCCCCGCTCCCCACTCTGAGGGCGAGCCACTTCGCGAGGTAGACACATGGCCGGCCAGGACGACAAAGAGCTCCTCGACAAGGGATTCGAGGCGCTCGCTGACGAGGAGACCAGCGAGGAGCAGGAGGCGCTCTTCGAGCACCTCGCACAGCGCATCGAGGAGCCCGGCCTCCAGGACCAGATCCTGGCGCGCTACCAGGACTTCGGCAAGACGCTGCTGGGCGACGACCTGCCGAGCCGGGTCGACCCCCGCATCGCCAAGGCGCTGCGCCCGATCCTCGGCGACGTCGGCAACGTCCGCGTCCACACCGGGCCGGTCGCGTCCGCCGCCGCCCAGGCGATGAACGCGCGCGCCTTCGCCGTCGGCGATCAGGACGTGTTCGTCGACCCGTCCCAGCTGAGCTCGGACCCCAAGGAGGCCGGCGCGCTCCTCGCCCACGAGATCGCGCACACCCGTGACGCGGCGACCGGCTTCGCCCTGTCGTCCAAGCTCGGCAACGACAACACCGCCCGCGAGCAGTTCGCCCACGAGGTGGCCCACATCTTCGCGAGCGAGTGGGACGACGACGGCGTGTCGGTCGCCCGCGACGAGGCCGAGCCGACGGGGCAGAAGCGCCCGGGGGGCTCGATCGAGGAGCCGAAGGTCGACAAGGTCTCCCTCGCCTTCAAGGTCGCCGAGGTGCTCGAGCGGCAGGAGCGGCTGATGGGAGAGCGGACCGGGCGCTGGTAGGCCCCTCGCTCGCATACGCACAAACCCTGATCGCGGCGTTCCTCTTGGTTCGCCGCGATTTCCGTTTGCGTTGCATGACACGGCCGGGGGGCGACGCAACGAGCCCTGGTCGAGGGCGCCGGATCGGCGCCCCGGGGGCTCAGTCGGCGGCGTACCAGCGCGCGACCTCGGCGTCGATCTCGGCCTGGAACGCCGCCTGGAGTCGCACGACGGCCGGCCCCCGGCGTCCGCGGCCGACGACCGCGCCGTCGAGCGACACCAGCGGC
The DNA here is from genome assembly GCA_002841945.1 of Deltaproteobacteria bacterium HGW-Deltaproteobacteria-14. Lineage (GTDB taxonomy): Bacteria > Myxococcota_A > UBA9042 > PHBI01 > PHBI01 > PHBI01. Next base: position 80,899 of record PHBI01000021.1, read on the forward strand.
GCCACGCGCAGGGTCGACGACGTGATGAAGGCCTCGTCCGCCGCCAGCAGCCGCTCGCGCGAGATCGGCTCCTGGCGCACCTCGAACCCCGCCCCGGCGGCCAGGGCGATCACCTCGGCGCGGGAGGTGCCGGGCAGGATCCCTACGCTGATGGGCGGCGTCACGAGCCGTCCCCCCTCGACCAGGAAGAGGTTCGAGCTCGACCCCTCGAGCAGATCGCCGGCCTCGTCGACGAAGAAGCCCTCGGCCCGCGGATCCGGCGTGAGCTGGGCGAGCAGGACCTGCCCGAGGGAGCTCGCCAGGTAGGCGAGGGTCTTGTGCTGCGCCAGCTCGTGGCCGCTCGCGGTGCGGCTGTAGGGGAGCACGAACCCCAGCACGCCGTCGCTGCGCTTGCGCAGGTGGCCGGCGGTCAGGGCGCGCGCGAAGGCGACGACCGTCGGGGGCCCGCCGATCTCGGCGCCCCGGCTGATGGTCAGGCGCAGCGCCGCCTCGGCCCCGGTCGCGGGATCGGCGATGCCATTCTCGACCAGGAGCCGGCGCAACATCGCGGCGAGCGTCGCGGCGTCGGGGACCCCGCGCAGGCGCAGATACTCCGCGGCTCGCGCCAGCCGATCGAGGTGTCGCTGGAGCTGGATGGGCACGCCGCGGATGGCGTAGAGGGTCTCGAAGATCCCGTCCGCGACCAAGAACCCTCGATCGAACGGGCTGATCGCGGCGCGCTCCGCCGGGATGAACGCGCCGTCGAGATAGACCGTCGGGTGAATCGCCGCTGGAACGTGCATCTGCCCTCCCCGTCCGCCCCAGCCTGATCCGGCGGGGTGATCTCGCCCGGCGTGGCCCCGCCTCGTGAGCCCCCAGCGTCGGGCGGCGCTCGGGGCGATTGGCGTGGCCGGCGACGCTGGGGTATAGAGGATCTCGGGGCCCGATGGGAAGGAGCGACGTGGCAGCGGCGCTGGACGAACTGCGAAGCGAGGTCGCGCAGAACCCGAGCGACGCTGAGGCGCTGAGGCGCTTTGGCGTGGCGTGTTTGGCGTCGGGCGAGGTGACGGCGCTCCACGACTGGATCGCGGGCCTGTTGCGGGACGCCGACGACCCAGAGGCGCTGCGCTCGCCCGCCCGCGCCCTCGGCGAGGCGCTGAGCGAGCTCGCCGCCGGCGCCGACGACGACGCCGAGGCCCTCGAGCTCTACCTGCGCGCGGCGCGCCTCCTCGGCGAGCACGGCGACGCGCCGGACGCCGCGGCCGAGGCCCTCGCGCGGGCCTGGCGCATCCGCCCGGACGAGCGCGTCGGGGACCAGGCTCACACGCTGCTCGGCCGCCCCGCGATCGCGGTCGCCCCCGAGTACCTCCTGATCGCGCTGAGCCAGGTCGGGAGCGAGGCCACCCGCGTCCAGTCGCTCCGTCGCCTCGCGGCGATCGAGCTCGAGGCGCGCCACATCGACCAGGCACGCGCCCTCTACCAGGAGCTCCGGGACCTCCGCCCCGACGACCCCGACGCGACGGCCGGGCTCGACGCGATCGAGACCCTGCGCACGAGCGCCGAGGCCGACGCGCGCGAAGCGCGCGAGCAGGTCCCGGGCAAGACCGTCGGCGAGGACGCGGTCGTCGCCTGGACCCGCCTCGGGGACGCAGAGAAGAAGCGCGGCGACGTCCCCGCCGCGGAGGCCGCCTACCTCGAGGCGATGGGCGCCGGCAGCGCCCCCCAGGCCGAGGCGGCGCTCGAGGCGTTGATGCGCGAGGGGGGCCGCCTCGACGACCTCGCCGACTTCTGGACCGGCCTCCTCGAGGGGGCCTCCCGGGCCCGCCAGGTGCTGCTCCGCCGGCGCCTCTTCCGGCTCCTCCACGACGAGCTCGGCCGCCCCGACGACGCCCGCCGCTTCTTGGTCCTCACCGCCTCGGTCCCCGCGGCGGACGCCGACGACGTGATCGCCCGCGCCCGGGCGGCCGGCGCCGACGGGGACTGGGCCGTGGCCATCCAGATCCTCGAGGACGGCGCCGCGAGCGCCGCCTCGCGTGACGCCCGCATCGCGATCCTGCTCGAGGCGGCCCGGGTCCACGAGATCGAGCAGCAGGACCTCGTCGCCGCCGAGCGCGCCTACCGCCGCGTGCGGGTCACCGATCCGCGCGACCTAGCCGCGCTGGCCTTCTATCGCCGCTGGTACGCCGAGCACGGCGAGCCGCGGCGCGCGTGGGCCAACCTCGTGCAGCTCCACGCGGTCCTCGACGGACCGGAGCTCGCCGGCGAGCGCGTCGACGTCGGGATCGAGATGGCCGCCGTCGCCGAGCAGGGGCTCGCGAGCTGGGACAAGGCGATCGAGGCCTGGCGCAGGGTGCTCGCGGACGCGCCGGGCCACCCGCAGGCGCTGTCCGAGCTGGGCCGCATCTACGAGGCCGCCGGTCGCTGGCACGCCTTGGTCGACCACCTCGAGGGCTGGGCGCGGAGCCTCCCCGATGAGGCGGTCGAGCAGAAGATCGAGCTGCTGTTCAAGGTCATCGACTGCTACCAGGACCCGACCCGGCTCCCGATGCGTGAGATGGTCGTGCAGACCTACGAGCGGATCGTCGCGCTGTCGCCCACCAACGTCGTCGCCCTCGACGGCCTCGCCGGGAGCCTGACCGAGCGCGAGCAGTGGCGCGAGCTCGTCGCGGTGCTCGCCAAGAAGATCGACGTCACCGACGATCCCGAGGAGCTGCTCGGCCTCTTCGAGCAGATCGCGTCGCTGTGGCTCGATCGGATCCGCTCGGAGACCCAGGCGATCCCCGTGCTCGAGCGGATCCTGGAGCTCGCCCCCGACAACCTCGACGTCATCGACCGGCTCAAGGAGATCTACCGCCGGCGCCACGACTCCGAGCGCCTCTACACCACCTACGAGCGCGAGCTCGCCCTGCTCTCGGGGACCGACCGCATCGACGTGCTGAGCGAGCTGGCCGCACTCGCGACCGACCCGCTCTTCCGCCCCCAGGACGCCATCCGCTGGTGGCGCCAGGTGCTGTCGATCGACGGCCGCCACGAGGGCGCCCGCGCCGCCCTCGAGGCGCTCCACGCCGAGCAGTCCGACTGGGACGGCTACGTCGCCCTGCTCGAGCAGCGGGCCGGCGAGGCCCGCACCCGCAAGCAGAAGGTCGAGGTCCTGCTCGAGCTCGGCGAGATCGTCTACTCCCGGCTCGAGGACCCCGACCGCGCCCAGGCGATCTTCACCGAGATCGCCGAGCTGAGCCCGTTCAACACCACCGCCCGGCAGTTCCTCCAGCGCCTCTACGTCGCCCGACGGGGCTGGGACGCGCTCCAGGCGCTGTACGCCCCGCGTGAGGACTGGCGCGGCTACACTTCGCTGCTGACCGACTACGCCGACCGCGCCGGCGACCGCTTCCTCGCGGCCGACATCCACGTCGAGCTGGCGCGCGCCTTCGAGGCCCACCTCGACGACGCGTCGGCGGCGCTGCGCCACCTCGAGCTCGCGCTCAAGGCGACCCCGGAGCGCGCCGACGTGGCCCGCGATCTGCTCGGACGCTACGACGCCCACGTCAAGGGCGAGCGCCGGATGGCGCCGCTCGAGACCCTCGGGGAGCACGGGGAGGACCCGGCCGAGCGCCTCGCGGCGTGGCGCGAGCTGGCCGAGCTCCACCAGGCCGCCGGGGACCCGCGCACGCTGAGCGCGTGGAGCCACGCGCTCGTCGCCGAGGCGCCGCTGGGCTCGGTCACGACCGCCGACGCCCTCATCGCCGCCGCCGACGCAGCGAGCGCCTGGGAGGACGCCTACACCGCGATGCAAGAGGCCCTCGGGCGCCTCCCGGTCGAAGCCGCTGGCGCCCGCCTGCGGCTCCACCGCGGGTTGGGGACCCTCGCGAGCGTTCGCCTCGGGCGTCAGGCCGACGCGGTGCAACATCTCCGCTGGGTGCTGCAGCTCGCCCCGGGCGACGCCGCGGCCCTCGACGCCCTCGAGAAGATCTACTTCAGCCAGAACGACTTCGAGGGGCTCGAGGACGTCTTCAAGGCCCGCGCGGACGCCGCCGCCACCGCCGACGAGCGCGTGGCGCCGCTCCTGCGCCTCGGACAGCTCTACGAGGACATCCTGGTCGACATGCCGCGCGCGGCGTCGGTCTATCAGGAGATCCTGGTGCTCGCGCCGGCCGACGAGGAGGCGCAGGAGGCGGTCGCCCGCGTCCTCGACCAGGAGGAGGCGTACACCGATCTCGCCGCGATCTTCGAGACGGCGCTGACGCGGCTCGACGACGCCGGCAAGCGGCGCACCGTCGACCTGCGCCTCGCCACGCTCTACGCGACCAAGCTCGACCAACCCCTGGCGGCGGTCGACCATTATCAGGCGGTCCTCGAGGACGGCGGCGACCTCGACGAGGCCACCGTCAGCGCCCTCGAGGGGCTCTTCGAGGATCCGCGCGCGCGGGTCGCCGCGGCCCCGCTGCTCGAGGAGATCTACCGCCGCCGGGAGGACCCCGCCAAGCTCGTCGAGGCGCTCGCCGCGCGGCTCGAGACGGCGGACCTGGCGACCGAGCGGCTCGCGCTGCTCGACGAGATCGCGATGCTCAGCGAGGGCGCGCTGGGGGACGCGGACTCGGCCTTCGAGGCCATGCTGGAGCGCTTCCGCGCGGCGCCGGCGGACAAGGACACGTGGCGCGAGCTCGAGCGCCTCGCCGAGGTCACCGACTCGTGGGAGGAGCTGGCCGCCGGGTGGCGGGCCCAGGTGGAGACCGGCGCCGGCCTGCCGCCCGACCGCCTGGTCGCCCTGCGCATGGCGCTCGCCGAGATCTACCACCGCCGCCTCATCGAGGTCGACGACGCCGTCGCCCAGGTCGAGCAGGCCCGCTCGGAAGCGACCGACCCGGCCGACGTGCTGGCGGCCCTCGAGTCCCTCGAGGTGCTGTACAAGAAGGTCGCGGACCTCGACAAGTTCGTCGAGGTCAAGCTCGCGGCGAGCGAGCGGGTCATCAGCCGGGACGCCCGGCGCCGCAAGATCCTCCACGCCTGCCAGGCGCTGTCCGGGCCCCTCAAGCGCGTCGACGAGGCCGTCGCGCTGTGTAACGGCCTGCTCGACGAGGACCCGGCCGACGCGGACGCCGGTGACGCCCTCGCCGGGATGCTCGCCCGGGCGGAGCGCTACGACGCCCTCGAGGCGCTGCTCGGGCGGCGGCTCGTGGCGGTGACGGACCGCGAGCAGCAGGACGCGCTGCACTTCCAGCGGGCGCTCCTGCGGCGCGATCAGCTCGGGCGCTGGGAGGACGCGATAAGCGAGCTCATCGGGCTCATCGACGCCCCCCGCCTCGGCTGGGAGGCGCGCCAGGCGCTCCTGGAGATCAGCCGCGCCCAAGAGTCCGAGAGCCAGCGCGAGCTCATCCTCGAGGCGCTCGAGGAGCACTACGCGGGGACCGGCGACGCCGAGGGGCGGCTCGCGGTGCTCCTCGTGCAGGCCGACTTCGCGGCGGCCGGGGGCGAGCGCGCCGCGCTGCTGCGCGCCGCCGGCCAGGTGTGCATGCCGGACCCGGCCCGGGCCGCCGACGGCCGCGAGGACGGCGTCAACGCCTTCGGCCTCTACACCCAGGCGCTCTACGAGGAGCCCGAGGATCCGACGGCGCTCGCCGCGCTGGTCGCCCTCGCCGAGGCGATGGGGCACTGGGAGCCCCTCGTCGACAGCCTCGAGGAGTGCGGACAGCAGCCCCCCCCGAGGGCCGGGCTGATGCCGCTGTGGCGCACCGTCGCCGCCCTCAGCGAGGAGCGGCTCGGGGACGTCCCGCGAGCGATCCGCGCCTGGCAGCGCCAGCTCGATGTCCGCGCCGCCGACCCGAGCGCGGACGCCGCGCCGGCGCTCGACGCCCTCGACCGCCTCTTCGCCGCCGAGGGGGACCGCGAGGCGCGCCTCGACGTCCTCGAGCGCAAGCGCGAGGCGGCGAGCGACGACGACGTCGTGATCGCGCTGCTCATCGAGCAGGCGCGGCTGCACGAGGCGCTCGAGCGCCCGGACGCCGCCACCTCGACCCTGCAGGAGGCGTTGGCGGTCGCGCGCGCCGGCGGGTCGGCGCGCGCCGCGGCCCAGTCGGGGCTCGTGACGCGGCTCGAGACCCTGCTCACCACCGCCGGTCGCCACGGCGACGTCGTGGAGTTGCTGCTCGTGCACGCCGCCGACCGGCAGGACCCCGACGAGGCGCGGCTCCTGCGCTACCGCGCCGCCGAGGTCGCCGCCGAGCGGCTCGCGGACGGTCGCCGGGCGGCCGCCATCTACCACGAGATCCTCGCCGAGCAGCCGCGCGACGAGGTGGCGCTCGAGGAGCTCAACCGGATCTACGCCGAGCTCGAGGACTGGGGGAGCCAGGCCGAGGTCATGGAGACGCGGCTCGCGATGGCGCTCGAAGCCGACGCGACGGCCGAGGCCACGGGGCTCCGGCTCGAGCTCGGGGCGCTCTATGACGAGCGGCTCGACGCCCCGCACGAGGCCGCCCCGCGCTACGCGGCGATCCTCGACGAGGACCCGGCGAACGCCGCGGCGCTCCAACGCCTCGCCAGCATGGTGGCAGCGGACCGGGCGGCGTCCCTCGCGCGCTCGGTGCTCGCGGACGCGCACCGACGGGCGGGGGACCCGGCCGCGCTGGCGACGGTCCTCGAGGCGACGCTCGCGGCCGGCGACGCCGGTGGCGCGCCGGCGGGCCTCCACGCGGAGCTGTCCCAGATCTACCGCAGCCTCCTTGATGCACCGCAACAAGCATGGACGCATGCGGCCGCTGCGTATGGGTTCGAGCCGCTTGGCGATGCGGGAGACGCGCAGCGCCTCGCGGTGCTGGAGCTCGCCGACGACGGCGGCGACCGCGCCGCCCTGTCGACGCTGCTGCTCGAGGTCGCGGCGCGCGTCTCGGACCCGGTCGCGCGCCTCGCGCGGCGACTCGACGACATCGCGTCGCTGCGGGAGCGCGACGCGGACGGCGCCCTGCTCCTGCCGCACTGGATCGGGGTCCTCGCTGACGCGCCGAGCCACGCCGAGGCGCTCGCCGAGATCGAGGCGTGGGCGCGCGCGAACGACGACGACGCCCTGCTGATGCGGGCCCTGACCGGGCGGATAGCGTCGAGCCGTCCCGAGGCGCGGGTGCCGCTGCAGCTCGAGCTCGGGCGCCTCATGATGAAGGAGGGGCGCGCCCCCGACGAGGTCGCCGAGGTCTATCGCGCGGTGTTGGCGGTGGATCCGCTCGAGCGCGACGCGTTCCTCGCGCTGGTGCGCATCGAGACCCGACGCAAGGGGTGGTCAGCGCTGGCGGCGCTCTACGAGGCGCGGCTCGAGCTCCAGGCGGAGACCGAGGAGGCGCCAGGGTTGATGAAGCGGCTCGCGCGCTTGCGTTCGCAGCACCTCGGCGACCCGGCTGGCGCGGTGGCGCTGTACAGCGAGGTCCTCGCCACGGTACCCGAGGCCGACCCGGAGGCCCTCGCCGGGCTCGAGGGGCTGTGGGGCGAGGGCCTCGAGCGCCGGGCGATCTTCCGCGTCCTCGAGCCGCGCTACGAGGAGCAGGGCAACTGGGACAAGCTCATCGCGCTCTATACGAGCACCCTCGAGTCCGAGCAGGACACGGATCTGCAGGAGGAGTGCCTCCTGAAGATGGCGCAGCTCGAGGCCGTCAAGCTCGACCGCCCCGAGGCCGCGTACGCCACGCTGCGGGCGCTCGTCGACCGCAAGGACGACCCGGGCGAGCAGCTCGACCAGCTCGAGGAGCTCGCCGAGCGCGCCCAGAAGTGGGACGATCTCGCCGCCTTCTACGAGAGCCGGGTGGCGAGCGGGCGCGCCGACGCGGCGCTGATGGCGCGGCTGGCGTGGATCCAGGAGACGCGGACCGGGGACCTCGAGCGGGCGATCCACTTCTACCGCTTCGCCCTCGAGCGCGAGCCGCGAGACCGGCCCGTGCGCGAGCGGCTATCGGCGCTGCTGGAGCGGACGGCGCGTTGGGAGGATCTGGTGGCGTTGTACGTCGTCAGCGCCGACGCGACCGAAGACGACGAGGACCGCGTGGCGCTGTGGTTCGCCGCGGCGCGGCTCCTCGATGACGAGCTCGACCGCCCGACCGAGGCGGTGGAGCTGCTCGAGCAGGTGGTCGACGTGCGCCCCGCCGAGCCCGACGCCCACGAGGTGATCGTGGCGTTGCTCGAGCGGGTCGGCGAGCGCGAGGCGCTCCACGAGCACCTGCGACGCTGGATCGAGCTGGTCGCGACCGACGAGCAGGCGGTCGAGCTGCAGGTGCGCCTCGGGCGGTCGCTGGTCGCCTTCCCCGAGACGGTGCGCGAGGGGCTCACCGAGCTCGAGGATGTGTTCGGGACGCGCCCGGGCCACGCGGGCGTCGTGATGGCGCTCGAGGAGATGCTGGAGCGCGCCGAGGACCTCGACGCCGCGGGGGAGGAGGTGCCCGCGACGATGCAGGTGGCCACCGCCGAGGCGGCGTCGATGCTCGAGGGGGTCGTCGGGGCCGACGCGACGGCCGAGGAGATGGCGCGGATCGTCATGGCGCAGCTGCGGCCGATGGCGAAGGGCGAGGAGCGGCAGGCGACGCTGGCGCGGCTCGGGGGCCTCCTGGTCGCGACGGGGGACTGGAAGCAGGCCTTCGACAGCTACGCCGAGGCGCTCGCGGAGGACCTCGGGAACGCGGAGATCGAGGCGGCCCTGGAGGCCATCGCCGAGGCGCACGGGAACTGGGAGGCCCTCGGCGCCCTCTACGAGAGCTGCGTCGGGGCCGAGTCGCGGAGCGAGTCCGTGACCACCCGCTACCTGCTGAAGCTCGCCGACATCCTGCGCGTGCGGCTCGATCGCGCCGACGACGCGGTCGCCTGGTACGAGCGGCTGCTGACGGAGCTGCCGACCAGCAGGGACGCCCTCGGGCCGCTCGCGGCCTACTATCAGGCGTCCAGCGACGCCGTGGAGGAGGCGCGCATCCTGGCCCAGTGGGCCGAGCAGGCGGCCCACGACGAGGAGCTCGGCGGGCTCTTGCGACGGCTCGCGGTGCTGCGGATGGACCAGCTCGGGGACGCCGCCGGGGCCATCGACGCCCTCGAGCGGACGCTCCCCGAGTCCGCCGCCGACGCGGACGTGGTGGCGCGGCTCGAGCGCCTCTACGTGAAGACCGGCGCCTTCGACCGGCTCGGGGGGCTCTACGACAGCGCGCTCGCGGCCGACCACGACCCGGCGCGCACGGTGGAGCTCCTCGCGAAGCTCGCGCAGGTGTGCGAGACGCGGCTCAACGATCAGGAGCGGGCCCGAGACGCGTGCCGCCGTATCCTGCACATCGACGCCCAGCACGGCTTCGCGCTGACGACCCTGGAGCGCGTCGAGCGTGCGCTCGAGGACTGGGACGCGGTCGACGAGGTCCTCGGCTGGCGTATCGACGCGGCGACGGCGAAGGACCGCCGCGCGATGCTCCTGGTCGACCGGGCCGAGGTCGCCGTGTCGCATCGCAGCATGCCCGAGGCGGCGTTGGCGTTCGTGAACGAGGCGGACGACCTGACCGGGCCCGGCGCGGGACCCGACCACCTGATCGCCGGCTACGAGCTGCTGCTGCGCAGCGACGACGTGCGCCTCGAGGCGTCGCGACGCCTGCAGCGCCGCTACAAGGCGCGCAAGGCGTGGCCGCGGCTCGTGAACGCGCTCATGATCGAGCAGCGCGCGACCAGCGTCCCGGCCGAGCGGGTGGTGCTGACCGAGCGGGCGGCGGACGTGGCCGAGCGCAAGATCGGCGATCCGAAGATGGCGCTGCGGCTGGCCGTGACGGCGCTGCGAGCGGATCCGGACGTGACGCGGCTGCGGGAGCTGGCGGTGGAGCTGGCCGAGCGCACCGCGGAGTGGGGGCCGCTGGTCGAGGCCGCCGCCGGGGCCCTCGAGGCGGCCCAGGAGGCGGACCTGGTGGTCGACCTCGGGCTGTGGCTGGGGCCGCTGCAGTGGGAGCGGGCGCAGGACGCCGCCGGGGCGATCCGGACCTACGAGGCGGTGCTCGGCGCGCGACCGGGGTGCGTGCCGGCGGTGACCGAGCTGATGCGCCTCTACGACGTCGTCGGGGACTGGCGCGGGCTCAAGGACCTGCTGACCGGGAGGCTCCTCGAGGTCGAGGCCGAGGGGCGCGAGGCCGTGTTGCTGCGGCTCGCGAGCGTGGTGGCCGAGCACGAGTCGCCGGCGGAGGCCGTGCCGATCCTGCGCGAGGTGCTCCACGCGCGGCCCGACAGCGCCGCGGCGGTGGAGCTCCTCCACGGGATGCTCGGGCAGAAGGCGGCTGGCGAGGCGGCCGCGGAGGTGCTCGATCCGGTCTACCGGCAGTCCGCCGCGTGGCAGCGTCTGGTGGAGCTCTACGAGGTCCGGGCGGCGACGCAGGAGCAGCCCGAGGAGCGGGCGGCGCTGCTGCGGAACGCGGCGACCGTCTACGAGGAGTATCTCGGGGACCGGATCGAGGCGTTCAAGATGTGGGCCCGATCGGTGCATGAGGCGCCCGACGAGAGCGCTGGGCTGCGGCAGATGGAGCGGCTCGGGGCGGCGATCGGGGCGTGGGACCAGCTCGCGCGGGTGCTCAGCGAGGTGCGGCCGCGGATGAGCGAGCGGGCGGCGCAGCGCGACGCGCTCCTGCACATGGCGCAGATCCACGAGGTCCACCTCGGCGCGCCCGAGAAGGCGATCGTGAACCTGCTGGCGGTGCTGGAGCTCGAGCCGCGGCACCGGGGCGCGATGGTCGGGCTGCACCGGCTGTACGCGAAGCGCGGTGATCTGCAGGCGCTGGCGGACATGACGCGGACGCTGGCGGCGGTGGAGACGTCGACCGAGGCCAAGCGGCGTCTGTGGGACGAGCTCTACGCGGCGTCGCGCGCGGCGGAAGAACCCGACGGGATGATGAACGCGTGTCTGGCGATGCTGGACCTCGACGAGGGGGATCGCGAGGCCGCCGAGCGGCTGCTGCCGCTCTACGAGGCCGAGGGGCTCTACCCCGAGATGATGCAGGTGATCGCGCGGCTGGCGGGGCACACGACGGACGCGGCCGAGGAGGCGCGGCTGAAGTTGACCTTGGCGCGGCTGCGCGAGCAGCGGCTCGACGACCGGGCCGGGGCGATCGAGGCGTACGAGGAGGCGTGGGAGCTCGACGGCTCGGCGGAGGCGGCGGAGCGGCTCGAGAGCTACTACGCGGCGGACGCGCGCTGGGCGAACCTGGCGAGCCTGCTGCGGGCGCGGATCGACCGGGCGCGTAACCCCGAGGAGCAGGTGGCGCTGCAGCTCCGACTCGCGAAGCTGCAGGCCGAGGAGCTGCGCAACGCGGACGAGGCGACGCAGACCTACGTCGAGGTGCTCGACGAGGCACCCGGGGAGATGGCGGCGTACGACGCGCTCGTGTCGCTGTACGCGAAGCAGCGGCGGTACGCCGAGCTCGCGCGGGTGCTCGAGCGCAAGGCCGAGGTGCTCGGCGGGAGCCCGGATGGGCTCACGGCGCGGGTGCAGGCGGCCGCGGTGCTGCTCGACCAGCTCGACGACGCGCGCCGAGCGTCGGAGCTCTTGCGGTCGGTGCTCGTCGACGCGCCCGACCACGCCGAGGGGATGCTGTTGATGGCGCGCCTCCACGTCAAGGAGGGGGAGGCGGCGAAGGCCGCGACGCTGCTCGAGGCGCTGGTCGGCAAGGTCGATGGGATGCGCCGCTTCCGCATCCTGCTGGAGCTGGCGAGGATCCACGGCGAGCAGCTCGGGAACGCGGCGCGAGCCCTGCCCTTCGCCCTCGAGGCGCGGGTGATCGCGCCGGACAACACCGCGCTTCACAGGCTGCTCCGCGACCTGCTGGAGCGCACCGGGAAGTGGGCCGATCTGCTTGAGCTCCTCGACACGGACTACGCAGGAGCGAAGAACGCGACGGAGCAGCGGCGGCGGGCCCTGGCGCTGGCGCGGCTGCACCACGAGCGGACGGGAGACGAGGAGGCCTTCACGCTGTGGATCGATCGCGCGGAGGCCGCGGACGGCGCCGAGGACAGCGAGGTGGCGGAGCTGGCGGTCGCGCACTACACCGGGCGCGAGGTGTGGCGCGAGGTCGCGCCGCGGCTCGAGCGGCTGGTCGAGCACATGGTGGCGCGGCACGAGACGGCGCGGCTCGCGCCGCGAGCCTTTGAGCTCGGCGGGCTGTTCGAGCGGCTCGGCGAGGACGCCAAGGCGGCGGCGGCCTATCGGCGGGCGCTCGAGGCGGACGGGACGTACGTCCCAAACCTGGTGGCCTTCGGCCGACTCCTGCTGCGGCTCGGCGAGTGGACGGAGGCGCTGAGGGTGCACCAGAGCCTGCTCATGCAGAGCGCCAAGCTCGCCGACGACGAGTCCCGCGACGAGGTGCTCTACAACCTGGCGCTGGCGAGCGCCGAGCTGGGACAGAAGACCCGGGCCAAGCAGTTCCTGCAGAAGCTCGACAAGCAGGCCCCGGCCCACGCCGGCGCCGCGGCGCTCCGAGCGCGGCTGGGGTAGTCGCCGTTGGGGGCGCTCGCCGACGCCCGCGCGTGGCCGCCGGGGCTCTACCTCCGGTAGGCGACGAGGGCGACGAGGCGCGAGAGCTGGTCCTCGGAGCCGAGGGCGACGAGGGCGCCGCCGGCGGGGAGGCGGGTCGTCGCGGGCGGGTTGTAGCGGAAAGGGCCGCGCGGGCCGTTGCGCACGCCGAGGATGACGCACCCCGAGGCGAGCTGGACGTCCACGTCGGCGAGGCGGCGGCCGGCGGCCGGGGCGCCGCGCTGGATGGGGATGACCCGGAGGAGCTCGGGGCGGTCGGTCGAGGCGATGACGGCCGTCGCGAAGCGCGCGAGCTCGGGGTGGATCATGAGGCGCGCGAGGTGGGTGCCGCCGAGGTGGGCGGGCTCGACGGTGGTGACGCGCAGCGCGCGGAACTTCGGGGCGTCGGCGGCCACCGCGACGCGGGCGACGAGCGGGATGTCGGCGTTGGCGTGGCGGGCCATGACGCAGACGAACAGGTTGTCGCGGGTCGCCTGGAGGGTCGAGACGAGGCCACGCGCCTTGTCGAGCTTGGCCCGGGTGAGGACGGCGGGGTCGAAGGCGTCGTCTTCGAGGAGGTGGAGCTCGTGATCGTCGGGGCCGGCGGCCCGGACCAGGGCGAGGTGGTCCGGGTCGTGGTCGACGGCGAGGACCGGGGTGTGCAGGCGGCGCAGCTCGGCGATGACCTGCCGGCCGATGTCGCCGCAGCCGACGACGATGACGTGATCGTGGGGTAGCTGGCGGCTCATCGCGGCCGCCGCCTCCGGACACCGGCGAAGGCGCGGGCGAGGAGGCCTTGGGGGCGCGCCCGTAGGAAGATGCGGGCGCTGGTGCGTGCGCGGCGGTCACCGAGGGCGAGGAGGGTTGCGCCGTGCTCGAGGCGGGCGGTGCCTGGCGGGTTGTACGTGAAGGGGCCGGAGCGCCCCAGGCGGTGGCCGATGACCAGCACGCCGGTGCGGCCGGCGAGGTCGGCCTCGGCGAGGGTGCGGCCGGCGAGCGGAGCGTGGAGCTCGATCGGGAGCTCCTCGAGGCCGAGGCGGCGCGTGTCCGGGGTCAGCAGGGTGTCGGTGAAGGCGAGGAGCTCGGGGCGGACGGCCTCGTTGGCGAGGCGGGCGCCGGACAGGGTGGCCGGGTCGATGGCGGCGGCGGCGATGTCGTCGAACAGCGGCGCGTTCTTGGCGTGGTTGAGGCGAACGACCACGCGCAGGGTCGGGTTGAGCTGCTGGGCCGTCACGCACAAGAGGAGGTTGTCGCGGTCGTCGGGGAAGGCGGCGACGAGGCCGCGAGCGGCGGCGATGTTGGCGGCGACGAGGGTCTCCTCCTCGAAGCAGTCGCCTACGATGAAGAGGATGTCGGAGCCGTGGGACTGGAGCAGGGTCTCGACGCGCTCGGGCAGGAGGTCGAGGCCGACCGCAGGGACGCGGGCGTGGTGGAGCTCGGCGAAGGTGCGACGGCCGGTCAGCCCAAGGCCGCACACGAGGACGTGCTCGCGCTGCCTGGCGACGCGGCTCAGGAGTCGGCGGCGCCAGAAGCGGTAGACCAGGTCGCCTTCGACGATGACGGCGGCGATCGCGGTGAGGAAGTACGCGATCGACGCCCCTCCGAAGAGGATGGTCGTCATCGTGAAGATCTTGAGGGCGTCGGTGTTGACCGGGATGATCTCGGTGAAGCCGACGGTGGAGATCGTGACCACGGTCATGTACAGGCACTCGAGCGCCGAGTGGTGGTGGCCGGTCAGGGTCCAGAAGCCGTAGGCGCCGAGCGCGAGGACGACGAAGAAGAGGACCGACGCGCGGACCATCCGGACGTAGCGCTGGCGACGCTCCGCGCTGGCTGCCACGCTGGCAAGCGACGAACCGAGCCTGAAAGTGTCGGCGAAGGGCGAGCGCGGACGAGAGGACATGGGTTCCGGGGGTGACTGCGACGAACGTCAGGATACCATCGCCACCAGGTCTGGTCCCATCAGACCGACGATCCCGGTCATCGTCGACCCACGCGACGCGAGCCATCTATTTCGTCTTGACACCTCTCCGGCCGTGGCTAGACTGCGCCCTCGTCAGCTGAGGCCAGGTAGCTCAGTTGGTAGAGCAGGGGACTGAAAATCCCCGTGTCGGCGGTTCAACTCCGTCCCTGGCCACCCAGAAAAGACCCCGCAATCCTTAGAGATTCGCGGGGTCTCCTTTTTTCTGGGGTCGGGCTCGGGAGCCCTCATGATCCACTGACGTGCCCGGGATGGGCGGCCACCGGTGGCCGCGGTCCCAGGGATTGCGCTGGCACAGGGGCTCGGTGTTGACTGAGGTACACGCCCCGTCACCGGCCGCGCCCGCGCACAGCGTGGCGCCGAAGGAGCTGCGCCGCCATGCCCCGCGCCCTCACCCTGATCTTCGCCTGCCTCCTCGTCGCGCCGTCCAACAGCGCCCACGCCGCGCCGAGCGACGCCGATCTCGGCGACATCGCGTCCTTCCTCGCGCTCTTCCCCAACGCGCGCACGCTGCCGGCCCCAGCCTTCCTCGTCCCCGGCGTCCGCGTGAGCTACGCCACCGGCGCCGCCTCGGGCGGGATCGACGGGGTCGCCGGCGGCGGCGTGCTGCAGTACGACGTCGTCGCGCGCGACCTGCGCCAGGTCACCGCCTACCTCCACTCCTACGGCGACATCGGCGCTGGCGTCTTCCCCCTCGCCACCGGCCCCGCCCTCGGCTACCCCGGCATCGGCCCGTTCTGGATCAACCCGTCCGTGCTGGTCGGCGCCGAGCGCTTCGCCAACGCCAACCTGACCATCAGCCGCTATCAGAAGACGATCGCCGACGGCACGACCCTGGCCGTCATCCGCTTCCAGACCAGCACCGCGAACGGTCAGACGGTCACCGAGTTCGACACCGGCACCGGCGTGATGGTCTTCACCAGCGTCGCGAACAGCACCACCTCCGCAGGCCAGGTCGTCCTGCTCGGCCTCCGCACCGTCGCCTCGCCGTGGGCCGCCGACCGCGCTCCGAACTGGGCCCAGACCGGCGCCGCGCTCACGTACACCGGCGCCCACTCCACCACCATCGCCGCCGCCGGGACCGTCCAGCAGCCCTACGCCATCTCCGCCCAGATCACCGACGCCGGAGCCCGCTGGAGCCTCCTCCACGTCGCCACGCAGCTCAACGGGCAGAACCAGGGCGCCGGCCCCGCGGTCACCGGGGGCGGCCAGCTCATCGGCTCCTTCTGGCTCCCCGTGAGCGCGCTGACCGCCCAGCTCCCCGCGACGGCCACCGTGTTCGACACCGACCCGTTCACGGGCGCACAGCTGCTGGTCCAGCGGGACCCCCAGAGCGGCGCCATCCTCCTCCAGGAGGCGACCCAAGCCGCGCTGACCTCGCTGATCTACGACCCGACCCTCGGCGTCCTCGTCCGCTTCAATCAGCAGGTCCAGCAGGAGGTCTCGTTCACCGAGGACGACGTGTCCCTCACCGGCGGCAGCGACCTCGCCGCCCTCGCACAGCAGCCCCCCCTCGCCGACGATCCGGGCGCCAACGGCGCGACCGGCGGCGACGGCGGTTGCGCGGGCGGGCCACCACCAGGGCTGCTCGCGGTGTTCGCCGCCGCCGGGTTGACGCTGATCCGTCGCCGGCGAGCGCGGGCGTAGACGCGGGCCAGCGTCGCCACCGCCTCGCCCGCCGACCGCTGCTTCTATTCAGGCCGGAGGCGGACGCTCAGGCGGCGCCTGGTTCCCTGTCCGATTGGACGCGCGCGGCCGCCCGCCGCACCGCCGCCTCGATCTCCGGCCCGCGCAGCGGGTCGAGGGCGTAGATCGCGACCTCGAGCGCCCCCCCGGCGACCAGCGTCACCTGGGTCGGGTGCGCCACCGAGGCCCAGTGGTGCGTGAACGTCGCCAACTCGACCGCCTCCGTGATGGCCGTCACCGGAACGCCGGCGGGCGGGTCGAGCAAGAACGCGTGCCGCACGGCGCCGACGTCCGCGGCGCGCCGCGTGATCGTCCCCCGCGCGAGCTGGCTGTACGGCACGAGCACCTCGTCGCCCTGGGGGGTGAGCACCTCCAGGACCCGATAGCCGAGCCGCTGCACCCGCCCCTCGACGCCCCCGGCGACGACCCGGTCCCCCGGCCGACAGGTGCGCCCGGCCTTGAAGAAGACCCCGTGGATGAGATCGCGGATCGCGACCCAGGAGACCCACACCACCGCCACCACGACCAGCACCGCGAAGTACGGCGAGTACTCGGGTTGGCCGCGGAAGAGCATCGGCACTGCGGACACGATGTAGGCCAGCCCCGCGACCGTCTCCAGCACCGTCAGGGCGGTGTGGAACGCGACCCTGCGGCGACGCGACACGCGAGACACGCGCAGCAGGTAGCGGAGCCCCTGGAAGAGACCGATGAGCCCGAGCCCAACCGCGAGGAAGACGATGACGCCGATCGCGGATATCTCGAGGTGTTGAGGCGCAGCAGCGAGCGCGAGCAGCGGCGTCACGGCAGCATCCTCCGGTCCTCGAGGTCGCGCGTCACGTGATGCTGGAGGTAGCGGTTGAGGGTCAAGACCTCCTCCCCCTCCCTCACCAGCAGCCCCATCCTCACCAGGGTGCCGACCTCGGCGTCGAGCCGCTCCGGGGCGATCCCGGTCACCCGCAACAGCCGCGCCGGCGTCACCGCCTTGTGCAGCACGAACTGCACCAGCAGCGCCCGCTGCCCCGCGCTCAGCTCGTCCAGCACGCTGTCGTCCGGGGCGCTTGGCTGGCGCATCGCCAGCGTCTCTCCCTGCAGCGACGCCACGCAGACGAGCCAGCCCTGAAGCGCCGGCCCGACGAGCCCGCGCGCCGCGTCGAAGTGGCCCGCGAAGAAACGGGCGCGTCGCCAGTCGCTGAGCGCGTCCGCGGGGCGACCGTCGAGCTCCCAACCGAACCCCGTCGACCCATGCCGCAGCTCGATCATCTCGCGCAGGGTGCGCGAGTCCACCGGCCCGCACTCGAGCACCGCCAGCGCCCGCTGCGCCAACCCGCGGAAGCGATCGATGGCGCGGAACGCTCGCGTGTTCAACTCCAGCACGAACAGGCAGCGATCGCCGTGACGTCCGATCGCGTCGAGCAGCACGTCGATGACGGCGAGCCCGTCGGGGCTGCGCTCCCACCACAGCTCGACGTCTTCGAGCACCAGCGCCGACCCCTCGGGGACCGTGCGCAACACCTCTTCGAGGGTCCCGCGGACCTGCAACGCGTCCTGCATCCGCTCGGCGAAGACGACCGGGTCGACCGAGCCCCCAGCGGGGGGGACGAGCCTGAAGATCCGCTCGTGATCGACGTGCGTCCGCACCACCATCTGCGCCAACGCGCTCTTTCCGCTGCCGCCGTCGCCGACGATCACGAGCGCCCCGGAGAACCCGGCGCGGTGGTTGTCGATGGCGCGCGCGGCGCCGGCCAACGCCTCCTCGCGCCCCACCCAGAAGGTGTGATCGCTGGCTGACCGCCCCTGGAACAGCTGGCGGTAGTAGAACGGCAGCGCGGTCAGCACCTCCGCCGACGGCGAGCAGCTCCGGACCATCTCCAGCGAGCGGTCGACGACGACGTCGCTAGCGCGAACCCCAGGCCTCAGCCGCCGCGCCAGCAGCACCCCGCGGCTGCGCCGATAGACGAGCCCGACGACGGCACCCTTGAGCGCTTGTCCCGCCCCCCGGGCCGCCCGCGCCGCGGCGGACACGACCCGGCCGCGCCGGGAGTGAGCGTAGCGCTTGAGCCCCTCACCCGAGCCGGAGATCGCCCACGTCCCGGTCCGCTCACCGATCGTCATGAGCCCCTTGGCCACACGCTCCTCGAGCGTCGGATGGAGCCGGCGCAGGATCTCCAGCTCCGCCCCCACGCGGGTGATGCCCGAGTCGAGCAGGGGCAACAGCTGCGCCCGCGCGTCCTCGTCGACCTCGACGACGTCCGCGCCGATCAGATCGCTGGCGCTGTACGACACGAGCCGCACCACGTCCCGCCCGACCCGGTGCGCCCGGCGCTCGTGCTCCGGGATGGCGCTCGCGGCCTCCGCCACGTCGCCGACCAGCTCGGCGTCGACGATGAACTCGACCACCCGCCGCAGGCCGATCATCAGCCCCTCGACGTCCTCGAAGGGGTGGGTCTCGAGCTGCGTCAAGGCGTCGTTTGGCAGCGTCTCCACCGTCTCCGGGAGCTCGAGCGTCGCGGCCTGGGTCTCCCGCACCAGCGCGTCCACGAGCCCCGCGACGTCGACGCGCGGCTTGAACTCGTGGGTCACCGCGAGCGGCTCGGGCTCCCCCCGTCGGACGGCCTCGCGGAAACGGGACAGCTCCGCCAGAAGCTCCTCATAGGGGTCGATGAGCTCGCGCTGGACCGTCAGCCCGAGCTGACCGAGGGTGCGGTCGGCGATGACCGAGAGGCGCCGCTGATACGCCGCCATCTCGAGCGTGATCTCGCCGCGGTGCAGCACGAGGGTCTGGCTCCCGAACCAGTATCCCGGCAGCTCCGCCAGCTGCTCCGAGCGGGTCCGCGCCGCGCGGGTGATCCGCCGCTCGCGGCGCGCGAGGCGCATCACGTCGAGTCGGTCGAGGTCGTCAGCGTAGCCCTGCGCGAGGTCCCGCCCCGCGGAGGCCGTGGCGCGGAGCTCCTCGGTGAGCTCGCCGTCGAGGGCTTCCCCGAGGCGCTCGAGCTCGCCCAGCGCCAGCTGCTGCTGCTCAGCCAGCGCCGCCGCGACGTCACCGCCGTCCAGATCGACCTGCTCGAGCCGCGCGACCCCACTCGCCACCGACAGCTGGTGACGCACGAGGTCGAGCAGCAGCCGATGGCTCGACGCGCCGAAGCGCTCGAGGGAGCGTTGAACCGCGGCGCTGCCCCGGTCGATGAGGTAGGTCGGATAGAGCACCGCAGGGCGCACGCGATAGACCGGCCCGCGCCGGGCGAGCCACGCCCCGGCGCGGTGGCGCCACTTGAAGCGCCTGAGCGACCGCGGGTCCTCCGGGTTGGCCGCGAACTCCTCGGGGTCGCGCGTCACATCGAGCGCGGACGGCGCGTGGAGCTCGACGGCGCGCACCGCACTCCGCCAGCGCTCGAGGCCAGCCGCGAGGACGTCGCGCATCGCCGGCAGGTCGTGGCTCGCGAGCTCCTCGAGGGCGCGCCGCGTCTGGTGGACGATGCCGCTCTGGGTGCGGGCGATGGCCTTCTTGCGGCGCACCGCGGGTCCATCCCCGGCCAGGGACTTGGACAGCGACGCGAACTGCCTCCGGACGCTGTCGGCGAGCCGCTGGACGAGCGCTCGGTGCTGCGCGTAGAGCGGGGTGAGGGCGCGCGCGTGGAGCCCGTCGAAGGCCTCATCGACGAGCTGCGAGAAGCGCTGCGCCTCGGTCGCGAGGTCCGAGTTCTGTGGGAGCCGCAGCGACGGTAGCGTCGCCTCCTCGATCGCCCCGGGGATGGCGGCGGGCCGGCGCAGGCCGGTGCGGGTCGAGGGCCGAGTGAAGCCCGCGCCGAGCCGGAAGCTGCTGTCGAAGCGCCGCGAGGCCTGGATCAACAGGAGGCTCCCGGAGGTCGCGCGGATGAGCGCCTCGGTCCGGGCGACCCACTCCTCAGGCGAGCGCCGGCGCGTCGTCGGGAGGCTGGCGATGATGAGGTCCGCTTCGCCGGACTCCTCGTGCATGCGCTCCTCGAGCGCCTCGAAGTCCGGCAGATGGGCGACGACGACCCGCGCCTGGATGCGGTTGTCGTCCAGGACACGCTGGGTCTGCTGCAGCAGGCGGTCCCCCTGGCTCGGGTCGCTGGCCGCGACCACGAAGGTCAGCTCGCAGCGGCGCCAGTCCGGCGAGGCGCTGATGAAACGCACCAGCGCCAGCGCCAGCGACATGTCCGCGCCACCGGGCCCGGTCCAGATGTCGATACGACGCTTGGCGCCGAACTTGCGCTCGGGGTCGTGGCCGAGGACGATCAGGTTGAGGTCGCGGTCCTTGACGCTGTCGAGGAGCGCGGCGAAGCCGGCGGCGGCGTGGCGGTGCGCGTACCAGTCGACGACGACGGTGTTCGGCTCGACCCCGGAGAAGCCGTAGAAGCGGCAGATCGCGTCCATCGTGCGATAAATGTCGTCGGTCGGGGTCGCGCGATGGAAGAGCCCCGCCCGGGCCTCGAGGGGGAGCGGCTCCGGGAGGTCGCCGAGGGCGTGGGCGACGTCGCCGGGCTCGCCGGTGGTCGGCACGAGCTCGAAGTCGGTGATGATGCCGCGACCCGCCATCATGGTGTGGGTGAAGGCCAGCAGCGGCACCCGGCTCTCGGCGCCGCGCTCGCTGAAGACCATGACGTTCGGCCGCCAGTTCCGGTGGTGGTCGACGTTCTGGTCGAGCCGCCGGAGCCCGGAGCGCACGAGCGATGACCAGACGCCGCCCCAGGTGTCTCCGCCCTCGAGGCGCAGCTCACGCCGCCGGAAGTGGAGGAAGATGACGATCAGCAGCGCGGTGGCGCCGATCATGGCGAGGAAGTTGAGCTGCACCATGACGACGACGGCCGCCAGGGCGCCGAGGACGCTGACCCAGATGGGGATCCGGAACTCGGGGCGGAAGTCGGGGCTGACCCAGCTCTCGAAGGCGGCGCTCAGGTTGAGGAAGCCGTAGGTCATGATGAAGAACATCGAGACGACGCTAGCGATGACGTCCAGCTCGCCGATCAGGATGCCGACCTCGGCGATGGCGAAGGTCAGCAGCAGCGCGTTGCGGGGCTCGTTCGACTTGCCGCGGCCGCGGGCGAAGATCTCCGGGGTGAGGCGATCGAGGGACTTCGCCTGGAGGATGCGCGGGGCGCCGAGGATGCTGCCGATGGCCGAGGAGAGCGTCGCCCCCCAGACCCCCGCGAGGACCATCCATGGGGCGATGGCCGTGTCGAGCAGGACGTCGCCGTTGTGGATGAGCTGGTCGCGGTCGATCGTATAGGCGAGGAAGATGGCCAGGCCGACGTAGGTGATGAGCCCCACGCCGATGGCGGCGATGGTGCCGACCGGGAGGGCCCGCTTGGGGTCCTTGAGGTCGCCGGACATGTTGACGCCGGCGGTGAAGCCGGTCACGGCCGGAAAGAAGATGCCGAAGAGCACCGCCACCGAGCGGGTGCTGCCCGAGGGCTCGAGGGCGGGGGCCGCCACCGGGCCGAGCTCGTGGCTGCCAAAGAAGATCCCGATGAGCGACAGCACGATGGCCGCCATGATCACGTACTGGATCTTGAGGGCAAACGAGGTGCTGATCAGGGTCACGATCGTGACGACGAGGAGCGTCACCGACCCGGCGACCCGGATCGCGTTCATGTCGTCCGCCGCGTAGCCGAGGAGCGGCAGCATCGACTCGGCGAAGCCGATCACATAGAGGCTCACCGAGAAGGAGAGCCCCACGTAGAGCGCCAGGCCCAGGGTGCCCCCGATGGGCAGACCGAGGCTTCGCGAGACGATGTAGTACGGGCCGCCCGCGCGGACCTTCTTGTCGGTCGCGATCGACGCCACCGAGAGCCCGGTGGTCACGCTGATGACGTGGGCGGCGAGGATGATGCCGAGGGTCAGCCACAGCCCGCCCTCGCCGACGATGCGCGGCAGGCGCATGTACATGATGACGCCGAGGATCGTCAGCACCGACGGCGTGAAGACCCCGCCGAAGACCCCGAACTTGTTTCCTCGCGCCATCGTGACCTCGCGCTCGCGTCATCCATTGGATTAGCAGCGCCCACTGCGGCGCGCTACCGATCCTTGAAAAATCGCGCGGCGAGCGAACCAACGCGGCTCGCGTGCCTACACGGCTCCCGAGGCTGGGCTGGCCAAGCGAGGGGGAGCAGCATACCCTGCCGTCCATGGGCAGCGACCTCCTCGTCTTCGCTTACGGTTCGCTCATCTTCGACCCGGAGCTCCCCGAGGCCGTCTCGAACCACTATTGGGCGCGCCTCGATGGGTTTGCGCGGCGCTTCAACAAGCGCTCACCCGTGCGGGGCGTGGTCACCGCCGAGTCGTGGGCCGACGACCCAGCCGCCTCCCTCGCGTTCGTGAGCCGCGACCACGCCGACTCGCTGGCGATGGGCCTCGAGCCGAGCCCAACGGCCCACGTGGTCGGGCGGGTGCTGGTCTACCCGAAGAGCGTCGCCTCGAACCTCATCGCCCGCCTCGACGCGCGCGAGGGCTACCATCGCGGCGAACCGCTGAGCCACTCGGGCTACGTGCCGGTGGTCCGCCCGGTGCATCGCCTCGGCGACGGCGCCGCGCTCGACGCCCTCCTCTACCTCTCGAACGCCGAGAGCTCGCTCATCCTGCCGCCCTCGGTGCCCGACCACGAGCGCGCGGGCATCCTCGTCGCGGCCACCCCCCGTCACCCGGGGACTCGTCCCGCCGGGGTCGACTACCTCGCGGCGCTCCGGCGCTCCCTCGCCACCGGCGGCATCTTCGATCCGGCCCTCGAGCGCCAGGCGCGCGCCGTCGCCAACCTCGGCCCCACGTGGGCCGCCCGCGTCGGCCTCCCCCCGCGCCCCGAGGCGGCCCCCGACGCCACGAGCTGACGGCGAGGGACGCGGCGCACACCTCAATCAAGACTCGCTTCGCCGCGTCTTGCTTGGGATCTTCGCTCAACGGATCCGTGCGCTTCGCGGCCTCCAGCCGCCGCTCGCGCGGCCTGAGACATCGCCCGAAGGGTCCGCACAGAGATAACTCAACATCCTGGCCGGCGGTTCCAACCCACTGAGCGGCCCGGCGAAAGCGTGTAAGACACCCGTTCTGACAGCGCTTTCGTCGAACCACCCAGCGGGCCGCCTCATTGGCCATCCTGCTGAGTTATTCCTAACGCGCGTTCGAGGCGTATTTCCCGCCCTCCTCGCGGTCCTCATCCTTGCCGTAGGCCATGTTCGCCCATTGGCCAATGCTCAGCGTCTCGACCTCTGCCCAGTCGTAGAAGTTCAGAGCCCCCCAGGCCGTCTCCACGGCTTCGGACGGCGCGGTCCCCAGCAGCAGGTCTTTCACCCGCCCGTTGAAGCGCGTGCGCCGCTCCGCGATGTCACGCCGATCGCCGAGCTGCGTGCGGGCCGCCGCCACCGTGACCTCGTTCTTGATGTACGCTCCCTTCGCGAGCGCCAGGCCATAGGGGTCGTTCACCACGACGCCGTCGTCGAGGACATCGACCAGGTTCACGACGTGCCCCCCCGGCGTGATCCCCGTGCCGATGCTGCTCGTCCAGTTCTTGCCCGCGAGCTTGTCCTTGCGCAGCCCGCTGAAGAAGTCCTCGCCGGACTGCTTCGCCCCCTTCTCGGCGTAGTCCGTGCGCTCCACGATGCCCATGGCGATGAACTCAGCGGTCACGGCGTTGAGCACGACGGCGCGCTCTTGCGGCGCGGTATCCCGGATCCCCTCCCAGGTGCGCTTGTCCCACTCCGCCTTGGGCGTCAGCTGGATCCGGGCGAGCAGCAGATCCTCGAGCTGGAGGTCGGCGAGCGCCACCTCGTGCCGCTCCACCTGCTTCTGCCAGCGCGTGTCCCCCTTCGAGGCGAGCAGCTCGACGGCCTTCGCGTTGGCGTGCTCGCGGCTCCCCGCGAGCTGCAGCAGCTGCATCGCCACCGACGTGACGTTGCACTGGACGTCGCCCCCGACGCCCTTCTGCGTCGCGTTGTCGCGCTGGCTCTCGTAGAAGGTGTGCTTGGTGTCGTCGACCTCGATGCGCGCGGCGAGCTCCCCGCTCCAGTGCTCGGCCCGTCCGTTGGTCAACGTGGCGATCAGGCCTCGCGCGGTGTCTCGCTCGGCGTCGGACAGGCGATCGTCCTGCCCGATGAGCGCCTCGAGCTCCCCCTCGAGCCGGTCGTTCTCTCGCTGGCTGGCGAGCCTCTCGCCCCAGGCCGCCCGCTGCCCCGGAGGTAGCTGCGTGATCAGCGCCTCCACGCCCGCGATGGACTCCTCCGGCATCGGCCCGTCGAGCCCCGTGAACAGCGCGCTGAGCTGCTGGTCTACCGCTCCCCAGGCGATCGCGGCGTCCAGCTTGGCCTGCCAGGCGGCGCGACGATCCCCGGCCACCGGCCCGTCGAGGAGCGCCTGCGCCTGCGCGCTGGCGTCGCCGGTGATGGGCGTCGTCAGCCCCTCCAGCAGCGCCTCGAGCTCCCGCTCCGCCCGCCCGCTGGCGATGCGGTCGTCCAACCGATCGCGGTAGAGGGGCCGCACCTTCCTCGACAGGTGCGGGACCAGCCGCTCCGCCTCCGCCAGGTCCGCGTCGGACAGCGGCGCGCTGTCGCTCCCCAAGATGGCGTCGAGCCGCTCCCTGCCCTTCTTCGGGCCCACGCGATCCACCTCGCCCGCACCGCCGTCCAGCGACGGGTCCGCGACGGCCCCCTCGCCCACCGTGACCGGCGTCGTCCCCGCCCGGGTGGAGGTGCCCGCCGCGCCGTCGCCGGGCGGCGTGCCCTGGCCCGCAGGCGTCAGGACCCGCACCTGCTCATCGTAGGTGAGCCCGCGTAGGCCGGCCCTGCCCGTCTTCGCGCCGCTCGTCATCGGGTCGCGGGTCTGCTCGGCCAAGCCCGCGGCATCACGCCCTTGCTCGATCTTCATGAGTGACGTCCCGTGCGGGGACCGACCAAGCGACTCCTCGAGTGTCCGGCTCGCGCCGCGTCATGTCAACGCGACGTGAACGCTATTCACAACACCTCGCGTCGTCGCGGGCTCATCCCCCTCGAACGTCGACCGCCCGCTCACCCCGCCGCCATCCGAACCTCGCGGCGGCGAGGGCCGGACCCGCCAGCCTGCGAGGAGAACCACGCACGCATGCTTCTCCCCGCGCCGCTGCAAGGCCTGATCAGGCGATCCACATCAGCATCGCGAGGCCCTTGTCGGCGGCCCGCGCGTAGTAGCTGCGGAGCTTCTCGTACGCCGCGAGGAGGTCATCGAGCGCCGCCTCGCCCTCCCGCACCCAGATGTCGGGGTAGACCCCGCGCGCCGACATGTCCGCCGGGTCGAAGCGCGCCCGCAGGTCCTTGGCGTCGAGCTGCTTCATCGCGACCGCGGCGACCGCGACCTCCGCCGGCGTCAGGTACGTCGCGGGCCCAAAGCCCATGTCGTCCTCGCTCAAGGCGGCCCCCCCGAAGATGGCGTGGCCGACCGGCGCGTTCGTCGGCTGGTCGCTCCCCGTCATCAGGTAGTGCAGCCCGTGCCACAGCTTGTCGAGTTGGTGGGTGTCGAGCTCACTCGGATCGCCGAGCCACTCCTCGCGCGTCGCGGCGTCGCGGCGCATCTCGTCGACCAGGCTCTCGGGGACTGCGAACAGGGAAGCGTACATGCCCACGGTGGTGACCTCCTCGAGCCGCTGATCCACGCCAACACAGGCATAGCGCACCCGGCGCCGACCGTCACGCCCGCGCCGTGCCCGAAGACCTCGCGCGGTTCGCCGAGCAGGGCAGCGGGTTGAGGATGTCCAGGCCCGCATGGGCGACGGTCGTGTAACGCAGCCGGTCAGCGGCCGGGGGCCCGCTCACCCGAGCGTCACCTTCTTGACGCCCGCCTTGGTCAGGTGGGCCGCCACGCGCTCGCGACAGTCCCCCTGGAGCACCAACACGTCGCCATCGCGACGGCCCCCGAGCCCGAGGTTGTTCTTGAGCTGCTTGAGGAACGCGTCGAGCTCTGCGGCGGGCAGCTCGAGCTTCTCCACCAGGGTCACCGTCTTGCCGCCGTGCCCCTTGCGCTGCATCCGCACCACCGCCCGCGGGATCTTGCGGGCTCCGGTTCCCGGCTTGTCGGCCGGCGCCGGCTCGGGGGGAGTCGGCCCCGCCGGCAGCGAGTCCCGCAGCGCCTGCAGCGCGGCGAAGGGGTTGTCGTCTTGACCGGCCATCGCGCTTCGCTCCCGCGTTCGTCAGGGGCCGCGACGCCAAGACCGTGATCAAGCCCCGCTTCGACCCGCCGCTTCCGCGGCCAAGAACGCTGATCCGGAGCCCCGCCGCGCGAGCGTCCAGACCCGCTTTCTAACGCCGACCGCCGCCCGACGCCAGACCCATCGCGCCGCGACGCGACGCGAGGATCTGGCGCCGGGTGGGCCGCGGGTGCGCACCGTCGCCCGCACTCCGGGCGCACTCCGCGAGTCAGCCGATCCAGGCCCCGACCAGAACGCGACGAAGCGAGCTCCGCTCGGGCCCCTGGACCTCGCCACGCACCTCCTCAGGCGCGGCTCCACGCTCCGGACCGCAGGACCTTCATGTAGTTCGCCCGCTCGAAGGCCGCCGGCTCGGCGACCTTGCGCTGACTCAGGCTGCCCTGCATCAGCGCGATGGACGGGTACTCGTTCGCCTCGAGCCACTGCTCGAGCTCGTGACGGACCGTCCGCAGGTGATCGATCCCGTGCTCGAGCAAGGCCGACGTCATCATGGCGACCTTGGCGCCCGCCATCATCGACTTGATCACGTCGGTCGCGCCGTGGACGCCGCCGGTCACGGCCATGTCGGCCTTGATCCGCCCGGCCAGGACGGCCACCCAGTGCAGCCGCATGAGCAGCTCGCTCGGGCTCGACAGCGTCAGCCGCGGCACCACCTCGAGCCGCTCGAGATCGAAGTCCGGCTGGTAGAAGCGGTTGAACATCACCAGCCCGTCGACCCCGAGCGCGTCCAGCGACGCGCAGAAGTTCGGGATGGAGCTGAAGAACGGCGACAGCTTCACCGCCACCGGGATCTTCACGCTCCCCTTCACGTCGCGGACCAGCTCGAGATACATCTCCTCGAGCTGGGAGCCGGACACCTCGATGTCGGTCGGCATGAAGTAGGTGTTGAGCTCGATGGCGTCGGCCCCGGCCGCCTCGATGCGCCTGGCCCAGTCGACCCAGCCGCCGGTCGAGATGCCGTTGAGGCTCGCCACGACCGGGATCGACAGGGCTTCCTTGGCCTTGCGCACGTGCTCGAGGTAGGCCTCGGGCCCGATCTCGAAGGACTCCATCTCGGGGAAGTACGACAGCGCCTCGGCGTAGCTCTCGGTGCCGTGGAACAGGTTGCGGTCGAGGTCCTGGCTCTCGAGGGTGATCTGCTCCTCGAAGAGCGAGTGCAGCACGACCGCGGACGCGCCGGCGTCCTCCATGCGGCGGAGGTTGTCGATCTCCTGCATCATCGGCGACGACGAGCAGACGATGGGGCTCTCGAGAGTGAGGCCGAGGTAGCGGGTAGTCAGGTCGATCATGGTCACTTCCCCTCCACCTTCGCGCCGGCCTGGCTCGCCAGGAAAGCGTAGGTGCGCCAGCGGTCGGACACGTCGCTCGTCGCCTTCGCGAGCAGCCTCTTGGCCGCCTCCGGCTTGGAGCGCACCAGCATCGTGTAGCGGGTCTCGTTGTAGACGTACTTCTCGAGCGGCACCGTCGGCGCCTTCGAGTCGAGGCTCATCGGGTTCTCCCCGGCCGCCGCGCGCTCGGGGTTGTAGCGGAAAATCGGCCAGTGCCCCGACTTCACCGCGAGCTCCTGCTGCTGCAGGCCGTACTTGAGATCGTAGCCGTGCGCGATGCAGTGGCTGTACGCGATGATGAGCGACGGCCCCTCCCACGCCTCGGCCTCGAGGAAGGCCTTGACCGTCTGCTTGTCGTCGGCCCCCATCGCGATGCGCGCGACGTAGACGCCGCCGTAGGCCATCGCGATGAGCCCGAGGTCCTTCTTCGCCATCAGCTTGCCGTTGTGCGCGAACTTCGCGACGGCGCCGCGCGGGGTCGCCTTCGAGGCCTGCCCGCCGGTGTTGGAGTACACCTCGGTGTCGAGCACCAGGATGTTGACGTTCTCGCCGCTCGCGAGCACGTGGTCGAGCCCGCCGTAGCCGATGTCGTAGGCCCAGCCGTCGCCGCCGATGATCCACACGCTCTTCTTGACGAGGGAGTCGGCGAGCGCGTGGAGGTCGCGGGCGGCCGGGGTGCCCATGGGCTCGAGGGCCTTGCGCAGCGCCTCGACGCGCTCGCGCTGGGCGGTGATCCCGGCCTCGGTGGCCTGGTCCGCCGCGAGCAGCGCGTCAGCGAGGTCCTGCCCCAAGTCGGGGGCGAGGCGCGCGACGAGCTCGCGAGCGTACTCGGACTGCTTGTCGATCGAGAGCCGCATCCCGAGACCGAACTCGGCGTTGTCCTCGAACAGCGAGTTCGCCCAGGCCGGCCCGCGCCCGGCCCCGTTCTTCGTCCACGGGGTCGTCGGCAGGTTGGCGCCGTAGATCGAGCTGCAGCCGGTCGCGTTGGCCACGATCATGCGATCGCCGAAGAGCTGGGTCGCGAGCTTGATGTACGGCGTCTCCCCGCACCCCGCGCACGCGCCCGAGAACTCGAACAGCGGCTCGAGGAGCTGGGTGTCCTTGACCTTCTGGAGGTCGAGGAGGTTGCGGTCCACCTCCGGCAGCTTGAGGAAGAAGTCCCAGTTGGCGCGCTCGGCCTCGCGCAGCGGCTCCTGCGGCGCCATGTTCAGCGCCTTGAACCGCGGCTCCGCCTTGTTCTTCACCGGGCAGACCTCGACGCACAGGCTGCAGCCGGTGCAGTCCTCGGGCGCGACCTGGAGGCTGTAGGCCTGGTCGGCGAGCTCGCGCCAGCGCGGCTTGACCGTCTTGAAGGTCGGGGGCGCCTCGCTGAGCTTGGCCGGGTCGAGGATCTTGGCGCGGATGACCGAGTGCGGGCAGACCAGCACGCACTTGCCGCACTGGATGCAGATGTCCTCGTCCCACACCGGGATCTCGTGGGCGATGTTGCGCTTCTCGAAGCGCGTCGTCCCCACCGGGAACGTGCCGTCGATGGGCATCGCGCTGACCGGCAGCGAGTCGCCGGCGTTGTCCATCATCGGCCCGGTGACGTCGCGCACGAAGGCGGGGGCGTCATCGCCGATCAGCGCCGGGATGAGGAAGCCGTCGACCTCGAAACCGCTCAGGTCGACCTCGTGGAGGTGGCTCAGGGCCGCGTCGACGGCCTCGATGTTCTTGAGGACGACCGCCTCGCCGCGCTTGCCGTAGCTCTTCTTGATGGCGCCCTTGATGCGCTCGATGGCGAGGTCACGAGGAAGCACACCCGATAGTGCGAAAAAGCACACCTGCATGATGGTGTTGATGCGCCGTCCCATCCCGATGCTGTCGGCGAGGCCGTCGGCGTCGATGACGTACATCGACAGGCCCTTGTCGAGGATCTGGCGCTGCATCCGCGCGGGCAGGTGCTGCCAGACCTCATCCTTCGACCACGGGCTGTTGAGCAGGAACGTCGCCTTCGGCTCCGCGCGCTCGAGCACATCGACCCGCTCGACGAAGCCGAACTGGTGGCAGGCCACGAAGCTCGCCTGCTCGATGAGGTAGGTCGACTGGATGTCGCGCGGGCCGAAGCGCAGGTGCGACACGGTCATCGAGCCCGACTTCTTCGAGTCGTACACGAAGTAGCCCTGGGCGTTGAACTCCGTCTCCTCGCCGATGATCTTCACCGTGTTCTTGTTGGCGCCGACGGTGCCGTCGGAGCCGAGGCCGAAGAAGACGGCGCGCACGGTCTTGGAGTCCGCGGTCGACCAGCTCGGGTCGTACGCGAGGCTGGTGTGGCCGACGTCATCGTTGATGCCGACGACGAAGTCGTGCTTCGGGTCGTCGCGCAGGCTGTCGAGGACGGCCTTCGCCATCGTCGGCGTGAACTCCTTCGACGACAGCCCGTAGCGGCCGCCCACGACGCGGGGGAAGCCCACGAACGGGCTCGCGCCCTCGCCGAAGGACTTCGCGAGGCCCGACACGACGTCGAGGTACAGGGGCTCCCCGGGGGCGCCCGGCTCCTTGGTGCGGTCGAGGACCGCGATGGACTTGGTCGTCGCCGGCAGCGCGGCGAGCAGGTGGCCGACCGAGAACGGTCGGAACAGGCGGACCTTGACCAGGCCGACCTTCTCACCCTCGCGGTTGAGGCGCTCGACGGCCTCCTCGGCGGCCCCGGCGCCCGAGCCCATCATCACGATGACGCGCTCGGCGTCCGGCGCGCCGACGTAGTCGAACAGGTGGTACTGCCGACCGGTGCGCTCCGCGAGGCGGTCCATGCTGCGCTGCACAATCTCGGCGGTGGCGGCGTAGTACGGGTTGATCGCCTCGCGCGCCTGGAAGAAGACGTCGGGGTTCTGGGCGGTGCCGCGGATCGAGGGCGTCTCGGGCCGCAGGGCGCGCCCGCGGTGGGCCTGGATGCGGGTCTCACCGAGCAGCGCGCGGACGTCCTCCTCGAGGGGGAGCTCGACGGTGTTGACCTCATGGGAGGTGCGGAAGCCGTCGAAGATGTGCAGGAACGGCACCCGCGCCTCGAGGGTCGCCGTGTGGGCGACGAGCGCCATGTCGGCGGCCTCCTGCACGGAGTTCCCGAACAGCATCGCGAAGCCCGTGCCGCGCGCGGCCATGACGTCGCTGTGGTCGCAGAAGATCGACAGCGCGTGGGTCGCCAGCGAGCGCGCGGCGATGTGGATGACCGCCGGGGTCAGCTCGCCGGCGATCTTGTACATGTTCGGGATCATCAGCAGCAGGCCCTGCGACGCCGTGAAGGTCGTCGTGAGGCTGCCGGCCTGCAGCGCGCCGTGGACGGCGCCGGCGGCGCCGCCCTCGCTCTGCATCTCGACCACGCGGGGCACGGAACCCCAGATGTTGGGCCGCTCCTGCGCGGCCCACTGGTCGGCCAGCTCGCCCATCTGGGAGGCTGGGGTGATGGGGTAGATAGCGATGACTTCGCTCGCCAAGTAGGCGACGTTGGCGGCGGCTTCGTTGCCGTCCAGGGTAACTCGCGGGCGCATCGGCGCAGCTCCTCGTTCGCGTTAATCCCATCGGTCGCGCGGGTGCTGGACAGCACGCGACGCGGCGCAGAGTAAGGACGCCCCGGCGCAGAGCACATACCGTGCCAGTCTGCGTCATCGCCGGTCCCCCAATGACCCCGCGGGGTTCGGGCCGCGGGCCGAGATCCTCGGTGTGCGATATGCCACGCTGCACCGCAACAATGGCGGGCCGGAGTGCCCGGCGCGCGGAGCTGCGACGAAACGCCGCACGGCCTGCCGCGGCTGGCGATACCTCGCAGGCGTCTTCTAGGATGGGTTGAAGGTCAGGGCGCGATAGCGCCAGGAGGCGCGATGAAGATGCCGCTCCGGTCCCGGGAGCGCGACACCGATCCACCTACGGGGGCCGTCGGGGCCCTGGGTTCGGTGTCCGAGGCCCTCCGTGACGCCGAGGATCGGGCGGCGGCGGCGGCGCGTCACCACCACGACCTCGCGAACATGCTCCCGGCGCTGATCGCCGAGACCGACGCTGCGGGCCGCCTGACCTTCGTGAACCGCTTCGGGCTCGCGCTGACCGGCTACGACGCCTGGGAGTGGCCCGGCCTCTACGTCCTCGAGCTGGTCGTCCCGACGGACCGCCAGCGGGCGGTCGAGAACTTCGCGCGGCGCGTCCGCGGCGAGGAGCTGCCGCCCAGCTGCTATCGCCTGCTCCATCGGGACGGCTGCACCACCATCCCGGTCGAGCTACGCGCGGCCAACATCTCGCACGCTGGCGTGACGGTCGGCGTGCGCTGCGTGATGTTCGACCTGCGCGAGCGCCTGGCGGCCGAGCACGCGCGCCGCTGCTACGAGCAGCGCGCCCTCGACGCGCGCCGCCTCGAGAGCCTCGGCGTGCTCGCGGGCGGCGTCGCCCACGACTTCAACAACCTCCTCACGGTGGTGCTCGGCAACGCCGACCTCGCCATGTCCGAGCTCGACTGGGACGCGCCGGCGCGCCCCTACCTCCACGACATCCGGGCCGCCTCCCGGCGGGCCGCCGACATCACCCAGCAGCTGCTCGCCTACACCGGCAAGACGCCGCTCCACCAGGCGAACGTCGTCGTCAACGCGGTGGTCACGGACGCGGTGAGCCAGCTCGATCGCGCGCTGGCCGCTCGCGGTCGGATCGCGCTCGACCTCAGCCCCGCGCTGCCGGCGGTGCCCGGTGATCGGGACCTGCTGCGCCAGGTGGTGCTGAACCTCCTCACCAACGCGCTCGAGGCGCTCGGTGACGGCGGCGGCGGCGTCACGATCACCACCGCGGTGCGGTCGTCCGCGGCCGACCGGTTGACCGTCGGCCTCGTCGAGCCGCGCCACCTCACGACCGGCGACCACCTCCGGCTGAGCGTCTCGGACGACGGCCGAGGGATGGACGCCGAGACCGCCGCGCGCGCCTTCGAGCCGTTCTTCTCCACCAAGTTCACCGGCCGCGGCCTCGGCCTCGCCGTGGTGATGGGCGTGGTGCGGGCCCACGGCGGCGACATCAGCATGACGACGGCGCCAGACGCGGGCAGCCGCTTCGACGTCTTCCTGCCGATCCACGTCGCGCCACCGTAGGGGCCCGCAGCGCATGCGAGCACTTGGGCCGCTCAGCGTCGCATCGGTCGGCCCCCGCGGTCTCCGCGGTCGCCAGGAGGGCCACTGTCAGTCCCCTCGGCGGCAGCCGAGGGCCTCCGGGGCCCGCCGTGCCGTCTCCTGCGGTGAGCCCGCCCTCGCCGCCCGCCCCATGGCGAGCGGCGCCCGAGCGCTTGCGCTCGTCCCGACCATCGGGCAGTGATGGGCCATGGCGAAGAAGAAGAGCAACCCCGTCACCCGCGCGATCCTGGCCCTGCGTCAGGCGGGCGCGGAGTTCACCGAGCACCCCTACGACTACGTCGACAAGGGCGGGACCCGACGCAGCTCCCAGGAGCTCGGCGTCGACGAGCGCGCCGTCATCAAGACGCTGGTCATGGAGGACGAGGAGCACGAGCCCCTCATCATCCTGCAGCACGGCGACCGCTCGGTCTCGACCAAGGCCCTCGCGAGAGCGCTCGGCAAGAAGCGGATCGTGCCCTGCACCCCCGCCGTCGCCGAGCGTCACACCGGCTACCAGGTCGGCGGGACCTCACCGTTCGGCACCAAGCGGCCCCTGCCCGTCTACGTCGAGGCGACGGTCCTCGAGCTCGAGCGCATCTACATCAACGGCGGCAGCCGCGGCTTCCTCGTCTGCCTCGCGCCGAGCGTGCTCGTCGAGCTGCTGGGCGCGACCCCGGTGGAGGCGGCCACCGACCGGGTGTGAAGCGCGGCCCGACCGCACGCCCCCCTACGCGTCCGGCGGCGGGAGCAGCGGCGGGCTGCCGAAGAGCCCCCACATGCGGCAACCCGCGTAGAGCGACCACACGTTGAGGCGCGGCCACGACGCCAGGTGAACGGCCTCCCAGCGCGGCGCGAACTTGTCCTTGTAGTGGGCCAGCGAGTGGAACGGGAACAGGCGGTTGCCGATCCAGCCGCGATAGAGCCACCGGAACACCCAGCGCAGAAAGCGCGAGTCCTGCCGCGGCAGCGGCGTGCGCTCGGCCATCGGGCAGGCGCCGAGGCTGACGACGTCGGCCCCTTCGTCCGCCAGGCGCGTGATGACCTCGGTCAGCAGCACGTCCATGGCGCCCGCGGGCGCGTCGGGCTCGCGCGCCATCACGTCCACGCCCCACCCCGCGCCTTGCCAGCCCGGGGTCACGGTCACGAAGGCGACCGGGTTCGGCCGGTCCGGCACCCGCGCCGCGAAGTAGCGCCGTCCCAGCGGCCGCTCGAAGCACGGCGTGCCGATGAGCAGCGCCATCGGGTCCGCCAGCGGCCGAGCGTCGAGCCAGTGGTGGTAGAGGTGGTCGAGGGACGCCCCGCGATGGGCCACCGAGACCTCCTCGACGCGGACCCCGTAGCGCTTGACCCCGCGGTTCACCATCTGCCGCAGGTCGGCGTGCTTGCGACCGGCGAGGGTGAAGTCGGCGGTGTCCACGAAGGCCTCGGCGCCGACCGCGAGGCTGCGGAAGCCCGCCGAGCGGAGCAGGCGGCGCTCTCCGGTGGCGACCGGGAACAGCATGACCTTGCTGAAGCGAGCCACGGCGAGGGCCTCTCGGAACGCCGTGAGCAGCCGCTGCCCGTCGCCGATCACGTGTACCCCGCCGACGGCGAGCGCGTGGCGTGGCGCCGCGGCCCAGGTCAGCGCGCCGTCGTCGGTCGCGAAGGTGCGCAGCCCCGGCTCGAGCGAGAGGTAGCCGTTGCCGCGGGGGGAGCGGCGGACGATGGCCTCGAGGGCGCCGGGGGCGAGCGGGAGCTCCGGGACGCGAGCCGGATCCGCCGACGGCAGCGCGGCGTCGCCGAGCCGCCCGGGGACGTTGCCGAGCCAGCGCAGGACCGCCCCGGGGTGACGGGGCGGCGGGAGGCGCGGCGAGGGCGGGAGCGTCGGCGACGTCGCGACCCCTGACTCAGCGCTCGCGATTTCTTGCTGAAGCTGGACCCAGTTCCCATCGTATCGGTCGAGGCCCTGCGTCCTCCGCGGCCGGGGGTAGGCGCGACTGCGTCGCCCCAACCCCCACCAGCTGCGGACTCCGGTCCTCGACCTGCCGTTGCTCGAGACGATGAGGTGGTTGACGAACCCGCTCTGCGTCGCGTGCTCGCACTCGGGCTTGAGGCTCGGGCAGCTGTCGCGGTCCGCGCAGCGGGTCTTGTAGGTGGAGTAGTAGAGCTCCTTTCCTCCGTGCAGGGCGAGCAGCACCGCGCCGTTGGTGACGATGAGGCTGAGCAGGCTCGGCTTCTCGTCGGGCCGACCGTCGCAGATGGCGCGGATGCGCGCCACCGCGGTCTCGAGGGCGGTCATGACCTCCTCGACGGTGAAGTTGCCGGCGAGCGGCCCGAACTGGCAGAGTTCGGTCAGGAACAGGAAGAAGACGCGCTCGCTGTCGGTGTCACCGAGGATGAAGCGGCGCAGGCGCGGCGCGATGGCGGCCTCGAGCTCCGCGCGGACCTCCTCGAAGTCCGGGATGTCGCCGTTGTGCGCCATCACCCAGCGCCCGTACTGGAACGGGTGGGAGTTGAGCACCGAGAGGTTGCCCTGGGTCGCCTGGCGGATGTGCGCCACGACCGTCTCCGAGGAGACGAGGCCGCTCACCCGCCGAAACAGCGTCGAGTCCAGCGCGCCGGTGGCGCTCTTGGTCAGGTGCGGCGCGCCGTCGACGTAGTACGCCACCCCCCAGCCGTCGCGGTGGTTCTGACTCTGGACCGCCAGGGCGTTGTCCGCCTGCACCAGGGAGCGGTGGACGTGGCTCTGGATGACGCTGCGAAACCCGAACATCCTGCACATGGCGTCACCATACCAAGATTCTGCGCGACTTGCCCGGCGCGCGACGGCGCGCGCCCCACGACCTGTGCGGCTGCACAAAACACATACGCCCGACCTCACACAACGTGGGGTCGGGCGTATGCGCATTGCAACAGCCGGGCGGGCCAGGGAGGTTTGGGGAGGCGCCAACTCCCCGCGGTCGACTTCGCCGCACAGCGGCGGGTGGAGCCGGCGGAGCCGCCGGATCCGTCATTCTGGCAGCGCGGGGAGCAGCAGGCGTGCGTGCTCTTCCCCGCGGGCTGCCCGAGTCCTCAGAACACCATGTCGAGCGCCGAGCGATCGCCGCTCTTGATGCCCGCGCCGCGCGCCTTCACCCGCGGCAGGATGTTGTGCACGAAGTAGCGCGCGGTGGCGATCTTGCCGTGCAGGTAGCGCGCCTCGTCGTCATCGACCAGGAACTGGCCGATGTGCTCGTCGACCGGGTCGACCTGCTTGCTCTGCAGGCGCTTGTCGTAGAGCTTGGCCGCGATCAGCGCCTGGCGGATGAGCAGCCACGCCACGATGGTGTCGCCGAACATCTGGAGGAAGCTCGCGGCGTGGAACGCCGGGTAGTCGACGTCGCCCTTCATCATCGTCTGGCCGAAGCCCATGGCGGTGGCGGCGAGGGTGTCACGCGCCTTGCCGAGCGCCTCGATCTCGGCCTTGAACGGGCCGTCCTTGGCGGGGCCGTTGGTGAGCTTGTTCACCTCGTTGAGCATCGTCATCATCATGACGCCGCCGCCGCGGCTGATCTTGCGCCCGAGGAGATCCATGGCCTGCACGCCGTTGGTCCCCTCGTAGATGCTGGCGATCTTCACGTCGCGCAGCAGCTGCTCCACCCCGTACTCGCGGATGTAGCCGTAGCCGCCGTGGACCTGGACGCCGAGCTCGCAGGCCTTGAAGCCCTCGTCGGAGCACCACGCCTTGATGATCGGCGTGAGGATCTCGACCTGGTGCATGTAGCGCTTCTCTTCCTTCTCGTCGCTCGTCGTCTCGGCCTGGTCCATGCAGTAGGCGCCGTAGAGCATCATCGCGCGCCCGCCCTGGGTGATGGCGCGCATGTGCATGAGCATCCGCTTGACGTCGGGGTGCTCGATGATGGCGACGCGCTCCGGGTTCGCCTTGCGGCTGTCGGCGAGGCGGCTGCCCTGGATGCGCTCCTTGGCGTAGCGGACGGACCACTCGTAGGCGAGGCCGGACTGCGCGACCCCCTGCAGACCGACCGCGATGCGCGCCTCGTTCATCATGCGGAACATGATGCGCAGGCCCTCGCCCTGGCCGCCGAGGAGCCAGCCCTCGCAGTCGCCGTCGTCACCGAAGGCGAGCGAGCAGGTCGCCGAGCCGTGGATGCCGAGCTTGTGCTCGATGCCGACGCAGGTGACGTCGTTGCGGCCGAGGATCTTGCCGCGGGCGTCGACCTTCATCTTCGGGACGATGAAGAGCGAGACGCCGCGATGATCCTCGGGGTCGCCGTCGACGCGGGCGAGGACCATGTGGACGATGTTGTCGGTGATGTCCTGGTCGCCGCTCGAGATGAAGATCTTCTGGCCCTTGATCTTGTAGAAGCCGGGCTTGCCCTCGATCGGCGAGGCGGTGGACTTGAGGTCGGGCACGGCGGTGCCGGCGGCGGGCTCGGTGAGGCACATCGTGCCGCTCCACTCGCCGTTGAGCATCCGCTCGAAGTAGAGCGCCTTCTGATCGGCCGTGCCGTACTCCATGACCAGGCCGAGGGCGCCGTGGGTCAGCCCCGGGGTGAACATGAAGTTCACGTTCGCCGCGGTGAACAGCTCCTGCGCGGCGATGTGGAGCGTGCGCGGGAAGCCCTGACCGCCCTCCTCCGCCGGGATGGAGAGCCCGTTCCAGCCGCTCTCCGAGAAGATCTTGTAAGCCTCCTTGAAGCCCTTCGGCAGCCGCGGGGTCCCGTCGACGAGCTTGACCCCCTCCTGGTCGCCGGAGGCGTTGACCGGGAAGA
This sequence comes from Deltaproteobacteria bacterium HGW-Deltaproteobacteria-14, assembly GCA_002841945.1. GTDB lineage: Bacteria > Myxococcota_A > UBA9042 > PHBI01 > PHBI01 > PHBI01. The sequence continues at coordinate 118,411 of PHBI01000021.1, forward strand.
GCACCTCCGCCGCCTGGGTGTAGGCCATGTCGAGGACGTCGTTCATGACCTCCACGTCGAGGTCCTTGAAGCGCTCGGCCTGCGTCAGCGCGCCGACGTTCAGGAAGTCGAAGAGGTTGAACCTGATGTCCCGCATGTCGGCGTAGAACTCGGCCACGATGTGCTCCTTTTAGGCGTCTCGGCTCGCATACCACCTGGGAAGACAGGTATAGATCGGGAGGGTTGGAAATCAAGATAAAATGAATGACGGCTCAATCAGCGCCAGCCCGGAGGCGGCCATGGTCTCGAACCCCTCGAAAGCACGAGCAGATCTTCACGCGTGGCGGGAGCGCCAGCCGGACAACTTCTTCACGAGCGATCGACAGCTCGCCCGGCTCCTGCGCGCAACCCTGGGCGAGGCGCGCTTCACCGCCCACGAGGCGCACTTCACGGCCTTCGGCGCGGTCTGCGCCGGCGCGCTGGACGCCGCCGCGATCGTCAACAACCGCACCGGCAACGAGCCTCAGCTCGACCGCTGGTCCGCGCTCGGCGAGCGCACCGAGGCGGTGGCACACCACCCGAGCTACCACGACTGCGGCCGCCACATCTACGAGGACGGCGAGGTCATCGCGGCCTACGCCGATCCGGCGGCGAACGCGCGCGCGCTGGCGCTCTTCTACCTCTCGAGCCACGCGGGCGAGGCCGGCCACAACTGCCCCGTGGCCTGCACCGCCGGGGTCGCCAAGGCGCTCGCCGCGGAGGGCAGCGCCGCGCTCAAGGCGCGCTGGCTCCCCGGCGTCCTGACCGCCCGCTACGCCGAGCGGCTCGACGGCGCGCAGTTCGTCACCGAGATCCAGGGCGGATCGGACGTCGGCCTCAACGCGGTCACCGCGACCCCCGACGGGGAGGCCTTCGGGACGACCCGCTGGCGCATCACCGGCGAGAAGTGGTTCTGCTCGAACTCCGACGCGGACCTCATCCTGATGACCGCGCGCGTCGCCGGGCACGGCACCCGCGGGCTCGGCCTGTTCCTCGTCCCGCGGCTCCTCGAGGACGGCGTCGTCAACGACTTCGCCGTGCGGCGCCTCAAGGACAAGATCGGGACGCGCTCGATGCCGTCGGCGGAGATCGACTTCAACGGCGCGGTCGGGTACGCCGTCGGCCCGGTCGACCAGGGCTTTCGGACGCTGATGGCGCAGGTCATCAACACCTCTCGCCTCTACAACACCGTCGGGACCGTCGGCATCGCCCGCCGAGCGCGCCTCGTCGCCCAGGCCTACGCCGAGAGCCGGGTCGCCTTCGGGCAGCCCATCGCCCGCTTCCCGCTGGTCCAGGAGATGATCGCCCGCATGCGCGCCGCCGGTCAGGCGGTCCTGGCCGGAGCGATGCGCCTCGCGCACCACCTCGACAGAGAGGAGCGTGGCGAGCTCACCGAGGCCGAGCGCGCCTGGCTGCGCGTCGGGACGAACCTCGCCAAGATGCGCTCGTGTCAGCACTCCCACCGGGTGGTGCTGACGGCCATCGAGACCCTCGGCGGCAACGGCGCGATCGAGACGTTCAGCGTGCTGCCGCGCCTGCTCCGCGACAACGTCGTCTACGAGAACTGGGAGGGCACCCACAACACCCTCATCGCCCAGACCCACCGCGACTTCGCCAAGCACCGCCTGCACGAGCCCTTCCTGGCCGTGCTGCGGCGCGACATGACGACCGGCGACGCGGCCCTCGACGCCGCGCTGAAGCCGGCGCGCGAGGCGCTCGACCGCGCAGAGGACGCGCTCGGGCACATCCTCACCCACCCCGACCCGGGCGTCGCGGCGCTCATGCTGCGGCCCCATGCCGAGCGCCTCGGGGACGCCCTGTTCGCGGCCGCCTACGCCCAGGACCTGCTCACCGAGGGCGACCCGACGCGGCGCGCGGCCGAGCTCGACGTGCTGACGGTCTTCGTCGACGAGCACCTGCGCGTCGCCCGCCCCGACCCCGACGAGGCCACCGCGGCGCGGTTCGCGCGCATCATGGCCCTGCAGGACTGACCACGACGGGCAGCCTCGCGGGCGGGGACGCCCGCCGCGGTGGGCTGACCACGGCGGCAGCGTTGCGGGCGGGCACGCTGTGCTTGGCGCGGGCGTCCTTCGGGGCGTATACCCGGGCCATGAAGCTCTACCCATTCCGCGCCATCCGTCCCGCGCCCGCCCACGCGCAGCGCGTCCTGAGCCCGCCGTACGACGTCGTGTCGACCGCCGAGGCCCGGGCGTACGCCGAGGGCAACGCGGCCTGCTACTTCCACATCTCCCGCGCCGAGATCGACCTGCCGGACGCCGCCGATCCGCACGGCGACGCTGTCTACGCCCTGGCCGGCGACGCCCTGCGGCGCTTCCTCGCCGAGGGGCTGCTCGTCCGTGACCCCGGCGAGACGCTCTGGGTCTACCGCCTGCGCCAGGGCGACCACGTCCAGACCGGCTTCGTCGGCGCCGTCTCGGTCGACGACTACCGCGCCGGCCGCATCAAGCGCCACGAGCTGACCCGCGCCGCCAAGGAAGACGACCGCACCCGCCACATCCTGGCGTGCGGCGCCCAGACCGGACCGATCCTGCTGGCGTGCCGCACCTCCGCCGCCCTCAACGCCGTCGCCGAGCGCCTGACCGCGGGCCCGCCGAGCGTCGAGGTCACCGGCAAGGACGCCGTGGTCCACAGCATCTGGCCCGTCCCGGCGGCCGAGCTGGGCGCGCTCGAGGCGGCGTTCGGCCCCCTCGACGCCTTCTACATCGCCGACGGCCACCACCGCGCCGCCAGCGCCGCCCGCGCCCGCGACCAGCTCGTCGCCCAGGGCCACGGCGACGGCCCGTGGCAGCGCTTCTTGGCGGTCGTCTTCCCCGATGACCAGCTGCGGATCCTCGACTACAACCGCGTCGTCGCGGACCTCAACGGCCACAGCAGCGCGGCGTTCCTGGCCGCGGTGAGCGAGCGCTTCGAGATCGGCCCGCCGGGCGCCCCCGCCGCGCCCGAGGCCCGCCACAGCTTCGGGATGTACCTCGACGGTGCGTGGCGGCGGCTGGTCGCCAAGCCGCACGTCGTCCCAGAGGCCGATCCGATCGGCCGGCTCGACGTGGCGATCCTCCAGGCTCAGCTCCTCGCCCCGATCCTCGGCATCGGTGACCCGCGCACCGACGAGCGCATCGACTTCGTCGGCGGCAGCCGTGGCACCGCCGAGCTGGCGCGCCGGGTCGACGCGCACGGCGGCGGCGTCGCCTTCGCGATGTTCCCGACGTCGCTCGACGAGCTCTTCGCCGTCGCCGACGCCGGGCTCATCATGCCGCCCAAGTCGACGTGGTTCGAGCCGAAGCTCGGCTCCGGCCTGTTCCTCAACGAGATCGCGGTGAGATAGCGCCCGCGCGCCCACCGGGAGCGTGGGCGTCCCGCCCGCACCCCCGGCCGCGCGGACGCCACCGGCTCGCGCGAGGCCGCGCCGCGCCACGTCCGCGAGCCGAGCACGTCGGTGGGGGCGCGAGCGCCCCCACCCGCGTCACTGACCGAGATCGCCGCCGATGACGACGTAGCCGTCCTGGGTCGTGACGCCGAGGTTCACGAGCCCGAGAGACGTGCCCGGAGGCAGGCTCGGGATGGTCGCCGACAGGTCCGTCGGGGGCAGGTTGAACGGCCCGAACTCCTGGCCGACGAGGAAGCCGCCGAGGAGATCCGGCAGCACGTCCTCGACCAGCGCGCGCAGGTCGAAGGCCTCGCCGAGCGCGCCCGCGTCCTCCTCGATGACCTCGAAGTCGCTGAAGGTCAGCTCGCCGATCATCAGGCTCAGCCCGTCGCCGCTCGTCACGAAGCCGGCGTCGAAGCCGAGGTCGGCGTACAGCGTCACGCGCACCGGGCTGCCCAGGGCGGTCCCGGTCAGCTCGACGAAGAGGTCGCCGACCTCCAGCCCGAGCCCGTCCACGGCGCAGGTGTTGAGGGTCGGTGGCAGCAGCCAGCGCAAGTTCAGCGACAGGCCGTCGATCGGGATCGGGATGGCCCCGCCGACCGCGCCGACGTCGAGCGGACCATCGAGGTAGCCGGTCCACCACGCGCCGAAGAAGGCGGCGTTGAGCATGTCGCTCTGCAGGCCGATGCCGACCGACGGGCTCCAACCCCAGACCAGCGCGTCGCTCGCGCCGGTGAGGCAGCCCGCGCGCTTGATGGCGCCGAGCGGGTCGCGCTCGACGCCCTTGTCGCTGTAGAAGCCGGCCGAGATCCCGAGGGTGCCGCCGGGATCGGTGAACACCACGCTCGAGAGGTCGGTGTAGAGGTCGAGGTAGTAGGTCTCGGGCTTCGGGCCGAGGATCGGCGGGATCTCGAAGCTCGTGTCGATGTTGATCGCGTCGAACAGCCCGGCGAGCACCGGCCCGGCGACCGCCTCGACGAGCGGGTCGATGAGCAGCGGCAAGGTCGTCGTCAGCAGGTCGGCGATGGGGTCGATGAACCCGCCGATGAGCCCGTTGAGGTCGATGAGGTCCGACAGCGCGAAGCTGAGCGTCTGGTTGCCGAGCCCGGGCAGGTTGACGATGCCGAGCGAGAGCACGACGTCCTCGATCGGGTTGACGTCGAGGTGGTCGAGGCTGAAGTCGAAGTCCGCAAACGAGATGGCCAGCGGCGACCCGGGCGCCTTCGCGATGTTGGTGTGGGCGGTGAGGTTGATGCCGTCGACCGCGAGCCCGCTGGTGAGCGTCGCGTCGGCGAAGACCTCGGTGTCGAGGACCTCCAGGCAGCCGAGGAAGCTGCAGGCGTCCCCGGTCAGGGTGAAGCTCGCGTGGACCGAGAACTTCAGGCCGATGACGACGGCCTTCTGCTGGGGGTCGCCGAAGACGATGTCCATGTCGATGCCGCCGACGCGGCTGTCGATGCCGACCGTGGGCGTGTCGATGATGGTGGTCTCGATCGAGTCGAGGGTGATGTCGAGCTGGCCGTGGAGCTTCAGCTCGAGCCAGCTGAACTGATCGACGCCGAGGGTCCACTCGTAGTCCGCGAGCGGGGTGGTCTGCTCGAACTGCGACAGCGTGTCGTCGAGCAGGCCGTCGAGGTCGATGGCGTCGCCGAGGAGCACCTCGAGGAGGGTCGCCATGTCGTCGATGTCGCCGTGATCGTGGACGCCGTCGTCGAGGAAGTTCTGCCCGAGCAGCATGACGATGCCGTCGTCGAACTTGAGCCCCTCGGCGTTCGAGTCCACGAAGGGGACGTAGGCCTGAGAGTATTGAAAGGTCGGGGTCAGCTTCACCGCGTTGCCGCCCGCGTCCGCGGCGCGGGCGTCGATGAGGTTGACGCCCCAGTGCGGAGGAAGCGGGAACGCGAAGCTGCCGTCGGCGCCGACCGTCACGTCGTCGCCGTTGATGGTGAAGGTGTCGACCCCCGACCACGTGTCGGTGATCTTGCCCTGCACCACCACGGGCTGCCCCGGGCCGGCGAGGGTGGCGCCGCGCTCGGGGAAGGTGATGTTCAGGACCGGCGGGCTCGAGTCGACCACGACGGTCAGGTCGTCGCTGAGCGCCGGATAGGGCGCCGCCAGGGTCACGCGGAAGGTGAAGCGCCCCTCGGCGAGGAAGCGGTAGCGGTGCTCCGCCTCGTCCATCAGCTGCAGCGCCGGATCGGTGGGCGCCGTGAACGTCCCCGGGGCGCCCTCGATGGCGTTTCCGAAGCTGTCGACCGCCACCCAGTAGAAGCGCCCGGCGGCGCCGACGGCGAAGGTCGTGCGGTCGGGATCGACCTTCAGCTCGACCCCGACGACGTCCCCGGGGACGACCTCGAGGAAGACCGACTCGCGCGGGAGGCTCGCGAACTCCGGCGTGTCGCAGCTGATCTCGAAGCTGCCCGCGACCTCCGAGCCGACGGTGCCGTCGGCGAAGACGAGCGGCGCGTCGCCGACCGGGGTCCCGGTGATGGCCGCCGGGTTGCCGAACTGATCGACCGCCGCGCAGCGGACGCCGGTCGTGGTCCCGGCGGCGATGGGGTTGTCGTCGAGGATGGGGCGCACGCTGACGGGCTTGCCGGCCACGACCTTCAGGTCGGCCCCGACCGGGTCGACGACGCCGACCGAGGGCACCGCGCAGGTGATGTGGTAGGTGCCGGCGACGGTGGTGGTCACGCCGTCCGCGCTGGCGAGGACGACGCCGTCGGGGGAGACGGTGAAGGTCGTCTCGAGGTGCGCGTAGGCGTCGGCCCCGATGAGCTCGCAGGTGACCTTGGCGTTGCCGCCGGCGCTGATCTGGGCGGGCTCGACGACGGTCCGCACGCCGTCGATCAGCGTCCCGCGGAGCTTCGATCCGCCGCAGCCGGCGGCCAGCGCCGGGACGAGGGCGAGCGCGAAGAGCGACGAGGTCCGCACGTACTTGCGATTCATGGGCGCCTCCGAGGGGCGACAGCTGATTGAAGGTGGCGCTTCATACACCAATCACGCCGCGCGGGGGTACGATCGCGCAGCATTTTGTCCTGGTCGGCACCCGCGACGGGGGGACGGTGTTGAGGTGGACGGCCTCCATTATGCTTGCGCGGTGCCGGCCCTCCAAGGATAGTGCCGCGCCATGTCGCCCGAGACCCCGCCCGTCGTCGAAGAGGAAGAGCGCCTGCTCAAGACAGTGCGCGACAACATCCTGCGCCTGCGGGGCGGTCCGGCGCGCGCGGACCACCAGGCGACGCTCCTGTCGCTGCGCGACAGCCTCGAGGGCGAGAAGCTCGTCGACGACATCGCGAGCATCGTCGAGGCGATGGACCGCACCGCCGCGCTGATGCGCCAGCAGGACGCGACCCCCGAGGGGGTCGTCGACGCTGACAACCCCTACTTCGGGCACATGGTGCTCGAGGACGACTTCGGCAAGCGCTCGATCCTGATAGGGCGCACGACCTTTCTGTCCGACCGGGTGCGCATCGTCGACTGGCGCAACGCCCCCATCAGCCGCATCTTCTACCAATACGGCGAGGGGGACGACTACGACGAGGAGGTCAACGGGACCGCCGTCAGCGGCGAGGTCCTGCTGCGCCGCACCATGACCATCCACGGCGGCGCCCTGCGGCGGGTCTCGACCGACGACAACACCTGGGTCCGCGACGGCGACGCCGGCTGGATCGACGTGCGCGACCGGGAGGCGGCGCTGGGCGGCGGCGCCGGCAGCGCGGTGCGCCCCGACAACCTCGGCACCAGCGCCGGCAACGGCCGCCGCGACAAGCACCTGCCCGAGATCGCCTCGCTCCTCGACCCCGAGCAGTTCGCCCTCATCACCCGCCCCGACGCCGGCGTCGTGGTCATCCAGGGCAGCGCGGGCAGCGGCAAGACCACCGTCGGTCTGCACCGCATCGCGTACCTGAACTTCCACGACCCGAACCGCTTCCGGCCCAAGCGGATGCTGGTCATGGCGTTCTCGCGCGCGCTGTCGGCCTACATCTCGAAGGTGCTCCCGGCGCTCGGCGTCGAGGGCGTCGAGGTGGACGAGTACCCGCGCTGGGCGCAGTGGCTGCGCCGGCTCCACTTCGGCAAGCGCGTCCCCGACGCCTACTCCGACGAGACCCCGGCGCTGGTCAGCCGCTTCAAGATGCACACGGCGCTGCTGCGGATGATCGACGACCTCGGCCGCACCCGGCGCGGCGACGACCCGGTCCGGGTCTTCGAGGAGCAGCTGACCGACCACGCCTGGATCGGCGAGGGGCTCGCCCGCTACGCGCCCCACGCGTTCAGCGTGAGCGAGGTCGAGAAGATCTACCGCTGGTGCACCAAGCAGTACTATCTGCGGGTCGACGGCGGCGGCCCGAACGACCACGAGATCCCGACCCTCGACCCCGAAGACGACACGCTGCTGCTGCGGCTCCACCAGGTGCTGCGTGGGCCGCTCGAGGTCCAGCGCGGCAGGCCCCTGCGCTACGACCACCTGATGGTCGACGAGGCGCAGGACCTGAGCCCCATCGAGCTGGCGGTGCTGGTGGGCACGACGGGCAAGCGCCGCTCGGTGACCATCGCCGGCGACACCGCTCAGCAGGTGATGGACCACCGCGAGTTCACCGGCTGGCGCGACGTCCTCGACGCGCTCGACCTCGGCCACATCGAGGTCTCGCCGCTGCAGGTGAGCTACCGCTCGACCCGCCAGATCATGCAGGTGGCGCGCGACATCCTGGGGCCGCTCGCCCCCGACGAGCCGCTCGCCGCCCCGCGCGACGGGGTGCCGGTGGCCCACCTGCGCTTCGACGACATGGGCGCGGCGGCGACCTGGCTCGCGCCGGCGCTGACCGATCTGATGGCGCGCGAGCCGACCGCGAACGTGGCGCTCCTGACGGCCGATCTCGGGGCCGCGCGCGACTGGTACGCCGTCTTCGAGCGCGCGGAGGTGCCGCACGTCGCCCTGGTCGACGACCAGGACTTCTCGTTTGCCCCCGGCATCGAGGTCACCGACGTGCGCTCGTCGAAGGGCCTCGAGTTCGACTATGTCGTGCTGCTCGGCGTCGACGCCCGCAGCTACCCCGTGCTCGACGCGTCGCGCCACCTGCTCCACGTCGGCGCGACCCGCGCGGCCCACCAGCTGTGGATCGTGTCGACCGGCCTGCCCTCCCCGCTCATCCCCGAGGGCCTCCCCGGCGTCGACTGAGCGCGCGGCTCCGGGCGTGGATCGCCGCGGGGCGCTTGACGCGGAGGCCGCGCCGGGGTCGAGTCGGGGCAACGCAGGACCCCGAGGCGCCGATGGATCCCAAATCCCTCCCGATCTACAACCACGAGGAGGAGATCGCGCGCGCCCTCGAACGGCACCGCGTCGTCGTCATCGAGGGGCCGACCGGCTCGGGCAAGACGACGCAGCTCCCGAAGATCCTGCTCCAGCGCGGGCTGTCGAACGGCGTCATCGGCATGACCCAGCCCCGGCGCATCGCGGCGGTGAGCGTCGCCTGGCGCATCGCCGCCGAGCTCGACGTGAACCTCGGCGCGGAGGTCGGCTACGCCATCCGCTTCGATGATCGCACGAGCCGCGCGACCGAGATCAAGGTGATGACCGACGGCATCCTCCTGATGGAGGCGCGCACCGACCCGGACTTCAGCCGCTACGGGGTGATCATCGTCGACGAGGCCCACGAGCGCACGCTGAACATCGACTTCACCCTGGGGCTCCTCCACCGGGCGCTCAGCCGGCGGCCGGACCTCAAGGTCGTCGTCAGCTCGGCCACGCTGCTCCCCGAGGTGTTTCAGCGCTACTTCGCCGGCGTGGCGGGCGACGAGGTGCCGGTGGTGTCCATCGACGCGCGCCCCTTCCCCGTGGAGATCCGCTACCAGCCCCCGTCCAACGACGGCCCCGAGGCGGTCATGGACGCCGTCGCGCGCGAGGTCTTCGCCATCGAGAAGGCCAAGGAGGAGGGCGCCATCCTCGTCTTCCTCAGCGGCGAGGCGATGATCAAGGGGACCCGCGAGCTCATCGAGATGTCGCGGCTCTCGCGCGACATGGAGGTGATGCCGCTCTACGGCAAGCTCACCCGCGAGGAGCAGGAGGCGGTCTTCGACGAGACCCCGGGCAAGCGCAAGATCGTGCTGTCGACCAACATCGCCGAGACGTCGATCACCGTGCCCGACGTGCGCTTCGTCATCGACAGCGGCCTCGCCAAGGTCCCGCGCGTCAACCAGAAGACCGGCATCACCACGCTGCGCGAGGAGGGCATCAGCCAAGCCTCCGCCGAGCAGCGCGCGGGCCGCGCCGGGCGCACGGCGCCGGGGCGCGCCATCCGGCTCTACAGCAAGCGCGCCTTCATGCAGCGCCCGGAGTACACCGACGAGGAGATCCTGCGCCTCGAGCTCAGCGACGTCGTGCTGCGCCTCATCAACCTCGGGGTCCACGACATCGAGGACTTCCCGCTGCCGACGCCGCCCCCGACCCGCGCGCTGCACGCGGCCCTCGACGCGCTGCACCAGATGGGCGCCATCGACCGCCAGCGCCACCTCACCCCGGTCGGCGAGCGGATGATGCCCTTCCCGCTGACCCCGGCGCTCGCGCGCATGGTGGTCGAGGCGGCCGACCGCTACCCGGACGTGGTCGACGAGGTGCTCATGGTCGGGGCGTTCTTGTCGGCGCGCCCGCCCTACCTCTACCCGCAGGGAGAGGAGTCCCAGGCGCGGGCGGCCCAGGAGCAGCTCGCGCAGCCCCTCGGCGACGCGCTCACCGCAGTGCACACGCTGAAACTCTATCTGCGGTCGAAGAATATCGAGGGGTATTGTGCAGCGCACTATCTCGACCCCAACATCATGGCCTTCGTCGCCAAGGCCCACGGCCAGCTGAGCGACATCGCCAAGGCCGGGGGGATCGAGATCCGCGGCGGCGGCGACCCGACCCAGGTGGTGCGCGCGGTCGCGGTCGGCTTCGCCAACGGCATCCTGCGCCAGCGCGGCCGGGTCTACGACGGGCCGGGCGACATGACGATCGCCATCCACCCGTCGAGCTCGCTGTTCGGCAACAACATGCGCTACGTCGTGGCCGCCGACATCGTCGTGTCGAACCGGGCCTACGCGCGCTTCGTGTCGGCGATGAAGGCGGAGTGGGTGCTCGACACCAACCCCGAGCTGGCGCACCGCTGGGGCATCGAGGCGCGCAAGAAGAAGGGGCGGCGCGACGAGCTGCCCGAGCCGAAGGGGACGCCGAAGTCCCTGCAGCTCGGGGACGTGTACGTCCCGGTGGTGATGAAGAAGGGGCGCCCCTTCGTGCCGATCCCGGTGGAGGAGGCGGCGCGGCTGCACACCGTCAGCCTGTCCTCGCTGCCGGCGCAGGCGCTGAAGTGGCGGGCGGTCCTCGAGCAGGGCAACCTCAAGTGGGGGCGCGGGACCTCGCTCGCCGAGCTGCTGTGTCTCTTGCCGCACATCCCGCTGCCGGACGGCGCCCCGACGCAGATCGCCGACGTCCCGCTCGGGGCGCTGCTCGAGTCGGATCGCAACATCCACACGCTGGGCCGCTTCGTCGACCGCGTGCTCGAGCCGGGGCTGCCCCAGCGCGGGCGCAACCCCGGCTGGTTGACGCTGGTGTCGAACGGCGAGACGGCGTTCTGGTTCGAGATGGTCGACGACTTCCCCGACGCCCTCGGGACCACGCTCCACGCGGTCAAGGACCTGATGCACGCGCTGCCGCTGCAGGACGCGCTGCACCCGAGGCTCGAGGAGCTCGTCGACCGCCTCGACGCCCGCATGGTCGAGGTCGAGCACGCGCTCGACGCCGCGGCCCGGATCACCAAGCGGCGCTAGGCCGCGGGGACGGGGCGCGACACGCGACCGCATGATGGACGGGCGGACGAGCGTCGGACTATAAGCCGACACCCCCCGGCCGGCCCCCCCCAGCCGCCCTTCCACGCGCCAAGGTCCCGAAAGTATTGCAGTCCTTCGCCACGCTCGAGCTCATCGACCCCCTCCTCCGCGCCGTCTCGGAGCTCGGCTACGGCGAGCCCACCCCGATCCAGGTCCAGGCCATCCCCCCGCTGCTCGCGGGTCGCGACGTCCTCGGGTGCGCGCAGACCGGCACCGGTAAGACCGCCGCCTTCGCCCTGCCGATCCTCCAGCACCTGACGACCCAGCGACGCACCACCGTGCAGCGCAAAGTCCGCGCGCTCGTGCTCTCGCCCACCCGCGAGCTGGCCGCCCAGATCGCCGAGAGCTTCGACACCTACGGCCGCAACCTCGAGCTGCGCACCACCGTCGTCTTCGGCGGCGTCAGCGCCCGCCCCCAGGCCGACGCCCTGAGCGGCGGCGTGGACATCCTCGTCGCGACCCCGGGGCGCCTCCTCGACCTCGCCCGCCAGGGCCTCGTCGATCTGCGTCACGTCGCGCACTTCGTCCTCGACGAGGCGGACCGGATGCTCGACCTCGGCTTCGTCGACGACATCCAGCGGGTGCTCGAGCTGCTGCCCCCCCGCCGCCAGAACCTGCTGTTCTCGGCCACGATGCCGCTGGCGATCGGCGACCTCGCGTCGAGCTTCCTGCGCGACCCGGTCCGGGTCGCGGTGACGCCGCGGGCGACGACCGTGGAGCTCGTCGACCAGCGCGTGATGTACGTCGAGCGCGGCAACAAGCGCCGCCTACTCACCGACCTCGTCAACCGCGGCGAGGTCGCGCAGGCCATCGTCTTCACCCGCACCCGCCACGGCGCCAACCGGCTCGTCGAGCAGCTCGAGCGGGCCGGGATCCGCGCCGCGGCGCTGCACAGCGACAAGTCCCAGGGCGCCCGAGAGAGCGCCCTCGACGGGTTCAAGAGCGGCGACTTCCCGCTGCTGGTGGCCACCGACATCGCCGCGCGCGGCATCGACGTCGAGGGCGTGAGCCACGTCTTCAACTACGACATCCCGAACGAGCCCGAGAACTACGTCCACCGCATCGGGCGGACCGGGCGCGCTGGCCGCGGCGGCGTCGCCGTCGCGTTCTGCGACCCGAGCGAGGGCGAGCTCCTGCGCGGGATCGAGGCGCTCACCGGGCGCAAGCTGACGGTCGTGACCGACCACCCTTGGCACTGCGGCGCCGCGATCCCGCCGCCGACGCTCAACGCGCGCAAGCAGCCGGCCCCACCACCGCGCCCCCGCGACTACGGGCCCCGCAAGGGGAAGGGCGCCGCGCGCCGCAGACGGTAGCCCCTCACGTCGGCTCCAGCGTCGTCGCCGGGGTATTGTAACCACCGCGAGCGCCCTCTATGTTGGCGCGGTCGCGCGCGTCTCAGCCCGCTCGCGCCCCCTCGACAGGGGATCTATCCAGCACCGCGAGGTACCCCGATGCGTATTTCCCGAACGCTGTTCACCCTCTTCGTCCCGCTGCTGCTCAGCGCATGCGGAGGAGACACGAACGGCACGGCCGACACCGGCGCAGACTCCGTGATCGGCGACACGACCCCCGACGACGACACCGGTGACGACGCCGTCGACGACACCGCAGGCGGCGACACGACGCCCGCCGGGGACACGTCGGGCCAGGCCGACACCGCCGACGCCGCCGACGCTACGGGGCCGCCGCCGGCCCTCGCCGCCACCCGCTACGGCGCCCGGATCTGGGGGCCGATCGTCCAGCTCTCCCGGACCGGCCGCTCGCTGTGGATCGGCACCCGCGGCGTCCCGGTGCCCGAGGACGTCGCGACCATCCGCGCCGGCCTCTACCGCTACGACCTCGACAGCGGCGCGGTCCGCGTCTTCGAGGCCGAGCTGCCCCACGACGCCTACTACGACTTCGGCGAGGGCGTGGGCCAACTCGGCCCGGTCCCGACCGCCGCCGTGCACCAGGACGTCGATCGCCAGGTCGTCGTCGCGCTGACCGGGCTCCTCACCCTGCAGAACGGGGCCTTCCAGGACTTCCCCATCACCCTGCCCGGCGGCGGCGACCCGGTCATCCCGACCCACGTCGCCATCGCCCGCGACGGGCTGCGGCCGGTCGCCTGGATGACCACCAGCGCGGGGCTCTTGCGCCTCAACGAAGACACCTTCGCGGTCGAGAGCGTGATCGCGTCCCCCGAGGAGGGCGTGACGGGCGCCTGGGGGGATCTGACCGTCGACCCCGACACCGGCGACTGCTACGCCGCGTTCTACCCGACCGACCCGCCCTCGCGCATCGTGCGCGCCACCGTCGGCGGCGCGGTCACGAGCTTCGTGCCCGGCACCGACGGCACCCCCGAGGGCCGCGTCGGGCAGCTCGTGTGGAGCCAGGCCGACCAGGCGACCTACGCCGCCATCGGGGGCTGGGCCGGGGACAAGGGCGGCGTCCTGCGCTGGGACGGGACGACCGCCGCGACGGTCGTGACCGAGGGCCAGCTGAGCAAGGCGGCGACCGGCGAGGTCGGCGCGTTCGGCGCCCAGACCCTCGCCCTCGACGACACCCGCCACGTCCTGGCCGTCGGCGGGCAGATCCTCGGCAACCCCGTCGGGCCGACCAAGGGAGGAGGGCTGGCCTGGGTCGACCTGACCGGCACCGACCAGCTCGCCGCAGTGCACAGTGATGACACCCCGCTTGTCGCTATCCATGTGAGTTCAATGGTGATCGACTCGGTGAGCGGTCGCACATTCGCCGCCCTGTCCGGGCTCTGCAGCGAGACCCGCCTGCGGGCTTCGGGGCTCTGGGCCCTGTCCTTCGACGACGTCGGGAAGCTGCGCCTCGAGCGGCCGCTGCTCTCGGGGGTGCGGGGCATCGCGACCACCGCGGGCGGCCCGGTCCAGCTCGGTCTGCGCGACGACAACGGCGGCCTGGCTTGTGACGGCTACCCGATCCAGCAGGGGCTCGTGCGCCTCGAGGCCAACGGCGCCGGCCGCCTCGAGCCGGTCCACACGAGCGAGGCCAGCACGGGCCTCATCCTGACCGCCCCGTCGATCACCGCGCTCGAGCGGCAGCCCGGGGGCGAGCTCGCCATCGGCTGCTGGAAGGACAGCGTCTTCTACGGCCCCCCCGAGGCGGGCGTGGCGGAGAACCCGACGACCTGGCGGACCTCGCTCTACGTCGAAGACGTCGCGCGGGTCGAGACCGCCAAGGGCCCTGCCCTGTGGATCGCGTCGCGCGCGACCCACAGCACCAACGAGCCCCCGAACCTCGCGAACGTCGGCCCGGACGGCGCGGCGCGCGTCGGCATCGACGACAAGGGCGGCTTCGCGGGGTTCACCCACTTCGTCCGCGACTCGAGCCGCCCCGAAGACGTCAAGGGGCTGCCGTCGAGCGACGTGCGCGCGGTGCTGCCGGACACCGACGGGTCGGTGATCCTCGCCTGCGCGCGGGAGCGCGTCGACGCGAGCTTCTACGACCGCGTCGAGGAGCCGGCCTTCCTGCTCGACGGCGCGGAGGTCCCGGGCGGCGTCGTGCGCGTGGCGGCGGACGACACCCTCAGCGCCGTCACGACCAGCGCCCAGACGCCCGATCCCCGGGCCCTCGCCTGGGACGCGTCGGGGGCGCTGCTCGTCGCCGACGCCGAGGTCGGCGTGGTCCGCGTGACCGAGGGCGGGGTCGAGGCGCTCGACCTCGGCGGCTCCATCCCGAGCGGCGCCGTCCCGCGAGCGCTCTGGGCCGGCCCCGGAGACGACCTGGTGGTCGGCTTCGACCGCGGCGTCTACGCGCGCATCGGCGGGGCGACGCTGTTTGTCGACACCGTGGGCTTCACCTGGACGATCGAGCCGTTCGGGCCGGGCGTCCTCGTCGGGAGCGACGAGGGGCTGGTGGCGATCGCCCCGGAGAACACGACCTGGACCGGCCTCGAGGCGGTCCAGACGGCCAGCCCCATCCCCTTCGCCGAGGTCACGCTCGGCGGCGGGAGCGGCGGCGACTGCCTCGAGGCCAGCGCCGTCTGCAGCCCAGGCGGAACCCCGTGCTGCGCCGGACTGAGCTGCGGCGGGAGCGGCTTCGTCACGATGTGCCAGTAGTCCCCGCGGTCGGGGAACGCACGGGCGGGGGCGCGTTCCGCGCTCCCGCCCGATGCGGGTCTACCGCGCCGCGATGACGCTCGGGCGGTAGTCCGACGGCGCCTCGAGGCCGAGCAGGTTGAGGCAGGTCGCCGCGAGGTTCGAGATCCCGGGGGACGGCACGTCGCGCCACACGAAGCGCTCGCCCGCCCCGCCCCCGACGATGACGCACGGGACCGGGTTGAGGGTGTGGCTGGTGAGCGGCTGGAAGCCGGGACCGTCGGTCTTCGCGAGGAAGCCCCCCTTCTTGTCCCGCTGGAACATCTGCTCGCAGTTGCCGTGGTCGGCGGTGATGACGCAGACGCCGCCGCGCTCGAGGACCGCGGGGACGAGGCGGGCGAGGCACAGGTCGAGGGCCTCCATCGAGATGATGGCCGGGAGCAGCTGGCCGGTGTGGCCGACCATGTCGCCGTTGGGGTAGTTGATGCGCACGAAGTCGGGGTGGAACGCGTCGAGCTCGGCGATGGCCCGGTCGGTCAGCTCGGCGGCCTTCATCCACGGGCGCTCGGAGAAGTCGACCTTGTCGCTCGGCACCTCCACGTAGCGCTCGAGGGCCTCGTCGAAGGGCTCGGAGTTGTTGCCGTTGAAGAAGTAGGTCACGTGGCCGAACTTCTGGGTCTCGCTCAGCGCCAGCTGCCGCAGCCCGTTCTTCGCCAGGTACTCGCCCAGCGTCCGGTCGATGGCGGGCGGCGTCACGAGGAAGCGCGCCGGCAGCTGGAGGTCGCCGTCGTACTGCATCATCCCGGCGAAGGTGACGCGCGGGACGCGGCCGCGCTCGAACGGGGCGAAGTCGCCCTCGGGGGCCTCGAAGGCGCGGGTGATCTCGATGGCGCGGTCGCCGCGGAAGTTGAAAAACACCACCGCGTCGCCGTCCTCGATGCGGCCGACGGGCGCCCCGTCGGCGTCGACCACGACGAAGGGCGGCAGGTACTGGTCGACGAGCCCGGGCTTCTCCTCGCGCAGCGCACCGATGGCGGCGCTCGCCGAGGGGAAGCCGCGCCCCTGGCCGTGGACGTGGGCGTTCCAGCCGCGCTCGACGATGGCCCAGTCGGCCTCGTAGCGATCCATGGTGGTGATCATGCGGCCGCCGCCGCTGCCCACGGCGACGTCGACGCCGCGCGCGGCGAGCTCGGCGAAGCGCGCCTCGAGCGGGAGCACGTAGTCCAGCGCGCTCGTCTCGGGCACGTCGCGGCCGTCGAGGAGCGGGTGGAGGCGGATGCGGTGGACGCCCTTGGCGACGGCGTCATCGATGAGCGCGTAGACGTGCTGGATGTTGCTGTGGACGTTGCCGTCGCTCCACAGGCCGATGAGGTGGAGGGTCCCGCCGGTGAGGCACGGCGCGATGACCTCGCCCCAGGCCGCGCCGGCGACGAGCGAGCCGTCGTCCACGGCGTTCTGCACCAGCTTGGCGCCCTGGTCGAAGACGCGGCCGGCGCCGAGGGCGTTGTGGCCGACCTCGCTGTTGCCCATGTCGGCGTCGCTGGGCATGCCGACGGCGGTGCCGTGCGCGGCGAGCGCGCCGTGGACCGGGGCCCGCATCAGCTCGTCGAGGAACGGCGTGCGCGCCAGGTGCCAGGCGTTGCCCTCGTCGCGCGGCGCGATGCCGACGCCGTCCATGACGACGAGGACCACCGGGCCCTTGGGACGGCTGAAGCCGGGCGCCGGGGCGAGGCGCCAGGCGGGGTCGACTGCGGGGGGAGCGGGCGTCTTGGGGTCGGCCATCGGGAGCCTCCGGTGTCGGCCCGGGGCGCGCGGCCGCGGGCCGATCGATACGGCGGGCGCGTGCTTGCGCTCCGCGCCGGTCGCATAGCACCTTTCACGGGGGAAAGGCACCCTGTAGCGCCGTTCCGGGCCGCGGCGACGCATACCGCGGTCGCCCGTCCAGCCCCTCAACGACACGCCGAGGACCTCCGCATGCGGACCGCTCATCGCCCCCCTCGCGGGCTCGTCGCCGCCGGTCGGCGCGCCGGGATCATCGCGGTCCTGATGTTGGCCACCCTCGCCGCCGACTGCCGCAGCACCCCGGCCCCGCCAGACGGCGTCGCGACCGCCGGGGAGCGTCCCCCGAGCCCCATCGGCGGGCCGTGCCGGCACGACCTGGACTGCATCGCTGGCGCGGAGTGCCAGTACGGGACGTGTGACTTCCGCGAGCCGTGTACCGTCACCCGGACCGCGCTGGCCACCGGCAAGACGACGGTGGAGCAGCACCGGTTCGACGCGGCCGGGCGCGGCGTCGCGATCGAGGAGAGGGCGGGAGACGTCATCACGCGGCGCGACGAGACGACGTGGCACGCGGACGGCCACGTCGCGGTGACGCGCAGCTGGTTCGACCGCCCCGAGCGCGACGAGCCCGATGAGATCACGGTCATCGCCCGGGACGGCCGCGGGCTCATCACGACCGTGGAGTCGACCGCGGGCCAGGACGTCTCCACGATGACTTACACGTGGGCCACCGACTGGGCGTGCTCGGCCCCGTCCATCGACTCGGTGAGCGGGGCCACGCGGACCGAGATCCGCGCGGTGTGCGACGCCGACGGCCACATCTTGGAGTTCCGCGAGTCCGAAAACGGGGGCGAGCCGTTCACGAGCAAGGTCTACACCTGGTCGGACGGACGGATGGCGTCGATCACCCGCTACCTGCCAGGGGCCCCGGCGAACATCTCGCCGCTGGTGCGGCGCTACCACCGCGACGCGCGCGGCAGCGTGACCGGCGTCGACCAGGACAACGGCGGCGACGGCACCGTCGACTTCACCGAGCGCTACGACACCAGCTGCTGGCGGGTCGAGGGCGACCGCGTCCGCTACGTCCAGCCGTGACCCGATCCCGACCCACACCGCATTGCAGCATAGTGCCGAGACACGCCACGCGTCTCGCGCCTCACCCGGTTACCGCAGCGCAGCATGCCCGCCTCAGGGCTGGTCGCCCACGCAGGTGCCCGCCGTCGGCGGGCCGGTGCAGGTGTCCACGCCGCACGGGCACATGAACTGCCCCTCGCAGTGCTGTCCGGGGCCGCAGTCGTCGTCGGCGTAGCAGTCGAGGCCGAGGGTGACGGCGGGCACGCACACCGAGGTGATGTCGAGCAGGCAGCCGGTGCGGGCGCCGACCGAGACGCAGCGCAGGCCCGCCTCGCAGCCGCGGTACGAGGTGCAGCAGCCCCCGAGCGCGCCCCGCGGCGCGCAGGCGCCGGGCATGTCCGGCGATGGGCACTCGGTGTTGATCGGGCACACCCGCAGGCCCTCGCAGTAGTTGCCGGCGCCGCACTCGTCGTGGGTCCAGCACGCGCCCTCGACCTTGGCCTGGCAGCGCCCGCCGGGGTCACAGGTCGCCTGGGTGGTGCACGGGCTGGCGATGCACTCCGAGTCCCGGGCGCAGGTGGCGTCCGAGCCGCAGTCGAGATCCGACTGGCAGTAGAGGGGCTTCTCGCACTGCCCCTGGTTGTACCAGCGGCACTTGCCGTTGCAGCCACAGATGATGACGCGATTGCACACGTCCCCCTGCGGGCAGTCGGCGTTGACCCAGCACGACTCGCCGAGGATGGGCTGAGGCAGGCACACCGCCGAGTTGTCCGGCGGGCAGGTCATGGTCGCGTTCTGGTTGCGGCACTCGAGGCCCGCGCCGCACTCGTCGTGGCTCGAGCAGCAGTCCTTGATCCTCACCTTGTCGCGGCACACGCCCGGCTCGTTGGGCGCGAAGCACCCCGCGGGATCGGTGCAGAGGTGCTCGCCGCTGCAGCGAACGTAGGGTCCGCAGTCCGCCTGGTTCCAGCACCCCGCGTCGACCCGCGGCACGCACACGCCGGTCGTCGGCGCCTCCTCGCCGGGGCACACGGCGGCGTCGGGCACGGCGCAGCGCAGCCCCGTGCCGCAGTCGGCGTCGCCCTGGCACGGGGTCATCACCGTCCGACACTGGCCCTGGCTCGGGGCGCAGTCGGCGTCGCCGCACTCGCACACGGTGGCGCCGTCGCACACCCGGCCGACGCCGCAGTGACCGTCGACCCAGCAGTGGTCCGCGTTCGGGGCCGGCAGGCAGCCGCGGCCCTCGACGCAAAGCTCGCCGGTGCCGCAGTCGCCGTCGCTCACGCAGCAGCGATCGCCTTCCGCGAGGCAGCGCCCGGGGGTCGTCGGGACCGCGCAGCCATCCGCCTCCCCGCACGCGCAGAGCGCCGCGCCGCTGCACGCCTCGCCCTCGCCGCAGGCGCCGTCCCCCAGGCAGTGGGGCGCGCTCGGCGCCGGGACGCAACCACCGCCGGCGCAGACGCCATCGGCGCCACACTCGGCGTCGCTCGCGCAGCACACCCCGGGCAGGCC
The DNA here is from genome assembly GCA_002841945.1 of Deltaproteobacteria bacterium HGW-Deltaproteobacteria-14. Classification (GTDB taxonomy): domain Bacteria; phylum Myxococcota_A; class UBA9042; order PHBI01; family PHBI01; genus PHBI01. The sequence continues at coordinate 138,088 of PHBI01000021.1, forward strand.
GCAGAAGCCAGGCGCCGGAGCGCAACCCACAGCGCCGCACGGGCAGGCGCTCTGCCCCTCGCAGGCCTCGCCCGCTGCGCATTGATCGTCACGCCAGCAGCCCGCGCCCTCAGACGACCGACACTGCCCGGCGACGCAGAGCTCGCCCTGGCCACACTCGCCGTCGCCGTTGCAGCAGCCTGCGGGGTAGCCGCAGGTCCCGAGCGTCGGCTCGCAGCTCGCGTCACCGCAGCCGCACATGCTCACGCCCTGGCACACCTGGCCCGGGAGGCACTGACCGTCGAGCCAGCACTGCCCTGCGCCGGCGGCGGGCAGGCAGGCGCCCTGGGTGCAGGTCAGGCCGCTCGGGCAGTTGCCGAGCGGGCAGCACGGTGCCCCGCCCTGCGCGGTGTCGGCGGTGTCGTCCGCGACCACGGTGTCGACGGGGGTGGACGTGTCGGCGGCCGCGTCCGACGCCGCCGCCGGATCGCCGCCGCAGGCGGGTGCGACCGCGACCAGCGCTACGAACGCCAGCAGGTTCAGCCACCGGACCATGAAGACTCCTCACCGCGAAATGGGAGTCGACCTTTTAGCGTCGCGGGCGCGACAAGCCAATGGCGTTTCGCACTTCGAACGCGGGGCCGGACCCGTGAAGCGCCCCGCCGCGCGGCGCGCCGCAGCTGGCCTCGCTCGCTCGGCCCTGGATCGATGTCCCTGTCAGCCGTCGCGCAGCGCGAGGAGGTCGGTGTGGCCCCGAGCCGCCACCGCGCGCACGTGGCGCGGACGCGGCGCTCGCTCCGAGAACCCCCCGAGGAGATCGGCGGACGGGAGGCCCGAGTGCTGGGTGGCGCCGATCGCGTCGACCTCTTCCACCCGCAGGATGCCGCGCTGGTCGAGCACGACGCGCACGCGCTCGGCGACGGCCTCGCGCCGCTCCCCCGCCCCGCGGGTGATCCGCAGCACCAGGTTGATGTGATAGACGCGCCGGCAGCGCACCTCGACGATGCGCCGAGAGTCGGGATGGACGATCCGATAGGTCTCGATGACGTCGTCCATCCGCTGGCGGAAGTGGGCGAAGTTGAAGCGGATGATGTCGCTCAACCCCTCGACGCCGGTCATCGCGTTGGCGAGCCCCTTCGAGTCGAGGGTGACCTCCTTGACGAACCGGATGACGACCTCGGAGCGGCCGTGCTCCGCGATGGCGGCCGGGTGGTCCGAGTGGCGCATGTTCCGGATGTCCTTCGGGACGCGCGACGAGTCGGCGACGCTGACCGACTCGCGGCTCGAGCCGATGACCTGGCCGGTCTGCGGGTCGCGCACCTTGGTGACGTAGTCGGGGAGCCAGCGGGCGAGGCGTCGGCCGAGGTAGCGCTTGGCCCACTCCTTGAGCCGGTCCTTCACGATGTAGGACAGCACCATCATGAGGACGAAGCCGCTCGACAACACGCCCCACTCGAGCTGGGCCCAGCGCGCGACCAGCACCGCGAACAGCATCGCGGCCGCGGCGGCGACCCCGGCGATGATGTCGCGCTGCTTCGTCCCGCCCTCCTCGTGGCGCTGCTCGAGGAAGAGGACCGAGGAGATGATGCGCTTGAGGATGCGGCGGCGGCGCGGGATGTTCTCGTTCGGCGCGCCGGGGACCGCGTAGCTCGGGTAGCCGCGGCTGCGGCGATAGCGGTACTCGCTGACGGCGACGTCGGCCAGCTTCTCGCGGGCCTGGGCCAGCGCGCTGCCGCCCGCGTCCCGCGCCAGGCGCGTGTCGCAGGCGGCGACCAACGCGGTCGCGATCTCCTCGGCGTAGATCGCCACGTACTCGTCGACGACGCCCCAGATGTCGCGGATGTCCCCGGGGACGATGGTGTGCTCGCAGCGGCGCCCGACGACGCGGAGGCGCTCCACCGCGGGGCCGAGCCGCCCGACGAAGCGCTCGAGGGTCTCCGCGAGGTCCTGCTCCTGCATCGGGAGCGACTTCGGCTCGGCGTCGGAGAGGGCGTCGAAGCGGTCGAGCAGCAGCCTGCCCTCGTCGCGGATGGAGGCGCGGTAGATGGCGCCGAGGAGCTTGAGCCCGCGCACCAACCCGGCGCCGTCGACCGCCGCGCCGCCGAGCAGGCGATCGAGGGACTCGCGGACCGGGTCGAACCAGCGCGCGGCGCGGCCGGTCGCGGCGAGGGCCTCGAGCGCGACCGACGGCGTCTTGAGGCGCACGAACGTCGCGGTGTCCTCGTAGAAGCGCTGAGCGCTGTAGGACTGCCCGCTGACCCCGAGGGTGCGCGGGACGAACATGAAGGACTCGACGAGGTAGTGCTGGCGTTTGACTCCCGGATCCACCACGTAGGCGAGCTTGAGCTCGAGCTGATTCGAGTCGTGGGGTTCGAGCCGGGGATCTTCCAACGTCTTCCTCCTACCGATGGAACGCCGGATGCGGCCCGTGGTCGGAGGGCCGAACGTCGACTGGAGGCCCCGCGTCGAGGCGGGCGTCTCCACGCGAGATTGTTACAGTACTGTTTCAACCCCATGAATGCAAGGTTACCGATGCCCCTCGACGCCCACAGACAGCGGGCGAGCGGCTATTGTCAACGTTATTGACAGCGGTCGAAGAGCGAGCGGACGCGCGCCCCGAGCGGGAGGCCTAGCTCCGCCACGGATCCATGTCACAGCCGCGCTTCGCGGCCGGTGGAGGCCGCGAAGCGGTCAGATCCGTCTCGCCAGGGCCCCGAGCGAGACGCAGCGAAGCGAGTCTTGATCGAGGTGTCTCAGGACTTTCGCGACGTCGAGCGGGTCGGCACGTGGGTCCGGACGCGGCGCCGCGGCTTGACCCGGGCGACCTCGGGGGCGTGGAGGCGCCGGACCCGCTCGACGCGCTTGTCGAACGCCGCGAGCCGCTTCGCCCAACGTCGCACGGCGAGGCGCAGGCGATCGCTGGCCCCGAGCACCAGGCGGGCGAAGTCCGACGCCTCGCGCACCAGGGCGTCGGCGCCCTCCCCCTCGGCGCCCGCCTCGTAGCGCGCGAGCCGCGCCGCCAGCCCGGCCCAGGTCGCGACGTCCGCGTCGAGCCCGAGGGTCGCCAGGTCGGCCAGCGCGCGCGCCTGCTCGACCGCGCGCTGTGAGAACATCGGCACGCCGCCCTCCGTCACGAGCTGCGCGATCACCCAGCCGGCCCCATGCCACACCTCGACCTTCGCGGGCTCGACCCCGATGGCGCGAGCGACGTCGTCGACGCGCAGCAGCGTCGGCGTGCGGCGACCGAGGCGGCGCTTGGGCTCCTTGAGGCCGACCTTGTGGGCGATCACGGCGATGTCGCGCGGCTCGTAGCCCGCCTCGACCAGCACCATCACCCGCTCGAGGGTGTCGCGGGCGTCGGCGTCGTAGATGCGCTCACCGCGCTTGTCCTGCGCCACGACCCGCAGCAGCCCGAGCCGCTCGAGCTCGTCGACGAAGGCCGGGGTCGGGTCGAGCCCCGCGAAGAGCTCGGCCCAGGTCCACGTCTCACGCGCCATCGCTGGGGTTCCCCCGCGGCTTGGCGACCTCGGTGGTCTTGGCGACCGCAGCCAGCTTGGCGGCGACCGCGCCCGGCTTGGTGGCGGCCTTGCCCGGCTCGGCGGCGCCCTCGGCCGGCTTGGCGGCGGCCTCGGCCGGCTTGGCGGCGGCCTTGCCCGGCTTCGCGGCGGCCTTGCCCGGCTTCGCGGCGGCCTTGCCCGGCTTCGCGGCGGCCTTGCCC
>PHBI01000246.1 GCA_002841945.1 Deltaproteobacteria bacterium HGW-Deltaproteobacteria-14
GGCGGTCGCGGGGTCCGGCGCCGGGGTCGGCGCGACCGCCGCGGGCTCCGCGGGCGAGGACGCGGGGGCCGGCGTCGCGGTGGCCGGATCGGGGGTCGGCGCGGGGGCGGTCTTCGAGCAGGCGGCCGCGAGCGAAGCGGCGACGACGAGGGTGACGACGATGCGCACCTTGCCTCCTTGGCGTGTGGGTCGTTCGGTTCGGCCCGGGAAAGTAGCACACCCTGGCGGCGTTCGGCGCACGTCGTGTCGCCGCGCCAGCGGGGACGGGGACTACGGCGTGAACCGCGGAAACGTTATCCGGACTGGCGTCGAGCGGAGTCCTGCGCTACACGTCCGGCGCTCTTCAGCGTCAACCACCGCAGAGGCAAGCGCGCCGGGCCCCATGGCCGCCGCGGCTGCTCCGCTGGCGTTGCGGGGCGCGATCAGGAAGGGACCATGTTCACGAACGACGTCAGCTACACCAACATCCTCTGCCCCGTCGACTTCTCGGAGACGAGCCGCAAGGCCTTCTACCGCGCGGTCGGCTACGCGCGCCTGTTCGGCGCGAAGCTCACCATCCTGCACGTCCGTGAGGGCGGCCCGCCGTCATCGGTGGACGACGTCGAGGAGGACCACAACGAGCTCACTCGGCTCGAGGAGGGCCTCGTCCGCCGCCTCGACGAGCTCGAGGAGGACGGCAAGGTCAGCCGCGAGGAGCGCGACCGGATGTTCCTCGAGATCCGGGGCGGCAAGCCGTGGCTCGAGATCCTCCGCTTCGCCACCGACGACGCCGCCGATCTCATCGTGATGGGCACCCACGGCCACACGGGCTTTCGCCACATCTTCATGGGGAGCCAGGCCGACCGCGTCATCCGGCGCGCGAAGTGCGACGTGCTGACCGTCAAGCCCGACAACTACGACCCCAAGCTCGATCTCTCCTGAGCCGGTGACGGGTCCTGGCCGCGGGCGCGTGACGCCGCAGGCGATCACCCGAGCCATCACCGCCTACGCCCCGGTGAACGCCCACGGCGCCCACCTCCGCGCGGCGGCGGTCCTGGTGCCGCTCGTCGACGGCCCGCGTGGGGTGGAGGTCATCTTCATCCTGCGGCCGACCACGATGCCGACGCACCCGGGCCAGGTCGCCTTCCCCGGCGGCGCGATCGACCCGGGCGACGCCGACAGCTGGCACGCGGCGCTGCGCGAGGCGGACGAGGAGCTCGGGATCCCCCCCGAGCGCGTCACCCCGGTCGGGCGCCTCGACGACCTGCCGACGATCACGAGCTTCCACGTCACCCCCTGGGTGGGGTGGGTGCCCGACGATCTCGCGCTGCGACCGAGCCCCCGCGAGGTCGACGAGGCGTTCCGCGTGCCGCTCGCGACGCTGCTCGATCCGACCCAGCGGCGCACGATGCTCGGCCGCTGGCGCGGCGGCCCCCGGCGGATGCACTTCTACCTCGGCGCGCACCACGTCATCTGGGGCGCGACCGCGGAGATGCTGACGAACCTCGTGCAGGTCCTGCGCGCCGCGGGCGTCTGACGCGCCGCAACACAGACGCCACGCGACCCAGCGGTGACGCGGCGAGCCGCCATACTGCAATGCAATGCAGCGCGGCCGCCGCCGGGCGCGACTACTCGATCACCACGACCAGCTCGTAGGCGGCGCTCGCCCCCTGGAACCCGACCACGCGCACGAGGAACGTCGTGGCGAGCGGGACCGGGTACACGATCGTCTCGTCGTCGTCATCGCTGGTGCTCGAGGCGACCGGGACGGTGATCGAGTAGGTCGGATCGTAGAGCCGCAGATCGAGATCCCCCTCGGCCTGGCTGAAGAGGGCGCTGACGGTCAAGGTCGAGCCGGCTGGCGCAGCGACGGCGAACCAGTCCTGATCGCCGGGGCAGATCTCCAACATGTCGGCGCCGGGAGGGGTCAACAGCGGCGCGTCCGACGGCGACGCGATGTAGTCGTTTGGTTCGTAGGCGTCGGGGAGGCACAGCCGGTCAACGGTGATCGGCGCCGCGCTGACGTTGTTCTGCTCGTTCGACTCCGGGACGACGCGCGAGCTGTCCGCCTCGACGAGCACGAAGTAGTCCCCGGGCAGCGTCGACAGCGGCACCGTCACCTTCTTCGTCACGGCGACCTCGTCGCCCGCGGCGACGCCCCCCGCGACGTCGACGAGCGCCACGTCCACGTCGTTGTCGTCGAGGAACGGGTCCTGCGAGAGCCACACCGTGGCGACGAATGGCGCCGCGTCCTCGGTGCAGCCGTTGACGACGCGGAAGTCGACCAGGACGTCTTCACCCTGGAGCACCACCGGGGCGCCCGTCCCGACCCCCTCCACGCTGAGGTCGATGCCGGCGATGCCCTCGATGGTCAGGTCGTAGCCGAACTCGGTCATCGAGAGCGGGCCGCTCTTGGGGTCCACCTCGATGTACAGCAGCCCGTCCTGGAGCGGGGTGTAGGTCAGGAGCCCGTTGCCGGTCCGCGTCTTGACCGCCGTCGCGCCGGGATCGGTGTAGAGCCGCGTCCGCGCCTCGCTCTTCGGGTGAGCCATGGTCAGCCGCACCTCGACGCCCTCGTCGGCCTCGATCACGTAGACGTCGCGGTCGGCGTTGCACAGCGTCGCCGACAGGACGCCGCACCCCGCAGGCTTGGCGCGGCTGAAGGCGTTGTTGTCCTCGTAGCTGTCGGCGATGCACATCTTCGCCGGCTCGCCGGGTCCGGCCGTCACGTTTAGGGTGTAGGTGTAGGGCGCGATGTTCGACCCCTGGGCCTTGTTCGAGACGCCGACGTACCAGGTCCCGGGGAGCCACACCCACGGGACGGTCACGGTGGGGTTGTTCGAGGTCGCCGCGGTCACGATCTGCGCCTCCCCCGACGGATCCCAGAGCTCGATCTGCAGGAGCCCCTTCGAGCTCGTGTAGGTATAGGCGGCGGTCGCCGAGAGCACCTGGCCCGCGCTCACCTCGACCGCGTACCAGTCCGGCAGCCCCGGGCAGACGACGCTCCCAGCCAGGCTGGCGGCGCCGTTGGTCAGCGTGACCGGGGTCGCGATGCGGAGCTCGTCGTTCGGCTCGAGGCCATCGTCGTCGCAGACCTTGGCCGCGTCGAGCAGCACCGACGCGCCCCACTCGACGTTGTTGGACTCGTCGGCCTCGACCACGTCGTCGTCGGCGTCGACCTCGACGAGCATGTACCAGGTGCCGCCGGGGAGCGCCGACGGGACCACGAAGTCGACCGAGCCGGCGCGGGTCGCGAGAGGCGCGAGCGCGTCGACCGCGAGCTGGGCGACGGGCACGTCGACGGCGAGGTCGAGGGTCCGGTCCAGAGACGCCCACACCCGCACCTGGTGGGGGCCGGCGGTGCTCAGCCCGGTGTTCGTCTCCACCCAGCCGACGTTCATTAGCCCGCCCGGGTAGAGCGAGTCCGGCGAGGTGTCGACCGCGCTCGCGACCAGATCGGCGCCGGCGGGGGGCGCGACCACGCGCACGTCGAGGTCGTAGGCAGCGCGCACGCTGGCGCTCCGGCCGCGCACGGTGAGCGCCCAGTCGCCGCCGGTGGTCACCGCGTAGCGACGCAGGCGCTCGAAGCCGCTGCCGGTGTCGCTGGTCGCGACGAGCTGGCCGGCGGGGTCGCGCAGCTCGAGCACCAGCTCGCTGGCGACCGGACGCAGCGACAGGATCGGCGTCGCGGTGAGGTCGACCAGCAGGCTCGAGGACGCCGGCACGTCGACCACGAACCAGTCGACGTCACCGCACGCGCCGAGGTCGCTCGTGAGCCCCGGCTCGAGCCGCGCCGCGGCCCCGAGGCTGTCGTTGTCCTCGAACCCGTCCTCGTAGCAGCCCCCCTGCGCCCCGACGACGGTGAGGAGCTGCGCGGCCACCTCGATGTTGTTGCCGGCGTTGGTGTCCTGGCCGATCGACACGGGGTCGGAGACGTCGGCGACGACCCCGAGGTAGTAGCTGTCGACGGTGTGATCGAGGGCGATCGGGATCACCACGTCGTCCACCCGCGACACCGTGCCGTTGGCGGGAACGCTCGAGACGATCGCCGTCCCGATCAGGATGTCGGTCCCGTTCTTGATCGTCGCCCGGGTGATGGTCGAGTCCGCGCTCAGCACGAAGCCGAGCGTGAAGGCGGTGGCGCCGCTGGTGCCGTGGTTCGAGACCGCGTACTCGAGCTTCACGATCTCACCCGCGGTCACGGTCGACGGGTGGTACACGATGGTCCCGACGTCGAGATCGACCGAGGCGACCGGGTTGATGGTGATCGGGGTCCCGAACTGCACCGCGTTGTTGGACTCGACGCACTCGCTGAGCGCGTTGTCGGGGTCGAGGATGACGCCGACGTAGTGCGGCAGGATCGGGAGCTCGTCGGAGATCGGGATGACCCTGTCGAAGGTCCGCGTCTCGCCGGGGGGCACGAGCGGCAAGGTGAAGGCGCCAACCTGCTGCGCGGTGGCCGGGTTGAGCGACTGCTGCTGCGACAGGAAGACGCGCGCGAGCCAGCCGTCCGGGGTCGCCACCGTCCCCGGGTTGGCGACGGTGATGCTCACGAGCACGCTGCCGTTCCAATAGGTCGAGAGCGGCTCCACCACGAGCGACGTCGCGGCGAGGTCGAAGCAGGTGGGCTCCTCGTACTGCATCACGAGCGGCGTCGCGCTGACGCGGACGTTGTTCGTCTCGTCGGACTCGGTGATCTCGTCGCGCGCGTCGACCTGGCCGATGAGCCAGTACTGCCCGTCGGGCAGGTCCTCGGGGATGTGGTAGCTCTTGAAGAACTGCGGCAGCGTCACCCCGGGGCCGATGTTGTTGATCTTGGAGTTGTCGTCGTCCGGCGAGGCCACGACGCGGTCGGTCTCCGGCGACAGGACGGGATCGGTCGAGAGCCAGAAGCCGATGCGGAACTGGGTCGAGTCGCCGAGGCCGAGGTTCGCGATGGTGAAGGAGTAGTTGATGTTCTGCCCCTGCCTGACGACGAGCCCGGCGGGGAGCGAGACCTCGGTGAGGGTGACGTCCGGCTTGAGGCCGGCCGCGGGGTCGATCGTCAGGTTGTTGGTCGACCGCTCGAGGTTGTTCGTCTCCTGACACTCGTTCACGACGTTGTCGGGGTCGGCGACGATGAAGACGTAGTAGAAGCCCTCGGGGGCGTCGTCCGCGAGGGCGATCTCGCGGCCCGCGTAGTCGATCGAGACGTCGGTGAAGAGACCCGACGCCATCCCCGGGATGGCCCAGCGATCGATCACGAGGTCCTGATCGGGCTCGAAGGTCTCGTTCACGCTCAGCGCGACGAGGACGTCGAAGCTGCCTTCGATCGTGTCGCCGTCGTTGAAGAGCTCGGCGGCGCGCAGGGTGATGACGTCGCCGGGGGCGACCTCGACCGGGGGCTCGAGGCTGAGGCGATCAAAGGTGAGGTCCGCGCAGCCCTGGACGCGGATGACGACGCTGTCCTCTGCGACGGCGGAGCCGCCGGCGCCGATGTACTCGGCGCGCAGGGCGACGGTGAACGAGCCGCTGCGGTAGAACGGGCTCGAGAACGTCGGCCCCTCCCCGGCCGGCGTGCCGTCGACCGTCCAGCTGTAGATGAGGGCCTCGGCGTCGACCTCGCCCGCGACGGCCACGCTGAAGTCGACCGTCAGCGGCGCGTTGCCGGAGAGCTTGGAGGCGCTGATGCCCACCGAGAAGTCCGGGAGCGGCTCGGCGTCGGGTAACCCGGTGTCGGAGGCGTCCGCCGCGTCCGCCGGCGCGGCCGCCTCGCCGCCACAGGCCGCGCTCAACAGGGCGAGCGGCCCGGCGACGAGGAGCGCCAGCGCGAGGGTGCGCAGGCGCGTCAGGGATGATGGACGTACGGTCATCGGTCGCTCCAACGCGGGGGGCGAGGGACAGGCGCATGCGCTATGCTGACGGCGCGGCGGGCGGCGGGCCGAACACCCCGCGGCCGCCGCTGAGCTTAGCCGAAGCCGCGCCCCATAGAAAGGTGGTCCAAGCCGCGATGCCCCTGACGCCCCCCGAAGACCCTGTCGCCGCCGGCGCGCGCGCGGTGGTCGAGCGCCTGCGCGCCGCCGGCTACGCCGGGCTGTGGGCCGGCGGCGCGGTCCGCGACCGCGTGATGGGGATCACCCCCAAGGACTACGACATCGCCACCGACGCCGAGCCCGAGGAGGTCGCGGCGCTGTTCGCGCGCTCGGTCCCGGTGGGCGCACAGTTCGGCATCATCCGCGTCATCCACGAGGGCCACGAGTACGAGGTCGCGCGCTTTCGAGCGGACGGCCCGCGCGAGGACGCCCGGCGCCGCGACTTCACGATCAACGGGCTGCTGTACGACCCGCTCGCCGACGTCCTCGTCGATCACGTCGGCGGCAGGGCGGACATCGCGGCGCGCACCCTGCGCGCGTGTGGCGGCGACCCGGAGGCGCGGTTCGCCGAGGACTGGCTGCGGATCCTGCGGGGGGTGCGCTTCGCGGCCCGCTTCGCGCTCGCCATCGCGCCAGCGACCTGGGAGGCGATGCGCCGGCACGCGCCGCGCGTCCTCGAGGCGAGCGCCGAGCGCCAGCGCGACGAGCTCGCACGCGTCCTGACCGGCCCCGACCCGCAGCGCGGCTTCGCGCTCCTGGGCGAGCTCGCCCTCGATCGCGCGCTCGTGCCCGAGCTCA
>PHBI01000247.1 GCA_002841945.1 Deltaproteobacteria bacterium HGW-Deltaproteobacteria-14
GGCCGGCTTGGCGGCGGCCTCGGCCGGCTCGTCGGGCTTGCCGCCCCGACCGCGCCGGCCGCGTCGGTCCCCGCGGCTCTTGCGCCCGTCGTCCCCGCCGGCGTCGCTGGGCGCCGTCGCGGCAGCGCTGCCCGGGGTGGGCTGCGCCGTGTTGGAGGCGCGGTCGATGACCACCACGTCGGGGAAGGCGAGGAGGAAGCGCGTGAAGGTCCGGAAACCCAGGCCGAGCTCATCGAAGTCGGGCTCGAGCTCCTGCATCGTGTCCTTGAGGCGCGACAGCTTGACCGGCCCCTTCTTGCGCGTCATCGCGACGGTGATGGCCCGCGAGAGCACGTCCCGCGCGCTCTGCTCGGCGGCGCCGGTGAGCTTCGGAGCGCGCCCGCGGGCGCCGGACCTCGCGACATCCTCCTCGGGGGGGCCACCGACCCGCACCATCCCCCCCTCGAGGACCGTCACGAGGTTCTCGTAGCTGCGCAGAAAGCGCGTGAACGACGAGGCGCCGTAGTTGCGCTCGGAGAACGTCGGATCGAGCTTGCGCATGTGGTCTTTGAGGGCGCTCGACGGGAACTCGGTCCCGCGGTCCTCGACGACCTTCTCGAGGGCGCGCTGCAGCCGCGCCTCCCCCTCCTCGACCGAGTAGCCCACGACCCGCTGGCCGACGAGGGTCTCGTAGAAGATGAACTCGTGGCACTGCTTGACGAGCATGTGGCTCGCGGCGGACTTCGCCGAGATCCCGACGACCCGCTTGCCGTGGTGGCGCAGCCGCTGCGCGAGGACCCCGAAGTCGCTGTCGCCGCTGACGATGCAGAAGGTGTCGATGAGCGGCCGGGTGAAGAGGACCTCCATCGCGTCCACGCAGATCGCCGTGTCGGTCCGGTTCTTGTCGCTGATCCCGTAGCTCGGCAGAAACACCATCTGCACGCCCTCCTCGAGGAACTGGCGCTGCTGGTTCTTGTAGCGGCCCCAGTCGGCGTAGGCCTTGAGGATCATGACCTCGCCGCGCTCCGCGAGTGACGTCACGACGTTCTTGACCTCGAACTCACCCGACACGCCGAGCAGGATGTTCTCGGTGTCGAAGAACACGGCGACGCCTCCGAGCTCATCGGAGCTCGTGGGGACTTGTTGAGCGTTGACCGCGGTCTCGCGAATTCGCATGGGGGCTCCCGGGCCATGAAGGTGGCGCGGCGGCAGCATACTCGTGCCGGGGCCGGGGCGCCAGGCGACGCGGAGCGACGTCTCCGGGAGCCACGAGCGCAGCGTTTCAGGAGCTGGGGTCGGGCGTCAGCGTCCCGTCCGCGAGCCAGGCGCGCAGGGTCCGCTTGAGGACCTTGCGCGACGGCCCGAGCGGGAGCGAGTCCACGACGGCGAGGGCGCGCGGGTGCTTGTGGGGGGCGAGGCGGTCGACGAGCCAGGCCTGCAGCGTCGGGAGCGTCGGCCGCGCGCCGGCGGCGGGGACCACGACGGCGACGATCTCCTCGCCATAGAACGGATCCGGGGTGCCGATCACGGCGACCGCGGCGACGTCGGGGTGGGTCGCCAGGGCGTCCTCGACGTCGGCCGGGTAGATGGTGTGCCCCCCGCGCAGGATGATGTCCTTGATGCGGTCGACGACCGCGACGCGGCCGGCGGCGTCGCGGCGCCCGATGTCCCCGGTCCGCAGCCAGCCATCCCGCTCGGCGGCGGCGGTGGCGCGCGGGTCGTCGAGGTAGCCGAGCATCTGGTTGTGGCCGCGGAGCAGCAGCTCGCCCTCGGCGCCCGCGGGGAGGTCGTCGCCGCGAGCGTCGACGACGCGCACCTCGATCCCCCACACGGGGCGGCCGACCGAGCCGGGGACGCGCTCGTCTGGGGGGGCGTTCAACGTCGAGAAGGTCGCCTCGGTCATCCCGTAGCCCTCGCGCACCTCGGCCCCGAGGCGCTCCTCGGCGCGGCGACGGAGCGCGTCGGGGAGCGGTGCGCCGGCGCTGAGGCACCAGCGCAGCGCCGGCAGCCCGGGGGGATCGGCGAGCGCGCCCCACGCGGCGAACATCGTGGGGACGGCGGGGATCCAGGTGACCCCCTCGGCGGCGGCGGCGGCGAGGCTGCCGCGGGCGGAGAAGTGCGGCAGCAGCACGCAGCGCGCGCCGGCGAAGAAGGAGGCGAGCATCACCATGCGGCAGCCGTAGCTGTGGCTCAGCGGCAGGGCGCCGAGGATGACCGCGGCGGGACCGAGGCGCAGCGCGTGGTGGGCGACGGCGGCCGTGTGGAGCAGCAGCGAGGCGTGGGAGATGACAGCGCCCTTGGCGCGCCCGGTCGTCCCCGAGGTGTAGAGGATCATCGCCGGATCGTCGGCGCCGGTCGACGCCGGCGCGAGGGACGCGAGGCCCCCGTCCGCGGCGAGCGCGTCCACGTCGCGAACGGCGACCGGGCGCCCGCACATGGCGGCCGCGGCGCGGGCGAGCGGGAGGCGCTCGGCGTCGGCGAGGATCAGCTCGCACCCCGCGTGATCGACCCGCGCGACGAGCTCGCCGACGGCGGCGTCGACCGCCACGGGGACGACCGCCCCTCCGGCGTACACCACCCCGAACCAGGCGGCGATGAAGCCCCCACCGTTGCCGGCGACGAGCGCGACGCGCGCCCCCGCGCGGATGTGGGAGGCGACCCGCCGAGCGGCGAGATCGAGCGCGCCATAGCTGTGCTCGCGCCGGTCGCTCGCGCCGTCGGGGCCGAGCGCCACGGCGGCGACGCGGTCGGGGTCCGCGAGCGCGGGTTGGCGCAGGATCTGGGCGACGTTGACGGCCAGCGGCGACCTCCGGGGTCGAGGAGCCCGTGGGGGCGCGCGCGAGGGTACACGAAGTCAGCGCTAGGACACCTCAATCAGAACTCGCTTCGCTGCGTTCTGATTGGGTTCCTAGCGAGACTGATCCGGCCGCTTCGCGGCCTCCACCCGCCGCTCGCGCGGCGTGGACACTGGCCCAAAGCCCCGCTTCGCGGGACTGTGGATCAGTGTCCTGGCGGTCGCGCCGTCGGTGATCTCGCGCTGCACCGACGCCGTGGGCCGTGCTATGAGAGCGGCCATGGTCGCGACCCGCCACATCTTCCTTCACGGCTTCGCCTCGGGCCCGCAGTCGAAGAAGGGCAACGCGCTGCGGGCCGCCCTCGCGGCGCGGGGCGTCGAGCTGGCGCTGCCCGACCTGAACGCGCCCGACTTCGCCCACCTGACACACACGCGGGCGCTCGCCGTCCTCGACCGCGAGGCCGGCGCGGACGGCCCGGTGGCGCTGGTCGGCTCGAGCCTCGGCGGCTACCTGGCCGCGCGCTGGGCGGAGCTCCACCCGGAGCGGGTCACGCGGCTCGTGCTGCTGTGCCCGGGCTTCGACATGATCGCCCGCTGGCCGCAGCTCCTCGGCGCCGACGCCATCGCCCGCTGGCGCGCGCACGGCGCCCTGCACTTCGCCGACGGCGCCGGGGTGCAGACGCCGGTGCACTGGGGCTTCATCGAGGACGCGCTGCGCCACCCCGCGACCCCCGAGGTCGCCTGCCCGACGCTCATCCTCCACGGGATCCACGACGTCGTCGTGCCGATCGCGGGCTCGCGCGCCTATGCCGCAGCGCACAAAAACGCCCGCCTGATCGAGCTCGACGACGACCACGCGCTGATCGGCCAGCTCGACCGGGTGATCGCCGAGACCCTCGCCTTCCTCGAGCCAAGCGGGTGAGCCCGCGGGCCGCGAAGATCGGCGTCGCGGTGGTGACCGTGGGGGCGCTCGCCCTGCTCTTCTGGGGGGACGTGGGCCGCGAGCTGCGCGGGGTCGGGGTGCGCAGCCTGCTGCTGCCGTTTCTGTCCTCGATGGTGCTCTTCGCGCTCGCGATGCGGACCGCGCTGTGGTGGGTCTATCGCCCGATGGCGCCCAGCGAGGACGAGCTCGCCGACCTCCCGACGCTCACCGTGGTCGTCCCTGCGTACAACGAGGGCCCCGGTGTGCGGCGCACCATCGAGAGCATCCTCGCGAGCCGCTACCCGGCGGACCGGCTCCGTGTCATCGCGGTCAACGACGGCTCCAAGGACGACACCGGGGCGCACCTCGACGCGGCGGCCGCGGCGTGTCCCGAGCGGGTCACGGCGCTGCACATGGCGCGCAACGGCGGCAAACGCCGGGCGGTGTACGCCGGGTGGGTGCGGGCACAGAGCGAGGTGGTGGCGACGGTCGACTCCGACTCGGTGGTCCCGCCGGAGAGCCTCGCGAACCTCGTGACGCCGCTCATGCGGGACCGCCGCGTGGCCGGGGTCGCGGGGCAAGTGCTGGTCGAGAACCGCCACGAGAACCTGCTCACCCGGATGCTCGGGGTGCGCTACATCCTCGGCTTCGACTACATCCGCGCCTACCAGAGCATGCTGCGGACGGTGTGGTGCTGCCCGGGGGCGCTCCAGGCCTACCGGCGCAGCGTCGTCGCGCCGCACCTCGACCGCTGGCGCGATCAGCACTTCCTCGGCGCGCAGTGCACCAACGGCGACGACCACGCGATGACGAACCTGGTGCTGTCGCTCGGGCACCACACGATCTACCAGGCCAACGCGCGGGTCTTCACGCTGGTGCCGAGCCACTACGTGAAGCTGACGAAGATGTTTCTGCGCTGGGGCCGCTCGGCGACGCGGGAGGGCCTGCGCGCCTTGCTGTTCGCCCCCCGCCGCGTCCTGCGCCTGGGACCGCTGCGCGGGCCGCTGATGCTGTTCGACGCGGTGATGCAGCCGCTGACGATCTTCGCGAAGCTCCTCGGCTTCTTCTTCGCCTTCTACATCCTGTTCGCGCACCCGATCTGGTTTGCGCGGGTGGCGCTGGCGACGACCCTGGTCGCGGTGCTGTACGGCCTGGTCTTTCTCCGCAGCGAGCGGTCCACCGAGGTGCTGTTCGGGATCCTCTACGCGTGGTTCGCGATGTTCGCGCTCATCTGGGTGCAGCCGCTGGCCACCCTGACCGTGCGCAAAAACGGATGGATGACCAGGGGCTGAGGTTCGGGCACGGTCCGAGCCAGGGAGGTGCCACGATGGCTGAACAGACGATCCCGGTGGTGGACCTCGCGCGCTTCGTGTCCGGGGACGCCGCGGACCAGCGAGCCTTCGTGGCGGCGCTGGGGCGGGCGATCACCGAGTGGGGGTTCGTGGCGGTGGAGCGGCACGGGCTCGATCGCCGAGCGCTGGAGGAGACGTTCGCGGCGATCCGGACGCTGTTCGCGCTGCCCGACGAGATCAAGCGGCGCTACGAGGACCCGGCGGGCGGGCGGCAGCGCGGCTACACCTCCTTCGGGCGGGAGCGTGCCAAGGACCGCGACGTGGCGGACATCAAGGAGTTCTGGCACGTCGGGCCGGAGCTGCCGGCGGACCATCCCCTCGCCGGGCGGATCCAGGGCAACCGATGGCCCGACGAGGAGCTGCCCGCGCTGCGGCCGGCGGCGACGCGGCTGTGGACGAGCATGCACGGGGTCGCCGCGGTGCTGCTGCGGGCGCTGGCGCGTTTTCTGGGCGCCGAGGAGGACGCGTTCCTCCGCATGACCGACGGCGGCAACACGATCCTGCGCCTGATCCACTACCCGCCGCCCCACGCGGCGGAGCCGGTCGGCGAGGGCGCGGTGTGGGCGGCGGCGCACGAGGACATCAACCTCATCACGCTCCTCCCGGAGGCCACGGAGCCGGGGTTGGAGCTGCTGCACCGGGACGGCACGTGGCTGCCGATCGTCCCGATCCCGGGGCAGCTGATCGCCGACACCGGCGACATGTTCCAGCGGCTGACGAACGGCGCGATCCCGTCGACGACGCACCGGGTGTTGGCGCCGCCGGGCGCCCGCTCCCACCGGTACTCGATGCCGTTCTTCGTCCACCCGGCGCCTGAGCAGGTGCTCGCGCCGCTCCCGGGGTTCGTGACGGCCGAGCGACCGCGGCGCTGGCCGGACGTGACGGCCGGCGGGTACCTGCGGGAGCGGCTGCTGGACAACGGCGTCGCGCACGACGGGCGACCTGCGCCATGATCGGGGCGTGAACCGGGGTGCGCCGAGCGGCGAGTGAAAAGCCGTTGACAACGGACCCGGTCGCTCTTACATATGCGCACCGGTCGCGGCGACGCGGCCCTTTGACAACACCAATCACAGTCGCAAGGCGTCGCCGTTCAAGGTCTGTCGCGGGGTGGAGCAGTCTGGTAGCTCGTCGGGCTCATAACCCGAAGGTCGTAGGTTCAAATCCTGCCCCCGCAACCAACACGATGACGAAAATGCCGAGGTCGCCACCTCGGTCCCGAGCGATGACGCGGGGTGGAGCAGTCTGGTAGCTCGTCGGGCTCATAACCCGAAGGTCGTAGGTTCAAATCCTGCCCCCGCAATGCAAGAAAGGCCCCGGAGATCGTTGATCTCCGGGGCCTTTTCTTTGGTCTCGCGTCGGGGACGCGGCCCGACCTCAGGGGCAGTCCTGCGGGCACCACAGCGACTCCAGGGTCGCCTGATCGCACACGCCGTCGCCGCAGCCCGCGGCTCCACCGCCGCCACCGCCGCCCGCGCCGCAGTCCTCGGGGCACCACAGCGACTCCAGGGTCGCCTGATCGCACACGCCGTCGC
>PHBI01000248.1 GCA_002841945.1 Deltaproteobacteria bacterium HGW-Deltaproteobacteria-14
GGGGGCGGCGAGCCGCTGGGCCGCCGCGCTCGAGATCGGCGGGGCAGGGGCGGAGGACCTCGCGGCGCGGGCGCGGTCACAGCGCCGCGACGGTCACCGGACCGCGCAGCGCCTCGCCGAACAGCTCGCGCGCGCCACCCGCGCGGGGGGCTCCGCGCGCGCCCCCCAGGCCGACGAGGCCGACGACGACACCCTCGCGCGGCTGCTCCTCGCGGGCTACGCCGACCGCGTCGCCCAGCGCCGGGCGCCGGGGAGCGAGCAGGTGCAGCTCGTCGGCGGCCGCGGGGCCCGCCTCATCGGGGGTGACGCGCTCCACGGCGACCTCCTCGTCGCGCTCGACGTCGACGCCGGGCGCCGCGGTGAGCAGGCCGTCAGCCTCGTTCGCGGCTGGGTCGCCGTCGCCGAGGGCGCGCTGCGCGACCACCCCGACTTCGCGGTCGTCGAGGTCGTGCGCTGGGACGAGGGCCGGGGGCGGGCCGTGGCCGAGCGGCTCGAGCGCTTCCGGGACCTCGTGCTGACCCGGAGCCCGGTCCCGCTGACCGACCGGGCCGCTGCCGAGGTGCTGCTCCTCGAGCGCGCGGCCAAAGACCCGGAGGCGGCGGTCGGCACCCTGTCCACCAAGGACGAGGTCAGCTTGGCGCGGCTCATGACCTTCGCCGCCGCGTACCCGGAGCTCGCGCTCCCCGCATCGCGCGAGGCCTGGCTCGCGGCCGCGCTGCCGGCGCTGTGCTCGGGCCGGTCGTCCCTCGACGAGCTGCGGCGCGCCCCGCTCGGCCAGGCGCTGCTGGACCTCCTCCCGTGGGACCGCCGGCGTCGCCTCGACGCCGCGCTCCCGGAGCGGCTAGAGGTGCCGAGCGGCAGCCGCATCGCCCTCGTCTACCGGCCCGACGGGCCCCCGGTCCTCGCCGTGAAGGTGCAAGAGGTCTTCGGCCTCGTCGACACCCCCCGGGTCGCGGACGGGCGCGTCGCCTGCGTTCTCCACCTGCTGAGCCCCGCCGGCCGGCCGCTCCAGGTCACCTCAGACCTGAGGAGCTTCTGGTCACGCACCTGGCCGGAGGTGCGCGCCGAGATGCGGTCCCGCTACCCGAGGCATCACTGGCCCGAGGACCCGACGGCCGCGACCCCGAGTCGCCGGACCCTCAAGCCGCGG
This sequence comes from Deltaproteobacteria bacterium HGW-Deltaproteobacteria-14, assembly GCA_002841945.1. Taxonomy (GTDB): domain Bacteria; phylum Myxococcota_A; class UBA9042; order PHBI01; family PHBI01; genus PHBI01. The sequence continues at coordinate 1,151 of PHBI01000248.1, forward strand.
TGACGGGCCCGCCTACCGCGCCCCCAAGTGGCGCGGTAGGTCATGATCTCACGAGGGATTCGCCTCCGACGCGGGGCCGCTGGGCGGCCGGAATCAATCCTGGCGTTGTCGCTCGCGATATGCGAGACAGCCGAATCCCCGCCTATGGAGGTCGGCCCCATGAGCATCATCGCCGCACGACTCCTCGACGACGCAGTTCGCCCCCAGGTCGTCAAAGAGTGCTGCGCCATCATCGATCACCAGGTCTCGGCCAAGAAGGGTTTCTCCGGGATCGCCATCAAGGGCGCCTACAAGACGGTCAAGGCGATCAAGCCCGGATTCGTCCCCGGCGTCGTCGACGCGCTGCTCGACGAGTGGGTGGCCAAGCTCGCCGACTTCGAGGGCGAGCACCTCGCGAGCGGCGGCACCGTGGACACCGTCCCGGACTTCCTCGTGAGCCAGCGCGCGCGCGTCGCCGAGGCGCTGATCTCGGTCACCGACGCCCGCGCCGAGACCACCAAGCACAAGACCGCGCAGAAGCTCTACCACCGCTTCCGCCCGAGCGCCCTCACCAACGTCGAGGATGGGGTCCCGGAGCTCGCCACGCTCGTCACCCAGTACGGGCTGTCGGCGCCCGAGCCCGCGGTCGCTGCTGCCCCCTGAGCCGCCGCGCACGCGCTCCGCGACGTCGCCACGTAGAAACGAAGAGAGCCGCCCGAGGGCGGCTCTCTTCATTTACGGCGACGCTGGGCGTCGGTTGGAGCGGGAGACGGGATTTGAACCCGCGACTTCGACCTTGGCAAGGTCGCGCTCTACCACTGAGCTACTCCCGCGCAGGGCGCGGACCGGGTGTCCCCGGATCTCGAAGAGCCACCCGTGGGCGGCTCTTCGATGGGTTCTTGGAGCGGGAGACGGGATTTGAACCCGCGACTTCGACCTTGGCAAGGTCGCGCTCTACCACTGAGCTACTCCCGCAAATTTCAAGGTGCCGGGCGGCTCACCGCCGCGACGGGAGCGAAAGCTATTGCAGCTCCCGGGGGATGTCAACGCGAAAAGCGGACGTCGCGGCCCCTCGGGTGAAGCGCCCCCAGGGCGGCCGGAGCTCGGCTCCGCAGGTCGGCGATGCGCACCGGGATCCGCCCCCCTCGACGCCCGCGCAGGCCGAGGCCCAAACGCGCCGAGGCCCCCAGCGCCAGGCGGCGTGGGGGCCTCGGAGAGGCGAGGCGCGGGTCGGGCCCGGCTACATCGTGAAGTCGTGGGTGACCATGGTCTTACCGCCGCCCTTCACCGTGACCGTCTTGGTCTCGGACTGCGACCCGCGGGTCAGCTTGATGACGTGCCGTCCCGCGGACAGCGTCATCGTCTTCGGCGTCGTCCCGACCGGCTTGCCGTCGACGACGATCTGCGCCCAGGGCTTGGCGTTGATGGTCACGGTGCCGGTGCCGCCGCCGGTGTTGGTCGTCGGCGCGGCCTTCTTCTCGAGGGAGATCGACACCAGCTGGTTGTCGCCGGTGATCTTGAACGTCTTGCTCTGGGAGTCGTAGCCCGACTCGGAGACGTCGACGGTGACCGATTCGTCGAGCTTCAAGCCCGCGATCACGACCTGGCCGCCGTTCTCGGTGGAGGTCACGGTCCCCTTCGACGCCTTCACCTTGGCGCCCGCCGGCGACACGGTGACGAGCATCTTGACCTCGGTCGAAGGCGCGGGGCCGACCGCGATCTTGTGGATCGGCGAGCTGCCGTCGAGCACGAGCGTCTCGGTCACGGCGGGCGCTCCGTTGGAAGGCTTCACCGTGATCTTCAGCGTCGAACCCTTGTCACCCGTGAGGGTGAAGGGGGTCGCCTTGGTCTCGCCGTTGACCTCGATCATCGCCTTGTCGTCGCCGGTCGCCTCGATCACCAGGGAGACCTTCTCGACCTCCTTCTCGAGGTTGATCTCGAGGGGCTGGCTCTTCTCGCTGATCATGACGAGGTCTTCGTAGGGTTTGAAGCCCGGAGCGACCGCCTCGACCCGCGCGCGCTTGCCGATCTCGAGGCCCGTGGCCCGCCCGTCCACGGGCTTGCCGTTGACCTTCACCTGCGCCTCGCGCGGGTCGACGAGCAGCACGAGCTCGGCGTCCGCGACGACCGTGGGCGTCGTCCCGTTCGTCTCCACGACGCCGGGATCGGTGCCGGTCTTGCTCTGGCCGAGGAAGTACCAGGCCGCGAAGCCGCCACCCCCGAGGAAGATCAGGGCCGCCAGGGCGATGATGAGCCCCTTGCCCTTCTTCTGGGGCATCTCCTGGCCGCTGTAGGTCCCGGTGAACCCCTGCTGGGTGTACGTCCCGGTCCCGACCCCCGCCGGCATGGCCATGGTGCGCTCGGCGCCACCGGCGGCTTGCTGCGCCTCGAGCGCCTGCCGGATCTGCTGCTGGCTGATGCTGCCGTCGTCGAGCAGCGTCTGCGCCTGCTGCGGGTCGTAGCCTCCGGCGGGGATCGCGACCGTGCGGTCGGCGTCGGCCGGGGCGGCGTCCGCGGTCGGGCGCGGCAGCCCCTTCTCCTCGGCGGCGTAGGCCTTGAGCTTCTCGATGTCCTCGGCGAACAGCGTGTGCATGAAGGGCTTGAGCGCCTCGCCCTCGAGGTCCGTGACGTTCGAGTAGTACCAGCGCGTCAGCTCGCGGTTGAACGCCTCGACCGAGGCGTGGCGCTTGTCGCGGTCCTTCTCGAGGGTCTTCAGCACGATCGCGTCGATCTCGGGGGGGACGCTCGGGTTGATCGACGACGGCGGCGGCGCCTCGCTCTTGAGCACGTTGGTGAGGGTCTCGAAGTCGCTGTCGCCGAGGAACAGGCGCTTATGGGTCAGCATCTCCCACAGCATGATCCCGAGGGCGAACAGATCGCTCCGGCCGTCGAGCGGCTTGCCGCGCGCCTGCTCCGGGCTCATGTAGGCGACCTTGCCCTTGACGGTGCCGGCCATCGTCTTGGTGCTGCGCTGGGCGGCCTTCGCGATGCCGAAGTCCATCAGCTTGACTTCGCCCGTGTACGACACCATCGCGTTGTGGGGCGAGATGTCGCGGTGGACGATGTTCAGCGGCTTGCCCTTGACCTCCTTCACGTGCGCGTAGTGGAGCCCCTTCGAGAGCTCCATCATGATCCACGCGCACTGCGCGGTGGACAGCGGCGTGCCGGCCTTGACCCCGTCGTCGACGACCTTCTTGAGGTCGACCCCTTCGACGTACTCCATCGCGATGAAGTACGTGCCCTCGCACAGGTCGAAGTCAAAGATCTGAACGATGTTCGCGTGTTGCAACTTCGACGTGATCGATGCCTCGTCGATGAACATCTTCACGAAGGCCTCATCCTCCGTGAAATGCGGCAGGATGCGCTTGATGACGATGTCCTTCTCAAAGCCCTCGGCGCCCGCCGTTTTGGCCTTGAAAATCTCCGCCATGCCACCCATGGCGATCTTCCGCATCAGCACGTACTTGCCGAACTGCCGGGGGAGGTTCTGTGTCGCCATAAAAAAAACTTTGCCGAATCAAGAGGTTCGGTGACAGCAGGCGCGAACTTCCACGCCCGGGACCAGATTCGAGGACGGTATCACGGCCCGAACCGCAACGCTAGCCGAGGACAACTGACCCCAGTTGGTGAGTCTTGCGCCCCGGACATGGGATTAAGTATACGGGCTTCGGCAGGAGACACCATGGCCTTCAGTGCAAGCTACGTCTGCTTCGATGGTTGCGAGGGCGAGACCTACTCCTTGGACGAGGTGGTCTATCGCTGCTCGAACGGGGGGCTCCTCGACGTCGAGCACGATCTCGACGCCCTCCGGACGCGCTCGGGGGCGGCCTGGAGGGCGCTGTTCGACGAGCGCGCGGGCGCCCGCACCTGGCCCGATCGCTCCGGCGTCTGGGGCAAGCGCGAGTGGGTCCTGCCGGAGATCGCCGACGAGCACATCCTGAGCCTCGGCGAGGGGAACTCCCACCTCCTGCCGACGCCCCGCTACGCCCGCGACCTGGGGTTGAAGCACCTGTGGATCAAGCAGTGCGGCCACAGCCACACCGGGTCCTTCAAGGACCTCGGGATGACGGTCCTCGTCAGCCAGGTCAACCGAATGCGCGCCCTCGGCGTGCCGATCGTGGCGGTCGGCTGCGCCTCCACCGGCGACACCTCGGCCGCCGTCAGCGCCTACTGCGCGCTCGCCGACATCCCCTCGGTGGTGTTTCTCCCGGCCGACAAGATCTCGGTCGCGCAGCTCGTGCAGCCGATCGCCAACGGCGCCACGGTGCTCAGCCTCGACACCGACTTCGACGGCTGCATGCGCCTCATCCAGGAGGTGGTCGCGGCCTACCCGATCTACCTCGCGAACTCGATGAACAGCCTCCGGCTCGAGGGCCAGAAGACGGTCGCCATCGAGATCGCCCAGCAGCTCGGTTGGGAGGCCCCCGAGTGGGTCGTCGTCCCCGGGGGTAACCTCGGCAACGTCTACGCCCTCGGCAAGGGCTTCGCGATGATGAAGGCCCTCGGCGTCATCGATCGCCTGCCGCGCCTCGTCGTCGCCCAGGCGAGCCACGCCAATCCGCTGTATCAGGCCTATGTCGGCGGCTGGGAGCGCTACGCGCCGGTGACGGCGAAGAAGACCCTCGCCTCGGCCATCCAGATCGGCGACCCGGTCTCGATCCACCGCGCGATCCGCGCCCTGCGCGAGCACGACGGGGTCGTGGAGGAGGCAGACGAGCAGGAGCTCATGGACGCCTGCGCCCACGCCGACCGCTTCGGGCTCTTCACCTGTCCCCACACCGGCGTCGCCCTCGCCGCGCTCAAGAAGCTCGTCGCCCGGCAGGTCATCGGCCCCGACGACCGCGTCGTGGTCGTGTCCACCGCCCACGGGCTGAAGTTCACCGACTCCAAGGTCGCCTACCACTCGGGGACCCTCGACGGGATCACGAGTCGCTTCGCCAATCCCCCGGTGTCGCTCCCCGCGGAGGTCGGCCAGGTGGTGGATGTGCTGCGGCGCACATTCGAGATATAGGCGCCTGTTCGGCTCGTTGGCGCAAGCAGCCCGCGGGGAGAGTGAGTGATCCGGCGGCTCGGCCGCGTCCGCTCGCCGCGCCGCGGCGGCGTCAGTCCGCCGCGACTTCGGCCGCCACCGCGAGGGCCTCGTCTCGGGTCCTGGCCCGGTCCTCGAGCTGCGCGTCCTCGACCGCGTCGAGGATGCGCTTGAAGGCGGGGCCGGGCGCGTAGCCGGCGGCGGCGAGGTCGCGCCCGTCGAGCAGCGGCGGCGGACGCAGCTCCGCGGGTCGCCAGCGCCGGGCGTCCGCGGCGGCGGCGGCGAGGCCGTCTGGGGCGGCCTGGCCGGCTCCGACCGCGGCGGCG
>PHBI01000249.1 GCA_002841945.1 Deltaproteobacteria bacterium HGW-Deltaproteobacteria-14
CCCAGGCGACGCCAGCGCCGGCGGCGGTCGGCCAACCATCGCGCCCCGGGGGTTGCGCCCCCGGCCACGCGTCCAGCGCGCCGCTCGGCGCCCGCGGGAGCCCCTCGTCGACGCGGCCGTCGCAGTCGTTGTCGAGCCCGTCGCAGCGCACCTCGCTCGGCTCCCACGTGGCCAGCGCCTCGTAGGCGCACGCCCAGCTCCCCGCCACGCAGCTCGGCGGCGCGGCCGCGGTCGCGCACACCCCGACCGTCGCGCAGATCCCCCCCCCTGGGGAGGCGCTCGCGGGCTCGTCGGTGGCGCCGTCGCAGTCCTCGTCGACCCCGTCGCAGGTCTCGGGGGTCCCGGCGAGATCCGCCGAGCACACGGCCCGCGACGGCTCGCCATCGAGCGGCGGGGCGCAGACCACGGTGCCGCTCCCGCCGGCGCACGCCCCCTGCCCTGCGCAGGCCGCGCCGAGGGCGAGCCCCTCCGAGGTCGCGAACCCCTCATCGACGGCGCCGTCGCAGTCGTCGTCGCGCCCGTCGCACGCCACCTCCTGCTCGCCCGCGTAGACCCCCTCGGGGGCGAAGGCGCACGCGAGCAGGCCGTCCTCGTCGCAGCGGGCGCCGGTCAGCGTCAGCTCGGCGCAGACCCCCACGGTCGGACAGCCGAGGGCCAGGCCCTCCGGCTCGTCGGTGAGACCGTCGCAGTCCTCGTCGACGCCGTCGCAGCGCTCGAGGCCCGCCGTCGCCAGGCGGCTGGTCGAACACACCGGCTTGCCGGCCGAGCCGCAGATCACCTCGCCGCCCGCGCACGCCCCGCGCCCGCAGCTCGCGCCGAGGGGGAGGAGCACGCCGCCGAGATCGAGGCGCAGCCCCTCGTCGGTCAGCCCGTCACAGTCGTTGTCGGCGCCATCGCACACCTCGGGCGCGCTGCGGTCATCGCTCGCGCCGGGCTCGGTCGAGCAGATCCCGTCGCTCGTCCCCGGCGCGCACTCGACCACGCCGCTCGCGAGCCCGCAGACACCGCGCGCGACGCACGGCTGACCGAAGAGCCGCACCCCGCCGCTGCTCGGGTTGGTCCACGTGACCCCCTCGTCCGTCTGGCCGTCGCAGTCGTTGTCCTCCGCGTCGCACTCGAGGTCGCTCTGCGCCCCCGCGAAGGAGCTACCCCCATGATTTACCGAGCAAATCGCGCGACTACTGGGGCCGCACTCGACGAGGCCATGCTGCATCGCACAAGCGCCGGTGCCAGCGCACACCTCGCCGAGGGCGCGGATCACGCCGCCGCCCTCGAGGTAGCCGACGTCCTCGTCGGTCCGGCCGTCGCAGTCGTTGTCGAGCCCGTCGCAGCGGACCTCGACGTTGCCGTCGAAGTCGGGGACCTGATCGTAGTCGCAGACGGCCTCGGAGCTCAGCACGCCGTCGATCGTGAGCTGCAAGCAGACGACGCTGACGAGCCCGGCGGGGGCGCACACGCCGCGGGTCCGGCAGACGGCGCGCGCGACCACGGCGAGGTCGCTCTCGCGGCGGGCGTCGTCGGGGTCGTTCTGGTCCGGGAGGCAGTCGAGATCGGCGTCGGCGATGGCGCTCTCGAGGACGTCCGGGGTCCCGTCCCCGTCGCTGTCGCGGGGGTTCGCCGGGTCGGCGCCGACCTCGGCGAGGTCCGCGAGGCCGTCGCCGTCGCTGTCGGCGCGGGCGGGATCCGAGCGCAGATCGTGCTCGACCTGGTTCGAGAGGCCGTCGCCGTCTTCGTCGCCGTCGGGATCGAGGCAACGGCTCGGGTAACACAGGCCGCTCGCGCACTGCGCGTCCCGGGTGCACGCGGCGCCGTCGGGGCTCGGCGCGTCGGCGCAGGACGCGGCGAGGACGGCGCCCAGGCCGGCGCAGGTCAGCAGCAAGGCGTGGGGGTAGCGCCGCATTCGGTGTCCAAGTCTGCCGATCGGCGCGGGCCGGCGCAACACGCCTCCGCCGCGCGGCGTCGGGGCCGCTCCTGCTGGCCGAGGCTGGCCCCCCTGCGCGCCGGGGCCGTCCCTATCTCACCGGCCGGACCACCTCGTAGGCGCCACGCCGCTCCGCGACGAGATCGTGGGACGCGAGCAGCGCGCGCCACAGCGCCACGAGCCCGCGCCGGTCGACCGGGCGCGCGCTGATCACGGTGACGAGCCGCCCGCCGAGCGCCGCCGGGGAGAAGAGGACGTTGCGCTCGGTCGCGCACGACAGCACGCGAGCCACGTCCGACAGGGGCGCCTCGCGCATGTCGATGAGCACCCGCTGCCCGGCCGGCAACGGGACGCAGGGCAGCTCGGCCCGGTCCGGCGCCGCGGGCGGGTCCGGCGCGGCCGCCAGCGCGGGCCCGGGGCTCGTGAGGAGCAGCGCGAAGACCAGGGCGACGGCGCGGATCACGTGATGTCCGGGCGCACGCGGCCCCACAGGAACTCGCGGTACTCCTCCATGGTGGCGTAGGCCTGCTCCCACGGCTTCTTCTCGGCCTTCTCGCCGACGTCGAGGCCCGCCCGCCCGAGGAAGTAGTTGAGCCGCTCGACGTTCCGGTCGGCGCGCGCGAGGTAGCGCTCGAACTGCTGGTGGATGCGCACGTGGTCGACCGCGCCGCGGATCTTGATCGGGTCCCAGGCCCACACCACCGCGAGCCGCCCGTCCCGGTAGAACTGCGGCACGAAGGGCCTTCGCCCGCGCAGCTCGGCCGAGATGGTCTCGAGCTCGCGCGCCAGGCGCACCCGATCCGCGAGCACGTCTTCGGCGGCGTTCACCACCCGGTAGACCGCCTCCATCACCTCGCGCACCCGCCGGTTCACCTCGCGTGGGGCGCGCTTCTGGACCAGCCGCCAGAACGTCGCGACCTCGGCCGCGGCCTGCTCGAGGGCGACGTTGGAGATCGGGGAGTCGGGGGCGGGCTCGTTCACCACCGCGAATGTAGCAGACCCCTCGACCCGACGCCGCTCCCGCGCACACATCGCCGCGCGGTCCCGAGCGGGCGCGCCGTCGGGCGCCGCCCGCGTCATTCCTTTCGCATGAGCGATAGCGTCGCCACGCCGTCGCCGTTGAGACCGCACGCCCATCCGAGCTGAGAATGCTGCGTTGCAGCAGACGACCCCAGGAGATCGATGACGTTCGGATCGCAGAGCCCATCGTGCCCCCCGCCGAAGCGGAACGCGCCGGCCTGGGCGTTGACGAGGCGCGCGAGCAGGAGATCGTCGCCGGCGTAGAAGTCGGTCGAGCCCACGGCGACCTGCACGCCCCACGCCTTGGGGTCGAGCTTGCCGAACGCGCGGCGCGGCAAGGTCACCACGATGGTGTCGCCGTCGACCGCGATCTGTTTGCCGTCGGGGACGAGGATCGCCCCCTTGCCGAAGCCGTCGAGGGCCTTCACGCGGCGGGCGACCGCGCGCGGCTCCTCGGCGCTGACCAGCACGGCGCGGTCCCAGCGCGCGTCGGCGGCGAAGCGGGCGTGGAGGCCGGGCAGCGCGACGTCATAGCCGGCCGGCCGCTTGGGCTTGTTCCCTCGGCGTGGCGGCGCGACCTTGTCGGTGGCGAGGTAGACGTGGACGAGCTGGAGCGAGAAGCCCGGGCCACCCCAGGTCTTCGAGACCCACGGGTCGGTGACCGGCGCGGCGAAGGTGAGCCGCAGGGTGACGTCGCGCCGGCCCGCCTCGATGGTGACGCGGCGCAGGTCGAAGGCGCCCGCGGTGAAGGCGGCGTCGGTCGGGTAGACGTAGCCCCCGGGGCCGTCGTCGTCGCCCGCCGGATCGTCGAAGGTCAGCGCCGGGGCGGGCTTCGCTGGGGGCGTCTTGCGCGGCCGGGCGGACGCGGGCGGGGTCGCCAGCAGCGCGACCGCGCCCGCGAGGGCCGCGAGCCGGGCGATCACGAGCCCCCCAGCAGGTTCTTCGACGGCCGCGACGCCCGTGGCCGCGCCGCCTGCGCGGCGTGATCGCAGTGGGTCGCGTCGACCCCGCGCCCGAGGATCGCGTCGCGGTGCCGGTCGACCTCGGCCAGCCAGCGCGCGACGACGTCCTCGGGGACGCCGTGGTCGCCGAGGGTGTCGAGGAGGATCTTGCGGCGCCGCTGGAAGTGGCCGCCCAGGATCGGCGAGCTGCGGTGCGCCTCGCCGAGGGGCCGCCCGGTGTAGCCGACCGGCCCCCCCAGGTGCGCCGCGGCGAAGCGGTACTCCATCTCCGTGATGCGCGCGTGGGGTTTGCCCTCGAACAGAAATCCGATCATGACGTCGCCGAACACCCGGGCCGTGAAGTCCTCGATGATGCGGCGCAGCCCCTGCTCGCCGCCGACGCGATCGAAGTCGCTGGGGTGCAACGTCTCCACCTCAGATCTCCATCCCGCGGACGCGCGCGACGGTGTGGGTGTCCTTGTCGCCGCGGCCGCTGAGGTTCACGACGAGATCCTTGCCCGGGCCGAGCTCGCGGGCGAGCGGGATGGCGTGGGCGATGGCGTGGCTCGACTCGAGGGCCGGGATGATGCCCTCGAGCTCGCTGCACAGGGCGAAGGCCTCGAGGGCGCCGGCGTCGGTGACCGACACGTACTCGACGCGGCCCGAGTCCTTGAGCCACGCGTGCTCGGGGCCGACCCCGGGGTAGTCGAGCCCCGCCGACACCGAGTGCGTCTCGGTGATCTGCCCCTCGCCGTCCTGCAGCAGGTAGGTCTTGGCGCCGTGCAGCACGCCCACCGTCCCAGCGACCAGGGTCGCCGCGTGGCGCGGGGTGTCGACCCCGTCCCCGGCGGCCTCGACGCCGACGATGCGCACCGAGGCGTCCTCGAGGAACGGGTGGAAGAGCCCGATGGCGTTGGACCCGCCGCCGACGCACGCGACGAGCGCGTCGGGGAGGCGGCCGTCGTTGCGCGCCAGGAACTGCTCGCGCGCCTCGCGCCCGATGATGGACTGGAAGTCGCGGACCATCGCCGGATACGGGTGGGGACCGGCCGCGGAGCCGATGACGTAGAAGGTGTCGTCGACGTGGCGGACCCAGTCACGCATCGCCTCGTTCATCGCGTCCTTGAGGGTCTTCGAGCCGCCGGTCACCGGGATGACGGTCGCCCCGAGCAGCCGCATCTTGAAGACGTTGAGGCGCTGGCGCTCGATGTCCTCGGCCCCCATGAAGACGTGGCACGGCATCCCGAAGCGCGCCGCGACCGTGGCGGTCGCCACCCCGTGCTGGCCGGCGCCGGTCTCGGCGATGATGCGGGTCTTGCCCATGTGGCGGGCGAGCAGGACCTGGCCGACGCAGTTGTTGATCTTGTGCGCGCCGGTGTGGTTGAGGTCCTCACGCTTGAGCCAGATACGCGCGCCGCCGGCGTGCGCGGTCAGGCGCTCGGCGAGGTAGAGCGGCGACGGGCGGCCGACGTAGTGGGTCAGGAGATCGTCGAGATCGCGCTGGAACGCCGCGGTCGGCACGACCTCGCGCCAGGCGCGCTCGAGCGCGATCAGGTTCGGCATCAGGATCTCGGACACGTAGCGCCCGCCGTACTCTCCGAAGCGACCTGAGTCTTGCGTCGACGGCATCGTGGCTCCTGGGCCCGGGGGGCCGCTCGGGTGGACGCGCGCGATCGCGTGGAGCGCGCGGGGGGCGGAGCATAGGCAGCCCGCACCGGCCGGGCAACTCCGGAGGCCCTCGCGGGACGCGGTGGCGGCCCGGCGGGCGAAACACAGACAGGCTGTTGCGCGGTCACCGGCGGCGAGGCATCGTGCCGGGGTGAGATCGTACACCCTCGCCCTCGCCTGCCTCGTCCTCGCCGCGGGCCCACCCGCGGCGGCCGCCGCCGAGGTCCCGCCGGCCACGACGGACGTCGCGCCGCCCGCCACCACGGACACCGCGCCGCCGGCGGTCACGGACACCGCGCCCCCGGCGGTCACGCCCGCGGAGGCGCCGAGCGATCCCGCGATGGACGCGGCGCTAGCCAAGCAGCGGAGCCGCGCGGTGGGGCTCGCGGTCCACGGCGGCGAGCTGCTGCGCGCGGGGCTCGACGATCAGGCGATCGCCGCCTACGGCGAGGCGCTGCAGGCGTGGCCGGCCTACCCGCTGGCGCTCAACGAGCTCGGCGCGATCTACGCCAAGAAGAAGGAGCTCGCCCGCGCCGAGGCCCTGCTCCAGCAGGCGCTGCAGCTCGATCCCGAGTTCACCGCCGCCCGGGCCAACCTCGCGGAGGTGCAGCGGCGCATGGGGCGCTTCCCGGCGGCCATCGAGAGCTACCACGCGGTGCTCGACGCCTCCCCGGAGGACCCTGACGCGCACTACGGCCTCGCCGCGGCGTTCGCGCGGGCCGGCGACAAGCCGGCGGCCCGCTGGGCCATGGAGCGGTACCTGAAGCTGGTCGGCGACGACGCCGAGGGCCCCCGCGTCGCCGAGGTCGAGGAGCAGCTCGAGCGCCTCGACGACGACGACGTCGAGGCGCGCGCCCCCTGGGTCGTGGCGAGCGTCACCAAGCAGCCCGCCGAGCCCCCCCGCCACGCCGGGGACGAGAAGTTCTACGCCCGCCGCTACATGGAGGCCCTCGCGGCCTACCGCGCCGCGCTCGGCGACGGCGACGACGTCGTGCTGCTCTACAAGATCGGCGCCACCTACGCGGTGATGAACGACTACCGCTCGGCGCTGAACTGGTGGCGCCGGGCGCTGCTGCTCGAGCCGGACCGCGAGCTCGTCGTGCGCCACCTCGGGCTCGCGACGATCAAGCTCGCGGCGCAGTCCCCGCCGTCGTCACCGGCCATCCCCGACCCCCTCGAGGGCGCGCGGGTGGCCCTCATCGCTGGGGACGCCGCGGCCGCCGTGGCCCGCCTCGCCGGCGAGGCCGGCGAAGAGGCGGCCCAGCTCCGCGGCGAGGCGCTGCTGTTGCTGGGCGACCTGGCCGGGGCCCGCGCCAGCTTCGAGTCCATCCTGAACGCGCGCCCCGACGACCGCGACGCCAGCGGCGGGCTGGCCGAGGCGCTGGCCCGCCAGGGCGCGAGCGCGCCGGCGGCGGCGGCGATGCGCCAGTGGCTCGGCGACCGCGACGTCCCCCCGGAGACGTTCCTCGTGCTGCGAAGCAACGATTTCGTAACAAGGCTCACCTCGGAGCCCGAGGAATAGGCATCCATCAGCCGCGCTGCATCGCACCATGAAACACTGCCCGGCCGCCGCCTGTCCGTTCGCCGTGCGCTTCCGGCGAGCGGCGGAGTACAGCGACGCCGTGGCGGTCTGTGTCGACTGTGGGGGGCCGCTCCGCGACGGGCCCGCCCCCGAGCCCGAGCGCGCCCCTCCGCCCCCGCCCCTGCCGGCGGTGTCACGGGGGCTGCGGCTGCGCGGGCTGGTCAGCCTCGGGGTCGCGGCGCTGGCGGTGCTCGCGCACTTCACGCCGCTGCCGAGCGGCGACCAGCTGCCCTGGGGAGACCCCGGGGGGACCGCCGACGCGCTCCGGCTGCTGGCGGTGGGCCTCGGCCCGCTCATGCTCGGCTTCGGGCTGGTCGAGCTGATCGCGGCGCTGGTCCCCCGCCTGCGCCCGGTGCGCTACAGCGGCCCGCGTGGGCGAGCGCGGCTGGTGGTGGCCTCGGTGGCGTTGGGGCTCGCGCTGACCTTGATCATGACGACGCTGACGACCTCGACCCTGAGGCTGTGGCTCGACGCCGATCCGCGCGTGCTGTCGCTGCTGTTGGTCCTCGCGCCGTTCGCGCTCTATGGCGCGTCCCGGGTGGTGGACCGGTTCGGCGTCGGCGGCGGGATGCCGCTGGTGCTCGCGGCGATCGTGGCGGCTGGCCTGGGTGAGCACGTGGCGGTGCTCGCGCGCCCGGACGACGACCTGGGGTTCAGCCCGCTCGCCGCCGGCGCGCTGCTGCTGAGCGCGGCGGTGCTCGTCGCCCCCGGGTGGCTGGCGACCCGCCCGGCGGCCACGCTGAGCCAGCGGCCGGGCTGGCTTCGCCGCATGCTCCCCGACGGCTCGCTGCCGCTGCCGCTGTCGGGGGCGAACCCGCTCGCGGACCTGCTGCTGCCGATCGCGATCGCCTCGCCGCTGCTCCTGTTCTTCGGCTGGTGGCTCGATCTCCCGCCGTCTCTGTACCTCGGGGGCGCGACGCTGCCCCACCTCGCCCTGGTCGCGGGCGCCGCGCTCGTCGCGGGCTGGCTCTATCACCGGCCGCGCAACGTCGCCCTGGTGCTGCGGGGCCTCGGCGCCCCAGCGCGCCCGCGCGGCGAGCTGGAGGCGCAGCTCGCGCGGCAGCTCGCCGCTGCGCTGGCGCTGTCAGCCGCGCTGGTCGTCGCCGCGGTGGTGCTGTGGAGCTACGGCGCCGACCACGGGCCGGTCGCGCCGGCGGTGGCGGAG
>PHBI01000022.1 GCA_002841945.1 Deltaproteobacteria bacterium HGW-Deltaproteobacteria-14
CTCCGAGCTCGCAGCGATGGAGGAGCTCAGCGCCGACGCCGAGGCCCGCGCTGCGGGGGCGCAGGCCGACGCGGCGCGGACGCGGAGCGCCCTGGCGGCCATCGAGCGCGGCGCCGCGGCGACCACCGCAGCCGCCGCAGCGGCGGCGAGCCACCCCGAGACGGCGCCGCCGCGCGACGTGACCGACGGCTCTCCGGCCAGCGACGACGAGCCCGTCCGCGTGCCCCCGACCGTGCGCTACGGCGCGCGCGCCACCCGAGGCGACGGCTCGGCGCCCGGCGAGAGCGGCCCCTCTGGCCGAGTGGGTGAGGGCGGGGCGTTTCGCGCGGCCACGCCCCGGGTCATCGTGGGCACACCAGCGGTGACCGGGCCGAGCCCGCGCCAGGTCGTGGCCGCCTTCCCCGAGGTGATGGCCCTCATCTGGCGCGCGCTCGACACCGCGGACTTCGGCGCGATCGAGCCGCACGCGCGTCAACTCCATCGCTGGTTCGACGCCGCTGGCCAGCGGCGGCTCACCGAGATCGCGTCCCACCTCGAGCTCGCCTGCACCTGGCGCGATCAGGCGGCGACGCGCGCGCTCCTCGTCGCGCTCGAGCGCGACTTCGGCGACGGCGCGGCGCTGCTCCGCTAGAGGGTGTTTCAATATCCTGGCGCGGGGCGTGCGCAAGCACGCGCCGTGACAGGTTGCGGCCCGGTTCGATGGCCGTCGAGGCGCCGTGGAGCCGAGGGCGTCCTCCGAGCTCTCGGGGACGCGCAGATGGCGGCGGACCGCCGGCAAGACGCAAGCTATGTCGGCACGGGACCTGTGTCTGAAACGGCAGGTTTTCGACCGCTACCCGGGCGCTGCGCCCCGCGCCCCGCGCCCCGCGAGGGAAGCCCCGAAAGGGCCGCCTGGCCAAACACAAAGCCGGCCAGGCGGTGGCGAAACTGGTCCGTGGGGGGACCGCGCGGCGAAGGTCACCGTTCGTCGACCGTCCCGTCTCGCCCGCTCACTCCGGGCGCCGGGCGACCAACCACAGCTCCCGGCCCGCGGCGCCGGCGGCCTCATCGCACCCGAGGATCGTCAGGTGGGCCGCGACCGCGCGCGCGTCCGCGGCCGTCGTCAGAAAGCGCGGGCTCGGGCCGCCGCTGCGGCCCTCCCACGCCGCAGCGGACAACGCCGCCAGCACGAACAGCCCCCCGGGGGCGAGCCGCGCGACCAGCGCCCGGCCGAGCTCCACCCCCGGCCAGAAGTGCAGGCAGGTGACGAGGTCGTACGCCGGCGCGAGCGCGGCCGGCAGCCCGTCGTCCAGGTCGCGCTCCCAGGTCCGCACCCGCGCGCCCAGCCCGCGCGCCTCCGCCAGCCCGCGCGCCTTGCCGAGCCCGCGGGGCGAGATGTCCACGGCGTCCACCTCCAGACCCCGCTCGGCCAGCCACACGGCGGCCTGGCCCTCACCGGCGGCGACGTCCAGCGCCCGCCCGCTCCGCGGCAGCGAGTCCTCCCAGGCCAGCAGCGTCGCCGGGGGCCCCGCGCCCATCACCAGGGCGTCCGGCGAGTAGCGCCCCTCCCACTTCTTCCGGTCCGCCTCGCTCACCCCGCCCTCCGCGCCTCTTTGCGATCGCACGCGTGACGTCGGACATGAAAGACAGCGTCATCGCGAACGTGATTGTGCGTTGCAGCAACGCCGGCTGGGCCGCCAGGGGGGCGGCGTCAGCCCCCGACCGTCTCCCCGCGGCGAGAGCGCGTCAACCGCGGCGCGTCCCCCTTCGGTCCGCTGGACCCTCTCGGCCTGTGCGGCGGTCGGCCCGAGCTCCGTCGACGCGACGCCGACGGCGGGGACCATCGCCGTCGTCGGCGGCGGCGAGACGCTCGCGGTCGAGGTCACCGTCGAGCCCATCGACCCGCTCCGGGGGCGAGGATGCTGCGCCGCGGTAGTCGGGCGCCCGCGTCGCCTCGCGAAGGAGCCTCCGGTCCGGGGGGCGTCGGGGTTGCCGCCATGGCCGCGCCGCATCGTTTGCTTGACAGTCGGGGCTCGCGATCGCTACCACATTTGGGCTGCGCGGCGGCCGAACGCCCAGCAGGCCCGCACCCGTGGGCGACGCTCTCGACATGCGAAGGCGGACGACGTTGATAGAACGCCCTGCGGACTGGCCGGCGAGCGGCCCGATCGACCTCCGGGTCCACGACCTCCCGCATCGCTCGTCGATGACCGAGTGGTGGTACCTCCACACCCACATCGCCACCGAAGACGGCCGCGACCTGGCGCTGTTCGCCTCGTTCTTCCGGGTGGTCCGCGGGCGCGACGAGGCGACCAACGAGCTCCGCTACGCCCACTCGATGACCTGGTCGATCTCCGATCTGGACGCCGAGAGATACTACCCCGACACCCTCGTCGATCGCGCCGCCCCGGAGATGGGGCTCGAGAAGCTCGACCGCGGCCACGGCTCGCGCGACCCCCGGGTCTCGAGCGCGCTGCGCGAGATCCTCGAGCGTGGCCACGTCCCGTACCCCGATCACATGTTCGAGGACGAGCCCTACGTCGGCACGAGCAAGCTCGAGCTCGACATGGGTGGCAACCGCCTGGTCAAGAACGACGACGGCAGCTACGGCCTGACGCTCTTCCACGAGCACTTCAAGCACGGCGTCGAGCTCGTCTTCACCCCCGAGCGCGCCCCGGTGCGCCACGGCGACGACGGCCTGGTGCGGGGGCACGACGGCTCGCACATGTTCTACTACTTCATCCCGCGCTGCGCGGTGACCGGGACCGTCACCTGGAACGGCCTCCCGGTGAAGGTCGCGAGCGGCTCGGGTTGGTACGACCACGAGTTCGGTGGGCAGCGCGAGGACGGCCAGGAGATCAACGAGGACGTCGCCTGGAACTGGATCGCCTGCCAGCTCGACGACGGCAGCGACGTCACCGCCTACACGATGGTCGACGTGAAGACCGGCGAGAGCCTCGGCCAGCGCGCCGTCGTGGTGGGGCCGGACGGCGCGCGCCGCGAGCACGCCGCGCTGAGCTTCACCCCCCTCGACGCGTGGCGCAGCACCCGGACGTTCAACACCTACCCGACGCGCTGGCGCCTCGAGGTGCCCGGCGCCGAGCTCGACCTCGCCGTCGACGGCGCCTTCGCCGACCAGGAGCTCGTCACCCTCATCTCGAAGCCCGCCTTCTGGGAGGGGCGCGCCCGCGTCCACGGCACCTTCCGCGGGCGCCCGACCGAGGGGCGCGCCTACGTCGAGCGCTCGGGCTTTCTGGCCGTCGAGACCCTCGACCAGTTCTTCAAGGCGGTCGGCGAGCGCGTGCGCGCCTCGGTCGCGGCGCTGCTGCCCTACGAGCCCAGCTACGAGCAGGTCCGCGGGCTCATCGCGAGCGAGGCCCGCGACCACTATATGCAGGGCGTCGACCTCGACCAGTTCGTCCTCACCGGCGTGACGCCGGTGCGCGAGATCACCGACCGCGGCGGCAAGGGCTGGCGCTCGTACGCCGCGCTCGCCTGCTGCGACGTCGTCGGCGGCGACTCCCGCGACTTCGTCCAGTGGCTCGCGATGCCCGAGCTCATGCACGTCGGCTCGCTCATCGTGGACGACGTCCAGGACGGCTCCACCGTGCGCCGCGGCGGCCCGACCTGCCACGTGCTCCACGGCCAGGCGCTGGCCATCAACGCCGGCACCTCCTGCTACTTCATGGGCCAGCACCTGCTCAAGGGCTCGGCCGTCTCGAACGTCGACAAGCTCCGCCTCTACGACCTCTACTTCGAGGCCCTGCGCGCCGGGCACGCCGGCCAGGCGGCCGACATCAAGGGGCTCGACGACTACATGCCGCGCGCGATCGAGACCGGCGACACCGCCGAGCTCGAGGAGCGCATCCTCGCCATCCACCGGCTCAAGACCGCCGCCCCCGCCGGGGCGCTGGCGCGCATGGGCGGGGTCGCGGGGCACGGCAGCGAGGAGCAGATCGAGGGCCTCGGGCGCTACTTCGAGTCCCTCGGGCTCGCCTTCCAGATCGTCGACGACGTGCTGAACCTGCGCGGCTTCGAGCGCAGCCTCAAGGCGCACGGCGAGGACATCGCCCACGGCAAGGTCACCCTCCCCATCGCCAAGGGCCTCGGTCGGGTCGATCGCGCCGAGCGCCAGGAGATCTGGGACATCGTGCGGAGCAAGCCCCAGGACCAGGCGGTCATCGACGGGGTCATCGCGCGCCTCGAGGCCGTCGGCGCCATCGAGGCCTGCTCGATCGAGGCGAAGGAGCTGGTCGAGGCGGCGTGGACGCGGGTCCAGCCGCTGCTCGAGGACTCGATCGTGAAGCTCATGCTGCGGGCCTTCGGGGGCTACGTGCTCGAGCGGCACTATTGATTGTCTCGCATGTGCGAGATGCGTTGGCAGTGAGCATTCCGTAGGGTTTTCGGCTGCAAGTCGGACAACTCCCTCGCTTTGCACTCGCGTGCATCAGCCCTGACAGGAGACGAGACATGAGCGATCGCCGCCCCACCGCGGAAGAGGCCGAGGAGTACGTCCGGGGGCTGCTCCGCTTCATCGGCGAGGACCCCGACCGCGAGGGCCTCGTGAAGACGCCGAGCCGCGTCGTGCGCTCCTTCGCCGAGCACTACGCCGGCTACAATCAGACCAAGGAGCAGGCGCTCTCGACGGTCTTCAAGGAGGTCGCCGGCTACGACGAGCTCGTCCTCGTCAGCGACATCGAGGTCTACAGCCACTGCGAGCACCACATGGTGCCCTTCGTCGGCAAGGCCCACGTCGCCTACATCCCGAACGGCCAGATCGTCGGCCTCTCCAAGCTCGCGCGCGTCGTCGACGTCTACGCCAAGCGCCTCCAGGTGCAGGAGAAGCTCACCGCGCAGATCGCCGGGGCCCTCGATGAGGTGCTTCAGCCCCAGGGCGTCGCGGTCGTCATGCAGTGCCAGCACTTCTGCATGTGCTACCGCGGCGTGAAGAAGCCCGGCTCCTGGACGACCACCTCGCGCCTGCTCGGGTGCTTCCTCGACGATCCCACGGCGCGCATGGAGCTCTTGACCCTCATCGGCCTGCCCCGCGCCATCGGCGGCCAGGGCTGAGATGAAGGCGGGGGCCCCTCGGCCCCCGCGTCGTCACTCCGCTCGGCGGGCAGGCGCCGCGTGACCGCCCGAGCGGACGGTCACGCGCCCGGGCGCGCTACCTGACGTAGATCTCGATGTTGTCGAGGCCCCAGGACTCGTCGGTCGAGCCCTGGTTGATGTTCGAGCTGCCGCTCACCAGCACGCTGCTCGAGGTGTGGTTGATGGTGCCGGACACGTGGGTCTTGACCTCGGTGTTCCAGCCGCCGCCGCACACCGCCGCGCCGTCGCAGATGCCGCCGACGTTCTGGCAGCCCTGGCTGCAGAAGCAGTAGCGCTGCGACCAGATCTGGGTGCCGCCGAAGCTCAGGTAACCGGTCTCGTCGGCGCCGCAGCCCGGGCAGTTGTAGTCCCAGCTGTCGATCTTCACGAAGTCGATCTCGAGCCGCGCCTGGGTGTGCGGGACCGCCGACCAGCTGTAGGTCTTCTGGTTCGTCCCGCCGGCCATCGCGCCGTAGCCGCCGACGATGGCGCCCCAGACGCCGCAGCTGGTGACCGCGTTGGTCGCGCTCCACCCCGAGGTCGACCCGCTGTCGAAGTTCTCCGACGCCACCAGCTGCCAGCCGCCGCCGTTCGTGCTGTTGTTGCAGTAGACGTTGTAGGCGGCGCCGCTGCCGAGGATCCCATCGGGGTCGATCTTGTAGGTCCCGTCGCTCAGGAAGCCGGCGTCGCGCCAGTCCGCGCAGCTCTTGCCGATGAAGTCGCGGTCGGCGGTGTCGCACATGAAGCGGTCGGAGGCGTAGCCGGTGGGCCACGGGTTGCTGCTCGTGTGCGGGATGTCGTTGTACCAGGACAGGGCGCCGCCGCCGTCCCAGTCGTAGTACATCGACGCGTCGGTGTCGTTGTCGCCGTTGGGCTCGGTGATGTTGGTCCGGTTCGTGACCCAGTAGGCGCCGTTGTCGCGCGCGTGCCAGCTGCAGCCGGGGCTGTGGCTGTGGAACGGGCGCGTCAGGCAGGTCGCCCCCTTCGAGTTCGGGTAGATGCCCATGATGAACATGTACTGCTCGGACGCGTCGGGCCCGTAGACGTTGCTCACCGCCACGTTCCACGCCGCGAGCTGGTGCTGCTGGCTGCGCGGGATGAAGAGGTGCATCCCCAGGCTCTGGCAGTAGGACTCGGCCTGAGCGGCGTTGTACTTGGTGTCGACCTTGGCCTTGTAGAGGGTGTAGCCGCCGCCGTTCGACGTCATGTCACACCACACCTGGAGCGGCTGCTTCGGCCCGGTGGCGTCGGGGTCGATGGTGTAGATCCCGCTCTGGGTGTAGCCCGCGTCGAGCCAGTCGAGGCAGCTCGTCTGCGCGTAGGTGCTGCACGTGGTGCCGAGCCAGCCGGGCTGGCAGCCCGGGCACGAGGTCGCTGAGCCCGAGCCCTGGTCGCAGGTCACGGTCCCGGTGCAGTTCCCGAGGGGGCACGCGCTCTGGCACGCGCCGCCGTACCAGCCGGCCACGCACGGCGTGCAGCTCGAGGCGATGCCCGCGGCCTGGGTGCAGGTCACGGTGCCGACGCAGTGGCCCTGGGAGCAGGCCTTGTCGCACTTGGTGCTCCAGAAGCCGGCGCTGCAGCCGGTGCAGCTCACCGTCGAGCCGCTCAGCTGCTCGCAGGTCGGCGTGCCGGTGCAGTTGCCCTGCTGACACGTCGAGGGGCAGGTGAGGCCCCAGTAGCCCGTCTGGCAGCCGGTGCAGCTCGTCGCCGTGCCGCTCGACTTGTTGCACGTCACCGTGCCGGTGCAGTGCCCCTGCGGGCAGTTCGAGCTGCAGGTGGTGCCCCACGAGCCGGCGTTGCACGCGTTGCAGCTCGTGGCCGTGCCGGAGGACTGGCTGCACGTCACGGTGCCGACACAGTTGCCCTGGGGGCAGCTGCTCGCGCAGGTCGCGCCCCACTTCCCGAGGGCGCACCCGCCCGGGCACTGCGTCGCGTGGCCGTCGGCCTTGTCGCAGGTCACCGTGCCGATGCAGCTCCCCTGGGTGCAGGCGTTGCCGCACGACGCGCCCCAGAAGCCGTCGTCGCACGAGGAGCACGCCGTCGCGGCGCCGCTCGTCTGGTTGCAGGTCACGGTGCCGGTGCAGTGCCCCTGCTCGCAGCTCGCCGCGCAGGTCGGCCCCCAGGACCCCGCCACGCACCCCTGGCAGCTCGTCGTGTCGCCGGTCCCCTGGTCGCAGCTCACCGTGCCGGTGCAGTGGTCGTCCTGGCACGTCTGGGCGCAGGTCGGCCCCCAGTGTCCCGCCGTGCAGGCGCCGCAGCTCGTCGCGCCGCCGCTGTTCTGGTCGCAGGTCACGGTCCCGACGCAGTCGCCCTGCGCGCAGGTGTTCTGGCAGCTCGCGCCCCACTTGCCGGGGTCGCACGCCGAGCACGAGGCCGTCGCGCCGGTCTGCTGGTTGCACACCACGGTGCCGGTGCAGCCGCCGGCGTCGCAGGTGCTCTGGCAGGTGGCGCCCCAGTACCCGGCTTGGCAGCCGGTGCAGCTCACCGCGGCGCCGTTCGTCTTCGAGCAGGCCACGATCCCGGTGCAGCTCCCCTGGGCGCAGGTGCTCTCGCAGATGTTGCCCCAGCGCCCGTCGCGGCACGCGGTGCACGCGAGCGGCGTGCCCGTGAGCTTATTGCAGGTCGCGACCCCGGTGCAGCCGTCGATGACGCAGTTGTTCTGACAGGTCGGCCCCCAGAAGCCGTCCTCGCACACCGTGCAGGCCTGCGGCTGGCCGCTCGCCTGGTCGCAGGTCGCGACGCCCGCGCAGTGGTTGATCTCACAGGTGTTCTCGCATGCCACGCCCCAGCTCCCGGCGTTGCAGCTGGTGCACTTGGAGACGGCGCCGGTGATCTTGTCGCACTGCAGCCCAGAGGCGCAGCTGGCACGGCTGCAGGTCTTGTCGCAGATGTCGCCCCAGTAGCCGCCGCCGCACGCGGTGCAGTTCTGCGCCGCGCCCGAGGCCTGCTCGCAGGTCGGGTCGCCGACGCAGTGCGGGATGACGCACTGGTTCTCGCACTTGGTGCCCGACCAGCCGGTCGCACACATCGTGCACGACACGCCGACGCCCGACGCCTGCACGCACTTCGCCGTCCCGATGCAGTGCGGGATGAGGCACTGCGAGGTGCAGGTCGGACCGGCCCAGCCGTCCTGACAGCCGCCGCAGGTCAGCGCGACGCCGGTGTCCTTGGCGCAGGTCGTGTTGCCGGCGCAGTGCGGCGGCGCGGTGCAGCTGAGCTGGCAGGTCTTGCCCCACCAGCTGCCGACGCAGCCGGTGCAGCTCTCGGCGGTCCCTGCCCCCTGGGCGCAGGTCACCGTCCCCGAGCAGTTCCCGGACGGGCAGGGGGTCGCGCAGTCGTCGCCATACGACCCGGGCAGGCACCCCTCGGGGCAGTCGCGCTCCTGGGTCGGGTCGTCCTGGGCGCAGCTGACGGTGCCGAGGCACTGCCCCT
The DNA here is from genome assembly GCA_002841945.1 of Deltaproteobacteria bacterium HGW-Deltaproteobacteria-14. Taxonomy (GTDB): domain Bacteria; phylum Myxococcota_A; class UBA9042; order PHBI01; family PHBI01; genus PHBI01. The sequence continues at coordinate 8,503 of PHBI01000022.1, forward strand.
GGTCGCAGATGGTCCCGCAGTTGGGACCACTCCAGCCGGCGAGGCAGGCGTCGCAGGCGGTGGTGTAGCCGGTGTCCTGGGCGCAGACGTAGGAGTCGCCGACGATCGGGTCGCAGTTGTAGCCCGGGCAGATGAGCTCGCAGCTCGCGCCCCACAGCCCGTCCTCGCAGCCGTCGGCGCAGACGCGGTTGGTGCCGTCCTGCGCGCAGGTGACGGCGCCGTTGCGGCAGCCGAGCGCGTCGCAGCTCGAGTCGCAGCCGAGGCCGAAGGTGCCGTCGATGCAGCCGTCGCAGCGCCGGTCCTCGCCCGTCGCCGGGTCGCAGGTCACGCTGCCGACGCAGTTGCCCTTGCGGCACGCCTCGCCGCACTGCTCACCGAAGAAGCCCGCGTCGCACGGCGTGCACGCGGTGCCGTCGCCCGCGAAGCCGGGGTTGCACACGCAGTTGAAGGTCCCGAGGCGGTTGATGCAGGTCGCGTCCGCGTCGCAGTCGTCCGTCGCGTCGGCGCACTCGTCGATGTCCTCCTGACACGTCGGCCCCTTGTAGCCCTCCTGGCACGACGAGCACGAGCGGTGGTCCCCGGCCTCGTCGCAGGTCACCGAGCCGGGCGCGCAGTAGCCGATGTCACAGGTGTTCTCACAGGTCTCGCCGTAGAAGCCCTTGTCACACACGCAGGTGTAGCGGTTGACGCCGTCCACGCAGGTGCCGCCGTTCAGGCACGGGTCCGGGTCGCAGTCGTCGACGCTCTCGACGCAGGTCGGGCCGGTCCACCCGGTCGCGCAGGTGCACGCGAAGCCGTTGAGCTGGTCTTCGCAGGTGCCGCCGTTCGCGCACGGGTCCCCCGCGCAGTCGTCGACCTCGACGCACAGACCGAGGTTGTTCGGCGCGAACCCGGGCTGACACGAGCACAGCCCGTCGTCGCTGCAGACGTTCGAGGCGCAGTCGGTCGCCGTCACGCACCCCTTGTCGAGGTCGCACTTGGCGCACTCGCCACCGCCGCAGTCCACGCCGCTCTCGGCCCCGTTCTTCAGCCCGTCGGTGCACGTCGCTGTCGGTGTGCCCGTGTCCGAACCTCCGCACGCTCCGAACCACACCACCGAAGCCAACACCACGCTCGCTGCTGCGCCACGCATCGCACTACCCCCGTCCAGCCAGGCCGGCGGCCGCAGTGTCGCGAGCGCCGACGCCAGGGTTTCGCGAGAGCATACCAGAGCGCACGGTCGATGACAGGGCCACCGAAGCAGGTCGTGGCCGGTGTCCGCGTCCGCGTGCCCGGTGGCACTCTATAACGCTTTGAAATAGTTTCGTTGTTGGCGGTGTTGCGGGCGCCGGTGCGCAGACGGTCCGCTCAGCGCTCGTGATTTTTTGCCGAAGCTGGACCCGGTTGCCATCGTATCGGTCGAGGACCTGCCGTCGCTTGGCTCAGCGCACGAAGACCTGCAGGGCGTTGGCGCCGGTCCCGGCCGCGCCGGTGTTCAGGCCCAGCGCCGCGCCGAAGCCGCGCCCGGTCTGCTCCTCGTCGTCGATCGTCGCCCCGCAGCCGCCGCACTGCGGCGTCGGCCCGAACCCGGTCACCGACGGGTCGTCGAAGGGGCAGCCGTTGTTGAAGCCGGCGCTCCACGCGGGGCCGTAGGTCGCGTTGGCGGCGCCGCCGTTCAGGCTCTGGCAGTTGGTGAGCGACGTCTCGTGGTCCCCGAGGTTGAAGTAGAGATCGGTGTCGCACAGGCTGCCCGCCGCCGTCAGGCTCCCCCCGGTCAGCGGATACCCCTGGCCCGCCAGGGCGTAGCTGCAGTTGGGCGACGGCGCCGCGGCGATGATGGCGGCGAGGCTGCGCGTGCCCGCCTCGACGTCGCGGTACTCGGCGGTCACGCCCGACGGGCGGTGAACGAAGAGCAGATCGCGCACCTTCAGGTCGTGCAGCGCCCGGGACTTGAAGTCGCGCGTCGGCTGGCTGACGCTGCCGACCGACGCGGTGTTGGTGGTGAACAGCGCGCGCTTGTTCCAGGTCCAGGTGTTCACCCCGTCGTCGCTCGAGGTGGCGACCAGGGTCCAGCCGCCGGTCGTCGTGCTCATGTCGCAGACCACGTCGTAGGGGGCGATGGCGCCGGCGCCGTCGGGGTCGATGCGGTACACGCCGTCGCCGACGAAGCCCGCGTCGCGCCAGCCGACGCAGCTGGTCGGGTGGAAGTCCTTGTCGCCGAGGTCGCACATGAAGCGGGCGTTGCTGAACCCCGGGCTCGGGCCGTCGTCGTACCAGCTCACGTCGCCGGCGGCGTCGAAGGTGTAATACATCGACCCGTCCACCGCGTTGTCGCCGCTCGGGTTGGGGACGTCGGTGCGGTCGGAGACCCAGAAGCTGCCGTCGTCCCCGGCGCGCCAGGCGCAGGCCGGGTTGCCGCGCTGCAGTGGCGTGTGGGCGCAGGTGGCGCCCTGGGTCTCGGGGTAGATCCCGAGGATGTACAGATACTCGTTGGTGGCGTCGGCGCCATAGGCGCTGCTGTTGGCGACCTCCCAGGCGCTGTGCAGGTGCGCCGCGGTGCGCGGGATGAAGAGCCGCATGCCGCGCGCCGCGCAGAAGGCCTCGGCCTCGGCGGCGTTCAGCGGCTCGGGCGCGACGGCCTTGTAGAAGGTGTAGCCGCCGCCGTCGGTCACCTGATCGCACCACACCGCGCTCGCCGGGATGGCGCCGAGGCCGTCGGGGTCGACCACGTAGCGGCCGCTGCCCGTCTGCCCGGCGTCGAGCCAGTCGAGGCAGCTCGTGAGCGCGTAGCTGTCGCACATCGGGCCGAGCCAGCCCGGCACGCAGTCCGAGCACGCGGTCACGGTGCCGGTCGCCTGCGCGCAGGTGATCGTGCCGTCACAGTTCTCGGCGCTGCAGGCCGTCCCGCAGGCCGGATCCCACCAGCCCGCAGCGCAGCTCGCGCAGCTCGTCGCGGCCCCGTCGGCCTTGGCGCAGGTGACGGCCCCGACGCAGCGCCCCTGGGGGCACGCGCTGTCGCAGGTCGCCCCCCAGAACCCCACCGCGCAGGCGGCGCAGCTGGTCGCGCCGCCGCTCGCCTTGTCGCAGGTCACGGTGCCGGCGCAGTGCCCTGCGGCGCAGCTCGCCCCGCAGGTGGCACCCCACCACCCCGGCTGGCACGTCGCGCACGCCGTGACCACGCCGTTCGCCTGGTCGCAGGCCACCCCGCCGGCGCAGGGGCCGGTCGGACAGGCGGCGGCACACGCGCCCCCCCACCACCCGACGCGGCACGCGGCGCAGCTCGTGGTCGCGCCGGTGTCCTGGTGGCACCTCACCGTGCCGACGCAGTGGTCGTCGGCGCAGGTCGCGTCGCACGTCGCGCCGAAGCGCCCCGCCGCGCAGCCCCCGGGGCACGCGGTGGCCACGCCGCTCGTCTGGTCGCAGGTGACCGTGCCGGCGCACTGGCCCTGGGCGCAGCTCGCGTCGCAGGTCGCGCCCCAGCGGCCGGCGGTGCAGCCCGAGCAGCTGACCGCCGCGCCGGTGGCCTGGTCGCAGGTCATCGCCCCGGCGCAGCCGCCCTGCCCGCAGGTGTCGCCGCACGTCGCGCCCCAGCGCCCCGCCTCGCACAGCGAGCACGCGACCGGCGCGCCGGTGTCCTGAGCGCAGCTGGCGACCCCGGCGCAGCCCGTCGCGTCGCAGCTCTTCTGGCAGGTCGCCCCCCAGAACCCGGGCGCGCACTGCGCGCAGCCGGTGGGGGTTCCGCTCGCTTGGTCGCAGGTCGGCTCGCCGATGCAGTGATCGAGGCTGCAGCTGCTCTCGCAGATCGGCCCCCAGCGCCCGTCCACGCAGCCGTCGCAGGCCGCGAGGCCGCCGCTGTCGCGAACGCAGGTCACGTCGCCGGCGCAGGCCTCGCTCCCGCAGAGCCCGCCGCAGGCGTCGCCCCAGCGCCCGGGGGCGCAGGTCTCGCAGCCGACGGCGGCGCCGGTGACCTGGTCGCAGCGCGCCCCGCTCGCGCAGCCGTCCACCGCGCAGGGCCGCTCGCAGGTCGGGCCGAACCAGCCATCTTCGCATTGCGAGCAAGACTCGGGAGTACTCGTCGCCTGGTCACAAACAGACTCACCTGTGCAGTGCAATATGATGCACTCTGCCTCGCAGGTGGCGCCGGCCCAGCCGGCCTCGCACCCGTCACAGGCCGCCGCCGCGCCGGTCGCCTGGGCGCACCGGGTGGTGCCGACGCAGTGGGCGGGCGTCGCGCAGGCCGACGCACACGCCGCGCCCCACCAGCCGTCGTGGCACGCGCCGCACCCGAGCTCGTCGCCGGTCGCCTGGGCGCAGATCGGGCCGAGGGCGCAGTGGGGCACCTCGCACGTGGCCTCGCACCCCTCGCCCCAGTGTCCGGGCGCGCACCCGTCGGGGCACCTCCGCGCTGCGTGGGGGTCCTGCTGGTCGCAGGACACGACGCCGACGCAGTCGGCCTGGTCGCACAGGGTCTGGCAGCTTACGCCGCTCCAGCCCGCGATGCACGCGCCGCAGGCCTGGCTGTAGCCGGTGTCCTGGGCGCACACGATGTAGCCGAGCGCGTCGTGGTCGCAGTTGTAGCCGGGGCAGGGGGCGTCGCAGTCGGCCCCCCAGCGCCCGGGGGCGCAGCCGAGGGGGCAGAGGCGCTCGCTGCCGTCTTGCGCGCACACGGCGGTGGCGGCGGCGCAGCCCGCGGCGTCGCAGGGTTCGTCGCAGCCGGCGCCCATCCAGCCGTCTTCGCAGGCGTCGCACTGGCGCTCCCCGCCGTCGGCCGCCGCGCACGTCACGTCCCCGAGGCAGCTGCCCTGGCGACACACCTCGCCGCAGCCCTCGCCCCACGTCCCGGTGGGGCAGCCGCTGCAGGTGAGGCCGTCGCCGGTGGTACCGGCGGGGCAGGCGCAGTCGTAGCCCCCGACGGTGTTGGTGCAGCTCGCTCCGGGGGCGCACGCGTGGGTGCCGGTGGCGCACTCGTCGAGGTCGTCGTCGCAGGCCGGGCCGGTGTAGCCCGCCTCGCAGGCGGTACACGACCGGTTCACGCCGCCGGCGGTGCAGCTGACGGTGCCCGCGACGCAGTGCCCGACGTCGCAGGCCTGGGCGCAGTCGGCGCCCCAGAAGCCGGTCGCGCATTCGCAGCTGTAGTCGTTGACGGCGTCGCTGCAGACGCCGCCGTTCTTGCAGGGGTTGGGGGAGCAGTCGTCGTCGTCGACGGCGCAGGTCGGGCCGCTGTAGCCCGGGACGCAGGAGCAGGCGAAGCTGTTGATCCGGTCCTGGCACAGGCCCCCGTTCTCGCACGGGTTGGGGGTGCAGTCGTCGAGGTCCTGGCAGGCGCCGTCGCTGTCGGGGGCGAAGCCGGCGAGGCAGGCGCACAGGCCCGCGTCGCAGACGCTCGTCGCGCAGTCCGCCGGGGAGCGGCAGGCCTGGCCGAAGGCGCACGGGCCGCAGGAGCCGCCGCAGTCGATCGCGCTCTCGTTGCCGTTGAGCAGGCCGTCGTCGCAGGCGGCCGCCGGCGCGCGCACGGTCACATCACCGCAGGCCGCGCCGAGCCACGCCATGGACGCCACCACCAAGGCGGCTCGAACGCCTCGCATCGCATCACCCCCGTTCGCGCCAAGCGCCCGCCGGGGCCACGCACGACCCCGGCGTCGCGGCAGCCTAACAGCTTCGCCCCCCGGTCGCGAGCATGCTGCACTGCAGCATGGCGGCGCCCGTGGCCGGGAGCGCTGGCGTCCGGGGCGAAAAGCGTTAGGGTGGGCGACGTCGGCGGGCGCGCTCTGAGCTCGCTCGCCCGTCGCCGCCAGCCGGAGGAGTTCATGCGCGTCCGCACCGCCATCGCCGCCCTGATCGGGGTCACGGCCTGCACCACCGCGGGCGAGCGTCGCGGGCCCTACGACGCGCCGATCGTCGTCCCGGGGCCGCGCGTCTCCCACTCCCGCGGCGAGGCCGGCGGGATCGTGCTGCTGTGGCCGCGGGTGTACCCGAGCGATCTGACCGTGGCGATGCGCCCGGAGGCGACGGCGTTCCAGGAGCGGCTGCGCGGCCTCATCGCGCGCGCGCTGCCCGGCCGCGCGGTGGACGTGCGGCCGGAGCCCGAGCGGACGTGCCCGGCCGAGGGCTGCCTCGGGACGTCGATCGGCGTCCTGCTCGTCCGCGTCGACGACGGCTGCGCCGCGGTCCTGCAGGTCGGCCCGCCGGGGCGCGAGCCCTCGCGCCAGGAGGTCTGGGCCGGGGTGATGAACCTCTCCCTCGAGGTCCCCTTCCGCGAGCCCCCCGAGTCCTTCGTGAAGGTGCGCGACTTCGTCCCCTGCGCTCAGCTGCTCGAGGCCTCCCACGACCGCGAGACCGCCATCGTCCGCGCCATCCGCGAGGCCGACTAGCCCAAATGCCGATCACTTAGGCGTAACCCACCAATTTGGTGGGGGATGTTTACCGCGGAGGGCGCGGAGAGCGCCGCGGCGCTGCGGTTGGCTCCAGCGTCTCGGTGGGTGATAGGGGCCGTTCTCCACGTCCTCCGCGGTGAAAAATGGAGCGCCAGGACACGCCGGAGCCTTCGACTACCCGGTGCTGTGCCTGAGTGACTGGCATTGGGATTAGCCCCAGGTGACGGCGAGGCTGTAGCGCCCGGGTCCGGGGTCGAAGGCGGTCAGCTCGACGACCTCACGGCCGAGCGTGCGGATCGTCGCGCGGACCGCGAAGCACTGCAACAAACGCCACGTCGGATTTCCGAAGAAGTCAGCTCCAGACCAATCGAATTTGGCATGGTTGCGCTGCACTGAGGTGCGCACCCGGCCGCGGTCGTAGAGCCAGCCGTGGAGGCGCTCGCCCTGACGGAAGACGAAGCTGACGCCGACGGTCGCCATCGCCCACTCGACGACGCGGTCGCGGGCACCGTGGGTCGCCGTGAACAGCAGCGGCTCGAGGGCCAGGAGATCCCCGTCGAGGAGGGTCTCGCCGACCCATCGGGTGATGGCGAGCTGGTGTCCGACCGGGTACCAGACCTTGCGCGAGGGGGCGTCGGGGAGCTCGCGAGGAGACAACCCGAGCGCGTCTCGGAGCCGAATCACGGCGTCGTCACCGAAGTCTCGGCGGAGGTGGGCGGCCCAGTCGCGCAGCAGCGCCCCGCGGCACCGACCCGCGAGGGCCTGAACCTGGTCGGGCGGCCAGGGCGGTACGGCCGCGACATCAGCGACGGAGAGCGGCTCGGGAATCGGAGTGCTCCTTGGTGGCGGGGGGCGGAACGACGCCCGCCCCCCGCCGTCGTGCGCTAGCGTTCAGTTCACGATCCGGAACTCGACGCGGCGGTTCAGCGCGCGGTTCGCTGCGGAGTCGTTCGCGACCCGCGGGCGCGTCTCCCCGAACCCGGCCGCGGTGACGCGGCTCGCCGCGACCCCGTGGGCGACGAGGTAGTCCACCACCGCCTGAGCGCGCCCCTGGGACAGGGCGAGGTTGCTCGCGTCGTCCCCGACGTCGTCGGTGTGGCCTTCGACCGTGAGCGTCGCGATCTCGGCGTGGTCGAGCATGAAGTCGGTCAGGTCGTCGAGCAGCACGTTCGAGCGCGGGCTCAGGCGCGCGCTCCCGAGCTCGAAGTAGATCCGGCCCGGCACCTGGAGCTGCTCGCCGACTACGGCGATCCCATGGTCGTCGCCAGCGGGGGCCGCGACCGGCGCTGGCGCGGGGGCGTAGCACGCGGAGGCCCGACGCCCGATGGCGCCGCCGAGGGCGTCGGCGAGCTGCGCCGCGACCTGGCTGATCTCGCCGTCCTCTGCGTCCTGGGTGAGCTGCCCCTGCCACACCGTCTGGAAGCCGTGGGCGTCCACCAGCTCGACGTTGACGGTCGTCGCGCGCCAGCGGGTGATGTCGTCGGGCTCGCCGACGTCGACCGAGGTCTTCACGATGCCGTCGAGGCCAAGCTCGCTGATCACGACGTCGCGCAGGTCGGGCGGGAAGCGCGTGAACTCCATCCCGCCGGCGCCGGCCCGCATGCCGTCACCATCGACGGCGACGTCCATCCCGGGCGCCGACACCCGCAGCCCGTCCGGTCCCAGCGAGAAGCCGCCGCCCTCGAAGCCGTCGTACTCGAACGCCGAGCCGAAGTGGCCCGCGTAGCGCTCCATCTCGGTCGCGTCGACCGGCTCGTAGCAGCCCTTGGTCAGCTGGCGTCGCAGCGTCTGGACGACCTGCTCGCCGTTGACGCCGCGGCACTGCGGGCCGCGGCACACGAGGCGCTCGACCCCGACGCGGCGGTAGCTCGCCAGGTCCGCCGTCCGGCTGACGGTGATCGCGTTGTCGGCCCAGTCCTGCTGAGCCTTCTCCATAGCGGCGCACCCAGCGCTGAGCGTGATGATCGCCGCGAGGGCGACTCCCAACCGTGCACTCATGGTTCCTCCGATAGTCGAAACACTGGCGCCCCATAGCACACGCACGCGGGGGCGTCGCATCTCTCGTCGTGGCGCGCAGGGCAGCAGCGTGGACGCGCCTCGGCGATGGACATCCGCGCCCGCGCCGAGCCCTCCGCCGGGCCGAGTCGGGTTGTGCCGACGGGCTCAGCGGCGATAATCGCGGCACCCGCCGACCGGAGCTCGCCCCATGCGCCAGCGCCTCGCGCGCGCCCTCACCGGGTCCCTGCTGTCCGCCTTCCGCCGCGTGCCCGCGCCCCTGCTCGGGCGCTCCGTCGTCGTCGCCGGTCAGCGCCTCGACCCCCACGTCCAGCTGGGCCTGCGCCTCTACCACCTGAGCGGTCGGCCACCTCTCGAGTCGCTGCCCCCACACCAGGCCCGCGCCGAGGCCAACGCCATCCTGAGGCACCTCAACCCGGGCCCCCCCGAGCCCCTCGCCCTCGTCTCCGAGCGGACCTTCGCCGGCCCCGCGGGGCCCCTCCGTGTCCGCCGCTACCGCCCCACCGGTCGCGCCGCGGCGCCACGCCCGGCGCTCGTCTTCCTGCACGGCGGCGGCCACGTCGTGGGCGACCTCGACACCCACGAACCGCTGTGTCGCCTCCTCGCCGCCCGCTCCGGCGTCGAGGTGATCGCCGTCGCCTATCGCCTGGCCCCGGAGGCGCGCTTCCCGGCGGCCTTCGACGACGCCCTCGCCGCCTTCCGCTGGGTCCGGGACGAGGCCGCGTCCCTCGGCGTCGACCCGGCGCGGATCGCCATCGGGGGCGACTCCGCAGGCGGCAACCTCGCCGCCGCCGTCGCCCTCGCGGTCGCCCGCTCCGGCGAGCCCGGCCCGGCGCTGCAGCTCCTGCTCTATCCCCTCGTCGACGCGACCACCGCGCTCCCCGGCGCCCCGCATCGCCGGCCGTCCTACGACCTCTTCGGCGCGGGCTACGGCCTCGACGTCGCCACCATCCACTGGTACCGCAGCAACTACCTCGGCCCGGCGGGCGACCCGAGCGACGTCCGCATCTCCCCGCTGCTCGCCGCCGACCTCACCGGCCTCGCTCCCGCCTGGGTCGGGACCGCGGGCTACGATCCCCTGCGCGACGAGGGCGCCGCCTGGGTCGACGCCCTGAACGCCGCCGGCGGGCGCGCCGTCCACGCGCAGCACCCGGGCCTCATCCACGGCTTCGCGACCTTCACGGGCGTGTTCCCCGAGGCCCGCCGCGCCGTCGAGCGCGCCGCCGGGGCGCTCCGTGCTGCACTGCAATAGCGTCCCACCCCCAGACGCAAGGACGCCGGGGAGGTTGGCCTCCCCGGTGTCCGCTTCGTCTCCCCGGCACGGGTGCGACGTCGAGATCCAGGACGCGTACCTGACGCCGGCCGCCGCGGATGCATCGGCGGTCAGCGGGCCGGACTGAAACACCTTCTTACTTGCCGCCGCCCTCGGGTCGCCCGGTCGGCGCCGCCGCGGCGGCGCCGATGAGGCTGCCGTAGGCGCCGATCAGCTGATCGAGGCCCATCGCCTTCTGGGTCAGGACGGTCGACAGCTGCGACATCGCGCCCTTCTTCTGGCCGAGCGCCTGCCGCGCCTGCCGCAGCTGGTCGAGTCGACTCCCGAGGGTCGCCGCCTGGGCCGCGAGCTGCCCCGCCGCGTCGGCGCCACCCCCGCTGCTCGAGCGGCTCGAGGCCGAAGAGGCGGCCTTCTTCGCGTTCCCGCCACCCTTCTTCTCGTCCCCGCCGGGCCCGCCGCTCGCGGCGCCGGCGCCGGCGCCTTCGCCGCCTTCGCCGCCCTTGGCGGCCGCCGCGGCGTCGGCGATCGACTTCTCGACCTCCGCCTTCTGCGCCGCCAGCGACGCGATCTCCGCCTCCTTGGCGGCGACCTGGGCGTCGATCTCGCCCGCCTTCTCGAGCTGCGCGGCGGCGGCCTCGTTCAACGCGGCCTGCTGCTCCTGCAGGATCGCGATGCGCTCCTGGTACATCGCCCCGGCGGTGATCGGGGGCGCGGCCAGCGACGCGTACTCGTTGGTCGCCAGGTCCGCGCCGACCTGGCCGTAGGTCCCGGCGAGGCCCAGGTACTCTCCGCCGACCTGGCCAAAGTAGGCCGCGGCCTGGGCGAAGGCGGCCTGCGCCCCCGGATCGAGGCCGGCCATGCCGGCGATCTGAGCCGCCCGCGCCTGCATCGCCGTATAGGCCGACGCGAGCTGACCGAGCTGCGCCGCGCGCTGCTGGTGGAAGCCCACCACCGCCGCCGGCTGCTCCATCCCCTTCGGCGCGGTGCCCTCGGGCGGCGCCTGCTTGCCCTTGGACTCGGGCAGCTGGCCGCCGTGCTTGTCGGCGAGGTGGGCGACCTTCTGGCCGTCGGTCATCGTCTTGAAGGCGACCACGTCGGCCTTGGCCTTCACGGCCGCCCCGTGGCCCTCCTGGAGCCCCTGGAGCTCGGTCTGCACCGCGGTGTTGCCGCCGGCGGACTGCAGCGTCGCGACGAAGCGACCGAGGTAAGCCTCGCCGAGCGACGCCATGGCGTCACCGGGGGCCTCCATCGCCTTTGCGGGGACCGCGGCGGCCTCCGTCTCGGGGGCCTGCTTCTTCTTCTTGTCGCCCTTGTCGTCCGTTCGCATCTGGACGACTGCGCGCGCGTCTCCCATGTCGCACCTCATGAGCGCTGCCCGACCGGCCCCAACTCTGCAAACATAGTCCTTTCGGCCGACGCAAGCAAGGTCAGGCCCGGCCGCGTCGCGGGTCGCGCCGTCGCGCTGCTGACGCGGGGCCCGGATGGTGGCAGGATGCGCGCCATGGACATCCAGCGCCCGGACGACGCCGCGCTCGCGCACCTGAAGGCCGAGCTGAACTACGTCAGGACCTTGCTGACGGCGCACCTGCGCCGCATGCAGGGCGCTGGCCTGTTGCCGCCACCGGACGCGCGCTTCCCCGGCACCTCGATCGCGCCGGGTGAGATCGAGGCGCGCCTTGTCCAGGCGCTCAGCCCCGATCAGTACCTGGGCCTGCTCGAGGAGGCCGCGCGCCTCGAGATCGACCGCGCCGACGCCGCGCGCCGCGCCGTCGCCGACGGCGACCCGGGGCTGCCGCTGGTGCGCCTGCGCCGCGCCTTCAACCTGTCGGACGAGGAGTACCTGGTGGTGCTGCTGTCCGTCGCCGGCGAGTTCGAGCCGACCCTGCCGCGGCTCTTCGGCTACCTCCAGAACCACTTCGAGCGGCAATACCCGACCCTGGCGCTCCTCGCCGACTGCCTCCTGCCGCCGGACAGCTCGGCCAACGTCCGCTGGATCCTCGATCCCGAGGGGACGCTGCGCTCGAACGCGCTGGTCCGCCTCGACGACAAGAAGCCCACGATCCCGGTCCTGCACCAGGCGATCCTGTCGGACCCGCGCATCGTCCGCTACGTGCAGGGCTTCCCGGAGCTCGACGAGAAGCTGGCGACGGTCGCGCTGCTCGAGCACCAGGCCCGCGCGGACCTCGACCCGATCCTGCCGCAGCGTGACGTGGAGACCTGGGGCGGCCTGATGAAGCTCCTCGACGAGCGCGCCGCGAGCCCGTGGGACCTGCCGATCTTCGTGTTCCGCGGCCCGCCCGGCGTCGGCAAACATCACTGGTCGCGGGCCGCCGCGGCCAAGCTCGGGCTCAACCACCTCCGCGTCGAGCTCAACGCGCTGTCCTCGGAGTACGACAACCTCGAGTGGGGGCTGCGGGTCGCCCTGCGCGAGGCGCGCCTGCAGGAGGCGATGCTCTGCCTCGACGGCTGGGAGCGCCTGACCGAGGCGCGGCGCATCGTCGTCGAGGAGGGCGGCTTCAACTCCGCCGATCCGACGCGCCTGCTCGAGGCCTCCCGCGTCCTCGCCCGGGTCACCCACGGCTTCCCGGGGACCTACGCGCTGGCGATCGAGGACGGCAACGCGCGCCCGCCGCAGATCGGGCGGCCGGTCCGTGAGTTCGGCCTGACGATGCCCGATCTGCAGGCCAGCATTCGCCTGTGGACCCAGTGCCTGCCGAAGCGCCTGCGGGCTGCCGGGCTGACGTCGAAGAAGCTCGCCCAGAGCTATCGCCTGACCCCCGGTCAGGCGATAGAGGCGGTCGCCGAGGCGGCGCGCGACGTCGACGGCGACGACGGCGCGCTCACCTACGACGACCTCAGCGTCGCCATCAAGCGCAAGGTCCGCCACCGCCTCGGCGAGAACGCCCAGCTCATCGAGAGCCAATACAAGTGGGAGGACCTCGTCATCCCAGAGGACGTCGATCTGCAGCTGCGCGAGCTCACCGGCCGCTGGCGGCAGCGGACCACGGTCTTCGAGACCTGGGGCCTCGGGCGCCGCTTCGCGACCGGGCAGGGGCTGAGCGTGCTCTTCGAGGGCCCGCCCGGCACCGGCAAGACGATGGCGGCCAGCATCGTCGCGGGCGAGCTCGATCTCGATCTCTACCAGATCGATCTGTCCAAGGTCGTGAGCCGCTACGTCGGCGAGACCGAGAAGAACCTCGGGCGGATCTTCGACGAGGCCGAGCGCGCCCGGGCGATGCTGCTCTTCGACGAGGCGGACAGCCTGTTCTCGAGCCGCACCCAGGTGAAGTCCGCCAACGATCGCTACGCCAACCTCGAGGTGAACTACCTGCTGCAGCGGGTCGAGCACTTCACCGGCATCGCGGTCCTGACGACCAACTTCCCGACCGGGATCGACGAGGCGTTCCGCCGGCGGATCGCGATGCGGGTCAGCTTCCCCAAGCCCGAGGTCCCCGAGCGCACGCGCCTGTGGGCGTCGATGCTGACCAACCGCAACATCCTCGCCGACAACATCGATCCCGAGGATCTCGCCTACGAGTTCGAGCTCGCCGGCGGCCACATCAAGAACGCCGTGCTGCGCGCCGCCTTCATCGCCGCGACCCGCGGCTGTCGGATCGACCAGGATCTGCTGCGCATCGCGGCCCGCATCGAGCTCAAGGAGCAGGGGCTCCTCGTCCACGGCAGCCCCTACGACGAGCTGCGCGCCCACCGCGCATAGCCAAAGCGATGGCTGGTCGCCGACCGGAGTCTGGAGCTCTCTCCGAGAGCAGGTCGGCGACCGATACGGTGCGCAGTTCGCGATCAGCGCAGCGTTTACCTGGGCGGGGGGCGGCCCGGCGGGCCGAGCCGGCCCCTCGAGCCGCGATTCAGGCGCGCGCGCCCGGGAGCACCGACCAGGTGATCGCCGCGTGGGAGGTCAGCGCCTCGCGCTCGTCGAACTGCAGGTAGGTCCCCTCGGGGTAGGTCATCTCGCCGACGGTCAGCTCGTCTGCCAGGTGCGCCAGGCTCAGCGAGCCGTCATCGCGCAGGACCAGCGTCGTGCCGGCGTCGAAGCGGACGTTTCGGCGCTCGACGGGCTCGGCGAGGGTCAGCCGCGAGACCCGACCGTTGCGGTGGAACTCGACGTCGCTCCCGCCGAGGGCGAGGAGGCCGTCGACGACGGTCTCGCGCGCGGCGGTCAGCCGCTCGGGCCGCCCGTCGCCGTAGCGCGTGACCACGCTCCCGGCCTGGCACGGGACGCCGGCGATCGTCTCCTCGCCGGCGAGCCGCCGCGACCAGCTCTCGAGCGCGCCGTCGTCGGTGATGCGGGCGGTGGCGCCGCGCGGCACGTTGATCTTACCGATCACGTGCTCCTCACCGAGGTGAGCGGCCAGGGTGCCGTCCTCGTTCCAGCTGAGCAGCGTGCCCTTCTTGAACGCCACCGCGCGCACGACCATGTCCCGCGACAGCGTCGCCTGGGCCAGCTCACCCGACGGGTGGAAGTGGACCAGGCCGCGGGCGCACGGGACGCCGTTGATGAGTTGGTCCTCGGGGATGACGCAGAGGCTGAGCCGGTCATCGAGTCCGAAGTAGAGGTCCGTCCCGGCGGTGAACGAGATCCCCTGGATCGAACGCGGAGCGCCGAGGGTCTGGGCGAGTGGTCTAACGGTGGCCATGTCGTGGGTTCCCCAATCGGACGAGCGAGCGCTGGGGGCGCGGGTTCCGAAGGCGGAATCTAGCCATCTCGGCGCCGCTGGCAAGTATGGGGTCGCTCCGACGGCGCTTTTCTTCGCGGCCGCGGATCGCGTCGCGGTCTCAGCGCGGAGCGTCGCCAGATCTCCTGCCCCGTGGCCGGGGGCCCTGTAGTTTGGCGGTCGAGACGCGAAACCGGGCGCAGAGCGACGGGCGCTTTACCGCGCTGCGATAGAAAAGTGAAGCAAAACTCTTGCGGCGAACGGCGAGCGACCCTACCTTCGCAGCTATCAGGCTCCGACCGCAGGCCCCAACCCGGGCCTCGAAAGGGTCGGCTCGGGGACCGCTGGACCGGCGAACGGGAACCGAGGCGGAGAGGGACTCCGCGGATATACAACGCGCATGCAGAAAGGGGGTGATCCTGTGATGTTTTGTCTCACGGTGATGGGTGAGGTGGTCACCTCCTAGGCGCCGCACGTAGGCGTAGTGGACGTCCTGGGAAACCCAGGGACCACCGGGGCTTCATGGGCCGCCAGGTCACCGGGCGGGTCGGCGTCAGCCGGCACCCCTCGTGGAGCTGCGAACCAACTTGCGACTGAAATCAGAGCCCGGCGCGCGAACCCGAAGTACGGGGGAGCGCGCCGGGCTCTCGTGCGTCGGCTCATGTTGCAACGCGGCATGGGCCGCTCGATCAGCTTCGCCACCGCCTACCACGCTTCGCGTCTGGTCAGTTTCGCCACCGCCTGGCCCGCTGCGTGTTTGGCCAGGCGACCCTTTCGGGGCTTCCCTCGTGCGGGGCGCAGCGCCCGGGTATCGGTCGGGCCCCTGCCCTTGGAGGGTGCTTGTGAATTCGGATCGAGCCTGGCGTCGCGTCGTGGTTTCAGGTGGTCACGCAAGGCAGGCGACGGGCGAATCGCTAAAAAGGCCACTTTCGCCACCGCCTGGCCCGCTTCGCGTTGGCCAGGCGGGCCTTTCAGGGCGCGAAACGGCGTCGTAAACGGTCGGGCCGCTGCCGCCACCGCGACCCCCTCCGGCCGACTTCGTCGACCTACGGGGGCAGCTGTCGCAAACGGTCGGGCCGCTGCCGCCACCGCGACCCCCTCCGGCCGACTTCGTCGACCTACGGGGGCAGCGGTCGCAAACGGTCGGGCCCCTGCCGCCACCGCGGCTCCCTCCGGCCGACTGCGTCCCGCCCCGCCGTCGGCGACAGCTACGACCTCCGTGTCCCGAGACCTGCCGTTTCAGACTATTGGGCGGTCTCGTCCTCGACCCACGGGTCGGAGAAGCGGGGGTCGACGGTGAACGCCTCGTCGCTCAGGCTCTCGAGGAAGGTCAGGAGGTCGGTGCGCTCCTGCGCGGTCAGCGTGAAGCCCCGCACGAACTCCGACTTCAGGGGGCTGTCGCGCCCGTCGCCCGCGTTCGGGCCCTCGCTCGTGACGCGCCCCCCGGCCTCGTACATGGCGATCACCTCGTCGAGGGTCGCGACGCTGCCGTCGTGCATGTAGGGCGCGGTCAGCGCGATGTTGCGCAGGGTCGGTGGCTTGAACCTGCCCATGTCGGCCGGGTCGCCGGTCACGTCGTAGAGCCCCCGGTCGCCGGCCGGGTAGCCCCCCTCGCCGTCGACGTCGTAGAGGCCGTTGTTGAAGAAGGCCGTCTCGTCGAAGACCGTCCCGACGTGGGTCGTGGCGGCGGTGAAGTTGAAGCCGCCGTGGCAGTGGAAGCACTCGAGGCGCTCGCTCATGAACAGCTCGAGCCCGCGGATCGCGGACGGCGACAGCGCGGTCGTGTCCTTGCCGTACCAGAAGCGATCGTAGGGCGAGGTCCCGGAGATGAGCGTCCGCTCGAAGGCGCCGATGGCCTTGGTGATCGTGTCGACGGTGATCGCGCCGCCGACCTCGGGGAAGGCCTCGGAGAAGAGCTCACGGTAGAGCGGGACCGCGGTGAGCCGCGCGGCGAGCTCGTCGTCGAGCCCGGCGAGGCCGAGCTCGACCGGGGTCTCGCCGAACATCGGCAGCAGCGCCTGCTGCTCGAGGCTGACCACGATCGGGTTCGACCACGTCTGACGCGTGTTGTAGGCGACGTTGGTGAGGCTCATGGCGTTGCGGAAGTGGCGCTGCCCGGTCGCGCCGACGCTCGTCGTCAGCGGCTCGGCGAAGGCGTTGTCCTGCTCGTGACAGCTGGCGCAGGCCTGGGTCTGGTTGCCCGACAGGCGCGCGTCGTAGAAGAGGCGCCGGCCGAGCTCGACCTTGGCGTCGCTCATGGGGTTGTCGGCCGGCACGCTCGGCTCGGGGAACCCGGTCGGGAGCCGCCAGACGTAGGGCGCCGGCGCCGCCGCGTCGTCACAGCCGGCGGCCGGGGCGGCCGCGCAGCTGAGCACGAGGCCGAGGCCGAGGGCACGCCGCAGGCGGGGCGTCACGGGGCGGCGACGAACACGGTCTGGACCGGCGCGGCGGCGGCGTCGTCGAGGGCGAGACCGAGGCGGGGGAAGATCGCGGCGCAGTCGGGCTCGTCGTCGCCCGACTGGCAGCCCGCGTCGCCGGCGCCGAGGTCGCTGTCGGAGAGCAGCGCCGCGAGGTCGAACGCGACGGTGTCGCGGCCGGGCACGACGCCGGTGAGGCGGACCTCGGGGCGGTTCGGGCGGGCACAGCTGATGGCCGCGTCCGGGCCGCCGGTGCAGGCGGTGGAGCCGATGTGGACGTGCCAGCCGCCGGCCGCCGTCGCGAGGTCGAGGCGGAAGAACTTGTAGCCGCCGGTCCAGCTCCAAAAGAGCGACGAGAGGTTCAACGGCGAGCCCGCCGTGGCGGCGTCCTCATGGTTGAGCGCCTCGGGGACGCCGACGGTGAACGCGACGCCGGTGTAGTCGCCGTCCGGCGCGGTGCCGCCGATCTCGGTGTGGGTCTCGGTCGTCCCGGTCGTGCAGGCGCCGGTCTTGTCCTCGAAGTCGAGCAGCGCGACGGCGCCGTCCTGCCACCTGCCGTCGTCGTCGAGGACCAGCGGCACCCCGACCCCGGCGGCGGTGAGCAGGCGCACGTCGTGCACGTAGAAGCGCAGGTCCGAGATCTCCGCGGCCATCGCCGGGTCGCCGAGGGAATACGTCTCGCCGCAGGTCACGGCGCGCCCTCCGGCGACGGCGGCGAAGGTCAGGGTGTGGTGGACGTCGGCCGACGTGCCCTCGTCCCCGCAGGCGAGGAGGGCGAGCGCGGCGCAGGCTGGGACGATCAGGGCGCGCATCATGGGCGAGACGATAGTGGGTCGGCGGGGGCTGCGCAAACCCGCGACGCACGTACCCGCCCCGCGCCGCGGCCCGCCGACGTCGCGCGGCGCCGCAGCGAGCCGGCGTGGATGTCGCCAGCTTCGCGACCGCCTGGCCCGCTTCCCGTTTGACCAGGCGGCCCTCTCGGGGCTTCCTTCGCCGGGCGCGGGGCGCAGCGCCCGGTATCGGTCGAAGACCTGCAATCTCCGCTGGCGACCTCGCGGAACTCGCGGTCGCGGTCGCGGCCGCGACCGTGCGAAGATGTTGCGGATCCCCGCGACTCGTGGTTTGCGTGGGATTGGTGCAGCGCCAGCGCCACCCCCGGATCCATCGCCTCCCTGGACTCCCTCGCTGCGCGACGTGGGTTCAGGGGCCCGCCCAACAGGCGCCGTTCCCCCCAGGAGGTCCCGATGCACCGGCTCCCCCGCCCTGCAGTCCTCGTCGCCCTGCTCGCTGTCCTCGTCACGGTCCCGGCGACCCGCGCGGTCGCCGCCGCGGACCCTGGCGAGGGGCGCGCAGCCCCGTCCGGCCTGCCGCACCCCGCCCTCTATCTCGGCGTCTACGGGGGCTACAACCTCGTCCTCAACGGCTGGGACCTCGACGAGAGCGCGGACGCCGGCGTCTCGCCGCACTCCTCGCCGATCGCCGGGCTCCGCGTCGGGGTGCAGCTCAACCCGCACGTCGCCCTCGAGCTCGGCGCCGGCTTCATCCCCTACAGCGGTGACGGCGACGCGAGCGGCCTCGCCATCGTCTACCGCGGCGACGTGCTCGTCCACCCGCTCGGCGGCGACTGGTCGCCCTACCTCGACCTCGGCGCGGGGCTCTACCAGGGGGCGAGCGGCGACTTCGGCGCCGACGCCGATTGGGAGATCCACTGGGGGCTGGGGCTGCGCGGGATGCTCGCGCGCTGGGTCGCGCTGCGCGTCGAGGCGCGCCACAACCTGACGGACTCCTACAAGGACGGCCTGGCGCACCTCATCGAGTTCACCGCAGGCTTCGACTTCTTCGTCTGGACCGCCTCCTCCGGGCCGGCCCCGGACACCGATCGCGACGGCGTCCCCGACGCCGAGGACGCCTGCCGCACCGTCGCCGGAGCGCGCACCGCGCGGGGCTGCCCGGACGCCGATCAGGACGGTATCAGGGACGACGACGACAAGTGCCCCGACATGCCGGGGCCGAAGATGAACGCCGGCTGCCCCGACACCGACGGCGACGGGCTGGCCGACGACCTCGACCGCTGCCCCAACCAGGCCGGCCCCACCGTCCACGACGGCTGCCCGCCGCCGCCCCCGGACTCCGACGGCGACGGCCTCGCCGACCCCGACGACGCCTGCCCCGAGGAGGCCGGCCCCAGCGACACCCTCGGCTGCCCCGACCGCGACGGCGACGGCATCCTCGACCGCGACGACAAGTGCCCGGACAAGGCAGGCGTGGTCAGCGAGGACGGCTGCCTGCCGCAGGTCATCGAGTCGAAGTTCAGCGGCGCCATCAAGGGCATCTACTTCGCGACCGGCAGCGCGCGCATCCAGCCCCGCTCGTTCAAGCTGCTCAACGAGGCGGCCGAGCTGCTCGGGCAGTACGGCAACCTCCGCATCGAGATCTCCGGCCACACCGACAACCAGGGCCGCGCGGACAACAACCTCAAGCTGTCGCAGGCCCGCGCGGACTCGGTCCGGCAGTACCTCATCGACCGCGGGATCGACGGCGCGCGCCTCGTCGCCGTCGGCTTCGGGCAGACGAAGCCGGTCGCGAGCAACACCACCACCCGGGGGCGCGCCCAGAACCGCCGCATCGAGTTCCGCATGTTGCCTAATTGAATCGCTCGCTCGGCGGTGCTCGCCGCAATGGCTCCCGCATCCCACCGCGGACCTCGCAAGCTCGGCCCGCGGCGGGAACCCCCAGCGGGAGCCATTGCAGCGCCACCTCGCTCGCTGGCCCCCTGTCCGCCTGCGGCGGTCCCCCGCTGACGCGGGGGATCGTAAGTCGGCTACGCCGACGACCGCGTGGCTCGCTCGGAGGCGCCCGGCCGCCAATGACGGGCCTGCGCTAGCGCGATGCGCGCTTCTGGTCGCGCGCCTTGCGCTTGGCCTCCTTGACCACCGCGGCGCGGTCGAGGTGGTCGTTGGCGGCGATCTTGGAGATGAACTCGTCGTAGGTCCCGCGGTAGTCCTCGACGCCCTGCTCGGAGATCTCGATGATCCGGGTGGCGATGCGCGAGACGAACCAGCGGTCGTGGGACACGAAGATCAGCGTCCCGTCATAGGCGTCGAGGGCCGCCGCGAGCGCCTCGATGCCCTCGAGGTCGAGGTGGTTGGTGGGCTCGTCGAGCACGAGCACGTTGGGCTCGTCGACCCCGAGCCCCGCGAACACCAGGCGCGCGGCCTCGCCGCCGGACAGGTTGGAGAGCTTCTTGTCGACGTCGTCGGACCCGAAGAGCACCTCCGCGAGCCGACCGCGCACGAAGCCGATGGGCTGGGTCGGCGCCTTCGACCACAGCCAGCTGTGGATGGTGTCGCTGCCGTCGCCGAGCAGCTCCTTGTGATCCTGGGCGAAGTAGCCGGGATAGGTCTCGTAGCCCCACTTCACCTCACCCTCGTCGGCGGCGAGGCGGTCGACGAGGATCTTGAGCAGCGTCGACTTGCCGATGCCGTTGGGGCCGATGATCGCGAGGCGATCGCCGCGCTGCACGGTGAAGCTGACGTCGCTGAGCACGAGGTTGTCCCCGTAGGACTTCCAGATGCCCTCGACCTCGAGCGCCTCGCGGCCGGACGGGCGGCACTGCTTGAGCTTGAAGCGCGGGTAGCGCCGCGAGCTCTCGGGGAGCTTCTCGATGACGATCTTCTCGACGCGCTTGACCCGGCTCTGCGCCTGGCGCGCCTTGGACGCCTTGGCCTTGAAGCGGTCGATGAACGAGCGGTGGTCGTCGATCTCCCGCTGGCGCTTGGCGATCTCGGCCTCCTTGCGGTCGCGGTCGTCCGCCTTGGCGTCCTCGAAGTCCTCGTAATTACCGGGGTAAAGCGTCACGCGCTCGTAGTCGACGTCGATGATGTGGGTCGAGACGGTGTTGAGGAAGCGGTGGTCGTGGCTGACGACCGCGGCGCACCCCTTGAAGCGCGTCAGGAACTGCTCGAGCCAGGCGATCGACAGGATGTCGAGGTGGTTGGTGGGCTCGTCGAGCAGCAGCAGATCGGGCTCGGAGGCGAGCGTCTGGGCGAGCAGGGCGCGCAGCTTGAAGCCGCCGGACAGCACGCGGAGCGGGTCCTGGTGGACCCGGGTCGGGATGTTCAGCCCGGCGAGGATCTCGGCGGCGCGCGCCTCGAGGGTGTAGCCGTCGTGGCGCAGCACGATGTCCTCGAGGTCGGCGTAGCGCTCGGCGTCGAAGTGGTTCCCCGCGTTGGCGAGCAGCTCCTCCTTCTCGACCATCGCGTCCCACAGCTCGCGGTTGCCCATCATCACGACCTCGATGATCGGCACGTCGTCGTAGGCGAACTGGTCCTGGGTCAGCGCGCCGACGCGCGCCTTCTTCGGGATCTGGACGAACCCCGCCGACGGCTCGACCGCGCCGGTGAAGATGCGGAGCAGCGTCGACTTGCCCGAGCCGTTGGCCCCGACGATGCCGTAGCGGCAGCCCTTGTTGAGCTGCAGGTTGGCGTCCTGAAAGAGGATCTGGGCGCCAAAGGACTTGGAGAGGCTGCTCGCGGTAAGCATGGTGGTCGAGGCTCGCTGGATTGGCGGGCGGCGCGCGGCGCGCCCAGACGGGCGCGGACCGTATACGCCAGCGGCTCCGGGTTCAAGGTCGAGGCGCGGGCCCCCCTCAGCGCCGGGTGTGCGACAGCAGGAACGCGAAGGCGTCCGGCAGGAACGCCGACGTGAACAGCGGCACGTGGCTCGAGCCGTTCAGGGTCCAGCGGCTCACCAGCGCGCCGTCGTCGCAGCCGTCCCAGACGAGCTTCTGCGTCTCCGCGCCGAGCACGCCGCTGTCGTAGTCGAAGCCGCCGCTCGCCACCGGCACCGGATCGCAGCCGTCGTAGCCGACCCAGCGGTCGATGGTCGCCTCGGCGCTCGGGTACGCGAGGTTGCCGTAATAGGAGATGACCGCGTCGAGCGTCCCGTGGACCTCCACGACCGTGACCGGGCGGTCGGGTGCGCAGTCGCCGATCGCCTTGGGCAGCGCCCCGGCGATGCTGACGACGCCGGCGACGACGTCGGCGTGGGCGCAGGCCATGCGGTAGGCCATGAAGCCGCCGTTGGAGTGCCCGAGGAGGTAGACCCGGGCCGGGTCCACGTTGAACCGCTCCCCAGCCTCGGCGATGAGCCCGAGGAGGTAGCCCTCGTCGTCCACGCCGCTGTTGGCGAAGTTGCAGCACCAGGCCGGGTCGGCGTTCCAGAAGTGGACCCCGAAGGCGTCGGCCGTCCCGTTCGGCACCATCGCGATGAGCCCGGCCTCGGTCGCGCGCTCGTGGAAGCCCAGGTACAGGTCCTGCACCGGGCCGGTGGCCGAGTAGCCGTGCAACAGGATCACGAGCGGGGTCGGGGTCGCCGCGTCGTAGCCGTCGGGGAGGTAGACGAGGGCAGGGCGGTCGCCCCCGAGGGGATCGAGGCTCGGCGGCTCGGTGACCGCGTCGGCCGCGTCCGACCCCGCGTCGGGGAGCTGCAGCACCGGCAACGCGTCGTCCGCCGCCGCGTCCTCCGTCGCGTCGCCGTCATCGACGGCGGTGTCGGGCGCAGCGGTGTCCGCCGCGGCGGTGTCCGGCGCGGTCGTGTCCGGCGCTGCGGTGTCGAGCACCTCGACGTCGGCGTCATGCTGCATTGCCGTGAGCTCGTCGTCACCGCAACTCACGATTGAGAGCGCCGGGATTGCGGAGGTGAGCGCGAAGATGATGGTGCGATGCAGCAAGCGGGGCTCCCGAGGTTTGCGCCGTTGGCCCCGAGACTAACCGTCCGCGCCCCTCGGCGCCAAACGCGGGCGGCGTGCGCCACCGGGCCCCGTCTGCTATGAGGCGCGCGATGGACCGCGACACCTTCCGCATCGAGAACCTCGGCTGCCGGGCCAACGTACACGACGGCGAGGTGATGCGCGCGGCGCTGCTGGCGCGCGGGCTCCGCGAGGTGGGGCCGCGCGAGGCGGCGGGGCTCGTCATCGTGAACTCGTGCGCCGTGACCGACGCTGCCGACCGCGAGAGCGTGCGGATCGCGTCGCGGTCCGCGCGTCGGGATCCCGCCACCCGGGTGGTCGTCACCGGCTGCGGCGCCGAGGTCGACCCCGAGGGGATGGCGCTCACCCCCGGTGTCCGCTGGGTCGTCGGCAACCAGGACAAGGCGGACCTGGTCGCGCGGGTGCTCGACGCCGCCGCGGCGGGCGAGGGCACTGGCGGCGCCGCGATCCTCGGCGGGGTCGCCCCCTACGGCGCGATGCGGGCGCGCCACCCGACCGACCGCCGCTGGCCGCGCGGGGTCGCCGCGTTCCCGCCGCTCCCGGCCGCCGGCGGCCACACCCGTGCGTTCCTGAAGGTGCAGGAGGGGTGTGACGCCTTCTGCACCTTCTGCGTCATCCCGTACGCCCGTGGCCCCGCCCGGAGCCTCGACGCCGACGTCGTGGTGGCGCGGGTCGCGACCCTCGTCGCCGCCGGCGCGCGCGAGCTCGTGCTGACCGGGACGGCGCTCGGCGACTGGGGGGCGGATCTCCCGGGGGCGCCGCCGTTGTCCGCCCTGATCGAGCGCGTCCTGGCCGAGACCGACGCGCCCGCGGTGCGCCTCGGGAGCCTCGAGCCGCCGGAGCTGACCCCGGCGCTGCTGGCGCTGCTGCGCGACGAGCCGCGCCTGAGGCCCCACGTCCACCTGTCGCTCCAGAGCCCCGACGCGGGCGTGCTGCGGCGCATGAAGCGGCGCTACGCTCCCGACGCGGCCGAGCGGGCCCTCGAGGCGCTGGCCGGCCTCGCAGGACACCTCGTGCGGACCCGCGGCCTGGCGGGCGGCGTCTTCGTGGGGATGGACCTGATCACCGGCTTTCCGGGCGAGTCCGAGGCGATCTTCGCCGCCGGGCTCGAGCGTCTGTGCGCGCTGCCCTGGACCCGCCTCCACGTCTTCCCCTACAGCGAGCGGGCCGGGACCGCGGCCACCCGCCTCGACGGGGTCGTGCCCCCGGCCGAGCGTAAGCGGCGCGTCGCGGCGCTGGTCGCGCTGTCGAACGCCCGGGTCGTCGAGCGCGCCGAGGCCCTCGTCACGGCGGGCGCGCCGATCGAGGTGTTGGTCGAGGGGCGGCCCCTCGGCGGCGGGCCCGGGCTCGCGGGCGGGCACACGCCCAACTACTACGCCGTCGCCTTCCCGGATCCGGCGCCGGGGCGGCTCCGCAACCGCGACGTCCGCGTGATCCCCGAGTCCGTCGCGCTGCACCTGCGCTCGGGCAACGCGCTGGTGCACGGCCGGCTTGCCGACCCCATCGACTTCGCGGAAGGTGTCCCAAACCCGCCGCAGAGGACCTGACCATGCCGGACGCTATCGACCCCGCGACCCTCGCGCGCCTCGCGTGCGGCGAGGTGCTCGTGAACACCGAGGCCGTCGCTGGCTCGTCGAGCCCGCGCATCGTCGTGCGCGCCGTCATCGACGCGCCGCCCGAGCGCGTCTGGGATCTCGTCGACAAGTCGGCCCTCTACCAGACCTTCATGCCGCGGGTGAAGAAGTCCGAGGAGCTCACCCGCCAGGGCGACGACATCCGCACGCGGGTGACCGTGGACATGCCGTTCCCGCTCAGAAACCTCACCGCGACGACCCAGGTGCGACACACCGTCGAGCCGGGCGTCAGCTGGGTCCGCGCCTGGAAGCTCGAGGCCGGCGACTACCACCACAACGAGGGCAGCTGGACCCTGACCCCCTTCGACGGGGACGCCGCGCGCACCCTGGCGCTCTACCAGGTGCACGTCGTGCCGAAGATCCCGATCCCGAAGCGGCTCCAGTCCGTCGTCCAGGAGAAGGCGATGCCGGGCATGATCGAGGCCGTGCGCGGCGAGGTCCGGCGGCGCTTTCGGTAGCGCGGGGCCGGGCGCGCCCGGCCCCTCAGTTGAAGGTGGCGGTCAGGGCCACGCCCAAGGCCATCGGGTGGATGTCGCCGCCGCTGGCCGGCAGCGTGCCGATGATGAACTGCCCGGCGACGCCGATCCCCCACTCGCGGCCGACCCACCACTCCTTGCCGACCATCACGTTGACCGCGAAGCCGACGTCGCTCGTGTCCTTGAAGACGATGGTGCCGAAGACCGTCCGGGCGCGGGTCTCGAGGCGCCCCTTCGCCGCGCCGAAGGACAGCGCGAGGTACACGTTGGCCGGCATCAGGTAGTAGGTCACCCCGAGGCCGATCGCCCCGACCGACATCGTCGTGCTGCTGGCGTCGCCGATGTCCGTGCCGTCGACGACGACCGCCGGCTCGAAGGCGCTGCTGCCGAAGATGTCGACGTTCAGCGCCAGGTTCTTGGCGATCATGCCGCCGAACGCGAGGGACGCCATCCCGCCCCCACCCGACAGGACCAGGCTCCCGTCGCTCGAGTCCTGGCTGGCGCGGGTGTAGCCGAAGCCGGCCGACAGCCGCATCAGGAAGCCGTTGTGGTTGAAGGCGCTGTACGGCGTGTGCTTGCCCGACGGGGGAGGCGCGGCGTCCGCCGGCACGCTGCTGAACGTCAGCGCGAGGGCGAGCCCGAAGGCCGAGAGAAGTCGTCCGGACATGGGTCCCTCCTAAGTCAGCGGCCCTCGACGTCGCGGTCGTGGGCTCAGATGCGGTGCAGCTTCAAGGTGTTCGTCCCGCTCGACGGCGGCCACCCCATCACCAGCGTGAACTCGTCGCCGACCTGGCAGATCCCCTCGCGCAGGAGCAGCCCGGTCGCGATGCGGATGGTCTCGGACATGATCTCGGGGGGGACCTCGACGCGCGGGATCACCCCCCACTCGAGGGCGAGCTGGTTGGCGACGCCCGACTCTTGCGTCATCGCGACGATCGGTGCCCGCGGCCGGTACTCGCTCAGCATCCGCGCGGTCCGCCCGTCGCGGGTGAAGACCACCAGCGCCTTCATCGGCAGCGCGAAGGACAGGACCGCGGCGGCCTTCGCGGCGCCGTCGGCGAACCCCCAGTCGCTGCCGAGCTCGGCGTGGAACCCGTCGTCGGTGAGGCTCTTGCGCTCCCGCTGCCAGTCGTCCTCCACCTCGCGGACGATCTTGTCCATCATCGCCACGGCCAAGAGCGGGTGCTTGCCGGCCGCGGTCTCGCCGCTCAGCATCAGCGCGTCGGTGCCGTCGATCACCGCGTTGGCGACGTCCGCCGCCTCGGCGCGGGTCGGGGTCGGGTTGCGGATCATCGAGTCCAGCATCTGCGTCGCGGTGATCACGATCTTGCCGCGGTGGTTGACCGCCCGGATGATGCGCTTCTGCAGCAGCGGGACCTTCTCGGCCCCCATCTCTACGCCCAGATCCCCGCGCGCCACCATCGCCCCGTCCGCCGCGTCGAGGATCGCGTCGAGGTTCGCGATCGCCTCGGGCTTCTCGATCTTCGCGATGATCGGCGTGTCCCCCGCGAGCGCCCGCGCCTCGAGCACGTCCGCCGCCCGGCGCACGAAGGACAGCGCGACGAACTCGACCTTCAGCGTCTCGACCGCGAAGACCAGATCCTCCTTGTCCTTCTCCGTGACCGCGGGCGTGCTCAGCGGCGTGCCGGGGATGTTGAGCCCCTTCTTGTCGCTCAGCGCGCCGCCCACCTCGACGGTGCAATGCACATCCCCGTCCACCACCGAGTCGACCCGAAGGCGCAGCAGACCATCATCGAGCAATATTGCGTCGCCGATGCGGACGTCCTCGGCGAGGGCGGCGTAGCTGACGCCGACGCCGTTCACGTCCCCGGGCGCGTCCCGCGTCTTGAGCGTGAAGCGTGCGCCCGCGACGAGCTCGACCGGGCCGCCCGGGAACACGCCGACCCGCATCTTGGGACCGCAGAGGTCGGCCAGGATCGCCAGCGGGCGGCCGGCCCTGGACGCCGCCGCGCGGACCATCGCTGCGGCGCGCGCGTGGGACTCGTGGGTTCCGTGGGAGAAGTTCAGCCGCGCGCAGTCCATCCCCGCCGCGACGAGCGCGTCGATGGTGGTCTGGTCGTTGGTTGCTGGACCGAGGGTGCAGACGATCTTGGCGCGGCGCATGGCCCCTTGTACCGCGCCGGCCTCGCTGACGCCACCGGACGACGTCCCATCGGGGCGTCTCGGTCGCTGGGTCGGCGCCGCTCGCGGGGTGGTGTCCGGACGCGACGGACGCCGTGACGAGGTGTATGGTCTAGGGCATTGACCCAGGGCCGAGTTAAGCGACGTCCTGGGGCGATGTCCCGGGCCGCGCAGCGGCCGGATCAGTCTCACTAGGACCCCAAATCAGGACGCGGCGAAGCGAGTTCTGAGCGAGGAGGCCTAGGCGTTCCTCGATATGGCCGACCGCACGGTCGGTCGGCGTCCAACCACGGGGCAGCCGGATGCTCATCGTAATCCTGAGCGACGACGTCGCTGGCGCGCGCAGGTTCGCTGACGCGCTCGACGACGGCCACACGGTCGCGGAGATAGCCCCGTCGCCCGAGGCTCTGGGCGAGGTCGCCCCGAACGCGGCCTTCGTGCTGCTGCCCACCTCGCCGATCACGCTGCGGCTGTGGACCGTGAAGCTCCGGCGGCGGTTTGGTGGAGAGCACCTGGTGGTGGTCGGGATCCCGCGCGGCGAGGCGCGGGAGCTCGCCCACGTCATCGCCGCCGGCGCCGACGACTTCCTGGTCTGGCCCCGCGAGCCGGAGTTCCTGTCGCTGCGCCTCGATCTCCTCGAGCGGCACGATCGCCGCGCGCCCTCCGCCACGGACGCGGGGGACGCCGCGCCGGCTCGGGCCGCCGGGGGCGACGGCGGCCGGCAGCCGGCGTCATCGGCGACCTGCGAGGCGCTGCTGCGTGCCTCTCACGACGTCGTCTTCTGGCTGACCCCCGCCGGCGTCTTCCGCGAGTTCCACGCGAACGACCCGAACCTGCTGCCGACCTCACCGTCGGCGATCGTCGGCCGCACCATCGACCAGGTGTTCCCCGAGGTGATCGCCGCCCGCCTGCGCCGCGGGTTGCTCGCGGTCGTGTCGGGCGCGCCGGAGTGCCGCATCTCGTACAGCCTCGGCGGGCGGGAGCACCACGAGACGCGCTGGGAGATGACCTTCGTGCGGGTCTCCGACGAGGAGGTCATCGGCGTCGCCCGCCCCGAGCGTCCGGCCACCGAGGACAAGGACGAGGGCGCGCTCGCCGAGAGCCGCCGCTTCATCGCCCGCGTCGCTGCCGCGCTGCCGCTCCGCGTCTGCGTCGTCGGGCTGCAGGCGCGGCGCCTGATGTATCTGAACCGGCCGCTCGACACGGCGCTCGGCTTGTCGGTGGTCGACGCGCTCAGCCAGCCCGGAGAGCGCTTCGCCGCGGTGATCCACCCCGATGATCTGCCGGCCCTGATCGCGCACGCGGCGCGCTGGCCCGAGCTCCCCGACGGCGCCGTCGAGATCGAGCGCTTCCGAGTGCGCCGCGCCGATGGGCAGTGGCACCCGGTGACGAGCCGTGAGGTCGTGTTCCGGCGTGATCCGAGCGGCCGGCCAGCGGAGATCCTGGCGGTCTTCGAGGACGACGTGGCGGCGGTGGACGCGGGGGCGGACGCGGCGCCCGACGGGGTCGCGAGCGACGGGGGCGCGAGCGACCGCGTCAGCCTGGCCCTCGCCGGCCCCGACGACCACCTGTACGGCTGGAGCTTCGCCACCGGGCGCCTGGAGTCGTGGGGGAAGAGCCGCCTCACCGGTCTCGCGGAGACGCGCGCCGACTGGGAGGCGCACATCCACGACGCGGATCGCACGGTGGTCGCCGCCGCGATCGAGCGCCACCTCGACACCGGGGCGCCGTACAACGAGACCATCCGCCTGCGGATGTGGGACGGCTCCTGGCGGACCTGCGTCGATCGCGGCGCGGCGATCCGCGACGCCAGCGGTCGCCCGTCCCATTGGGTCGGCGTCTGCACCGACATCACCGACCGGGTGATGCAGCTCGACCGCCTGAGCGCCGAGCAGAAGATGGAGGCGGTGGCGCACCTCGCGGGCGGGGTCGCGCAGGACTTCAACAAGGTGCTGCTCGAGGTCTTCAGCCAGATCGACCTGGCGATCTCGGGGCTCCCGCAGGGCTCGCGGGTCAGGCACGACCTCGCCGGCGCGCGCCGGGCCGCCGAGCAGGCCGCGACGCTCACCCGCCAGCTGCTCGCGTTCGGCCGTCGACAGGCGCTTCAGCCTGAGTACATCTCGATCAACGACGTCATCGGGGACCTCATCGACACATTGGCGCGCCGCCTCGGATCCGACGTCGTGCTCAGCTTCGAGTCGAGCGAGCACCTCGGGACGGTCCTGGCCGATCCGATGCAGATCGAGCAGATCGTGCTGACCCTGTGTACGCGCTCGCGCGACGCGATGCCGGACGGCGGCGAGCTCGCGATCATGACGTCGAACGTGCGCGCCCGCGACGAGTGGAGCCGCCTCCCGTCCAAGGCCCGCGACACGCGCTACGTGAAGGTCCGCATCGAGGACTCGAGCGCGGGGTTCCCCGACGAGCTCCTCGCCCACGTGTTCGACCCCTTCTACGCGGCGGCGGACGGTGGCCCGCGGACCGGGCTCGAGCTCGCCATGGTCCACGGCATCGTCGATCAGCACGAGGGCGTGATCACCGCCGAGAACCTGCGCGGCGGCGGCTCGGCCATCAACATCTACCTGCCGGTGGTCGAGCGTCCCCCGGCGCGGCTGCGGCGGCCGCAGGCGCCCCCCCGGGGGGGCGACGAGACGCTGCTCCTCGTCGACGACGACGAGCTGGTGCGCAACATGGCCGCGCGCATCCTGCGCGGCGGGGGCTACACGATCCTGACCGCCGCCGACGGGGCCGAGGGGATCACCGCGCTGCGCGAGCACCTCGGAGACGTGCGCCTCGTCATCCTCGACGTCGTCATGCCGCGCATGGGCGGCCGCGCCACCTGGGAGCAGATGAGCGAGCTCGCCCCCGACATGCCCTTCATCTTCATCAGCGGCTACACGATGACCGCTCAGGACACCGACTTCGTGCAGCACGGCGGCCGGCGCTTCCTCGCCAAGCCGTTCAACTCCGGGCAGCTCCTGCGCGAGGTCCGCGCCGCCCTCGACGACTGACCGCGGGCCGAACGGACGCTGGGAGACCGGCTTCAGGCGGCCGCTCCGGGTGCGTGGACGGGACGTCCACGCGCCAGTGGCCGGCGTAGGCTGAGGCGTGGACGCCCCGCCCGCGCGCGTCCGAACGTCAACCAGGTTGACGCATCGGCCGCCGCTCCCCGGGCTGTTTCAGGTCACCGACCGAAGAGGCGGCGGAAGTTGTCCCGGATCGCCTCGGCCATGGCGTCGGCGCCGATCCCGCGCGCCTCGGCCATGGCCGCGACGCCGAGCGGCACGTTCGCGGGCTCGTTGCGGGCGTCGCGCACCGGGCCCATGTAGGGGCTGTCGGTCTCGGTCAGCAGGCGCTCGAGGGGGAGGTGCAAGGCGTAGCGCTGGAAGGCCTCGGCGCGGACCACCACCGGCGGGATCGACAGGTAGTAGCCCGCCTCGGCGACCTCGCGGGCGAGCGCCAGCTTGCCGCCGAAGCAGTGGAAGTCGGCCTTGTCGACCCCGAGCTCGCGCACGATCTCGAGGGTGCGCCGCTCGGCCTTGCGGGTGTGCAGGATGACCGGCAGGTCGTGGCGCATCGCGACCTCGCAGAGGCGGCGCAGCACCCGCTCCTGCTCCTCGGCCTGGTCGGTGACCCAGTATTGATCGAGGCCGCACTCGCCGACGGCGACGAGCCGGTCGGCCACGCTGTCGATGTAGTCGATCTCGGCGTCGACGTCGAAGGGCGCCGGCGGATCGAAGGGGTGGGTCCACGCGGCCCGGTCGATCTTGCTCGCGACCGCGTCCACCGGGTACACGCCGAGGGCCGGCAGCAGGTGGGGGTGGCGATCGCACAGCTCGAGCACCGCGCGGTTCGAGCGCGGCTCGAGGCCGTTGACGATGACGAAGTCGAGGCCGGCGGCGGCGGCGCGCGCGGCGACGGCGTCTTCCTCGCCAGCGAAGCTCGGGTGGATCAGGTGGGCGTGGACGTCGACGTACATGGCCCGGCAGGGTAGGGGCTCACCCGGTCCGGTCAAGGGCGCGCGTTGGGCGCCGGCTGAGCCGCCTGCGCCAGCCCCGACGCCCCCGGGTGTAGCCGCAGGGCGACTCCCCTGACGCCGTCGCTCGTGGGCGGATCGAGGACCGCGATGACCTCGTTCGCCGCGACGAGGCGCTGCTCGAGGCCGTGCGGCAGGCGCGACGCCACCCCCTCGGGCCACCCCTCCGGCGCCACGCGACCGTCCCCGGGGCTCCACCGCCGCGGGCGATAGCCCGCGACCGGGAGGCCGTCCTCCATGTGGAGCTTGTCCACCTCGAGCAGCAGCGCGCCGCCTGCGTCGCCGAGGCCCCCGGCGGTGCGGTTCCAGCGGCCGTCGAGCTCCTTCACCGCCCGGCGGCCGATGAGGAGCGCCGTCGACTCCTGGGCGACCGCTCGTCGCCCGTAGAGCATCACCTCGTCGCCGAGCCCGATCACGCCGAGCTCGCGGTTGCCCTGAAAGCGCGCGATCCAGCGGAGGCGCCCGCGGGGGCGTCCGGTCGCGTCGAGCTCCTGCAGCACGACCCGCGGGGTGCGGCACGACACGGCCGACACCTCGGCGTCGCCCCACCCCTCGCGCCCGCAGTCGGTGCCGAAGAGGAAGTAGCCCGCGCCGTTGGGGACGAGCCGCCACAGGGTGTAGCGCCGCAGCGCGCTGATCTCGCTCCAGCGCGCGCTGCCGTCGTCGTCGAGGGCGACGCAGCGCGGTGCGCCCGCGGCGTTGTTGGCGCACGCGAGGAAGCCGTCGTCCGCCGCGGGCGCGATCAGCGGCTGCCCGACGGGGGTGAACGCCCCCTCGGCCGCGAGCACCTCGAAGCCCGCGTCGGCGCCCGCCCCGATCCGCGTCGTCGCCAGCTCGCGCCCCGGGTGCGCGCGATGGCTCCAGATCGCCACGACATCCCCACCGGAGGCCGCGAGGGCCACCGGGCTCGGACCCAGGATCGCCGCTCGCCAGGGCCGCCCGTCCTCGGCTCCGGCGGCGTCGAGGGCGTGCACCCGGACGATCGCCGGGTCGATGAGGGGGCGCTGCGCTACCGTCTGGACCGCGACGTAGAGCCGGTCGCCGCGGACCGCGACGGCGTCGACGCGCCCGTCTTCGAGCGCCACCGGCCACACGTCGAGGGCGATGGGCAGCGGAGGCGGCCCGGGCGGCGGATCGACCTCGGCCGCGTCGGTGGCCGTTGGCGGGGCGGCGTCCGCGCTCTCCGGTGCGTCCTGGGCGCTCAGCGGCACCGCCGCGCTCTCCGTTCCGACCCGCAGCGGGGGCGTCGCGCCGTCATCGCCGGGGCCGACGATGAGGGCGACGGCGACAGCCCCGAGGGCGACGAACGCGGGTAGCCAGGCGAACACCGGGCAGTTACACCACCGCCGGCCCGCCCCGTCCAAGAAACCACCTGGTTTCGCCCCGCCTCGAGACGCGGCGGGGCGCCGACCGCACGCGGCCGACGCCCCATCTCGCAGCCACGCGGCTGCTTACATCGGGAAGACCGCGCTCATCAGGAAGACGTACTTGGACTGGGTCTTCTTGTCGAGCATGCCCGCGGCGGCCTTCATGCCCTTGCACTCCTGGCCGCCGAAGCGACGCATCACGAACGCCTCGGGGTAGAAGGCCAGCTTCTTCTTCTTCAGCTTCGCGACGGCCATCTCGCTGCGCTCGCTGTTGTCCTTGTCGAACGCGTCGCTGAACTTCATCGTCCGCCACGGATTGAAGCTGGTCGGCTCGATGGTGCAGCCGTTGTCGCCGTCGTAGGTGTACTGGATCTCGTAGTCGTCGAGCTTCTGCCCGTCGGGGACGATCGCGTAGAACTGGACCCGCCCGATGTCGGTGCCCTCGGGGACGTAGGAGGCGAGGTCGCCCAGCTCGCAGGTGCCCTTGGCGATGACCTTGTCGACCGCGCACTCGTCGCGGGTCTCGGTCTTCATGCCGCGCTTGTATTCGACCTCGGCGCCGATACACATGTGCCACTCGAACTTCTTGGCCTCGGGAGCGCACGGCGTGTCACCGGCGAGCGCCGTGCTGCCGAGGGTGGCGAGGGCCGCGAGAGCGCCGATGCCGACGATGAGCTGCTTCATTTTGGACTCCGTCCGACTTGCGACATTGGTAAACCGACGACGAACCCGCGCCGTGCGGATCGCGTCAGCCTACTGCGTGACTCTGCCGACCAGAGCAAGGAGCATGCCAGCTGTCAAGCGCCGTAGACCGTTCTTTCTACGCCGCGCGGTCGGCTCGGAGGCGCGGCTCTACCTTCCCGATATCCATCGTCGTTCTGCGAACGCGCGCGATATCGCAGCCCGTGGGCACTCTCACCTATCGGTCAACCTCGACGCCGCGTCAGGGTCGCTGGTCCACAGCGCCGGGGGCGATCGGCCCTAGTGGGCCAGGCGCAGCTCCGGTGCGGGTCTGCGCCGATCGCCGGGCCTCCCTGGGCGGCCCGGCGGGGGTCATCGCACCCCGCGACCTCGTCCCTCACGAATCAGTCCAACGCGAGAAAGACGCACTTCAGATAGCGGAGCTCGGGGCACGCCAGGGGCGCGGGGTGGTCGGCGGGTTGGCCGTAGATGCCGATCACCGTCCCGCGCCGGCGGGCCTGCGCGATCCCCTCCTCGCAGGCGGTGACGAAGGCCGCCAGATCGACGTGGGCGGAGCATGACGCTGCGACGCACAGTCCGCCCCGCTCGGTGACCCGGGCTCCACCCGTAATCATCCGGGTGTAGGCGTTCAGCGCCCCCTCCGCGGCGTCGCGAGAGGGCGCGAAGGCTGGCGGGTCGAGCACCACCAGATCCCAGCGCCGCTTGGCGCGGGCGGCGTCGTCGAGGACCGCGAAGGCGTCGGCGGTCACGCCCTCGTGGGCGTCGGGGTCGAGGTCGTTGAGGCGCCAGTGCGCCTCCGCCGCCTCGACGGCCGGGCGCGCGAGGTCGACGGTGGTGACGTGGCGCGCCCCGGCGCGGCCGGCCGCGACCGAGAAGCCGCCGGTGTAGCCGAAGACGTTGAGCACCCGCCGGTCTCGCGCGAGCTGGGCGACCCGCGCGCGGTTGTCGCGCTGATCGAGGAAGAACCCGGTCTTCTGGCCGACGACGACGTCGGCGGTGTAGCGCGCGCCGTGCTCGAGGAAGTGGACGGGCGCGGTCGGGGTCGGGCCAACGAGCGGGCGCCCGGCGGGCTCGCCGCGGGAGCGGTGGCGCTGGTAGACGGCCTCGAGGTCGAGGCGCGCGGCGAGCCAGCCGCCGAGGCCCGCGGCGTCCCAGAAGCGCTCGGCGATGGGGCCGTCGAGCTTGAGGACCCCGGTGCGGCCGTAGACGTCGAAGACGAGCCCCGGGAGGCCGTCGCCCTCGCCGTTGACGGCGCGAAAGCCCGTCGTCGCGGCGTCGAAGAGCCCTCGACGCAGCCCCAGCGCGCGCTCGAGCCCGGCCTCGGCCCAGGCGTCGTCGAGGTGTACCCCGGGCTCGGGGCTGCACACCCGCACCGCGAGCGGGCCCTCGGGATCGACGTAGCCGACCGCGAGGGGGCGACCGCTCTTGTCGGCGACGAGCGCGATGGCGCCAGGCTCCGCGCCGGTCGGGATGCGGACGGCGTTCGAGAAGATCCAGGGGTGACCGCGCTTGATGGCGCGCCGCAGGTCGCGCGTCAGCGTGACCCGCGCGACCGCGCCGGGGGCGGCGACGAGGCGGCCGCTCATCGCGCTCGGCCCACGCCGAGGTGGCGGTGGTCGGCCAGGGTGCAGCGGTCCTGGACGACGTCGAAGCCGGCGTCGGACAGCTCGCGGGCGACGGGGTCGTTGCGGACGCCGAGCTGCAACCAGATGACCCGTGGGCGCGGGCTCATCGCCAGGATGTCGGGGACGTGCGCCGCCAGGTGGTCGCGGCGGCGGAACACGTCGACGATGTCCACCGGCGCGTCGAGCTCGGCCAGGGTCGCGCGCACCGGCTCGCCCCACAGCGTCTGGCCGACGAGCTTCGGGTTCACCGGCAGCACGCGATAGCCCTGCTCCTGGAGGTACTCGGGGACGTAGAAGCCGGCCCGCACCCGGCTCGGGTGGGCGCCGAGGATGGCGAGGGTCCGCGCCTCGGTGAGGATGGCGCGCACGGCGGTGACGTCGGTGACGATCATGATAGGATCACCCGGGCGTCGATGGCCACCAGCCCGCTCTCGGTGAGGACGAGCGGGTTCACGTCGAGCTCGGCGATGTCTCCGAAGGCGTCGACCAGCGCCGAGATCCGCATCAGCACCTCCACCAGCTCGTCGCGGTCGAGGACCGGCCGCCCGCGCGCCCCGTCGAGCAGAGGCTGGGCGCGGATCTCGCCGATCATCCGGTGGGCGTCGGCGCGGGTCAGCGGGACGAGCCCGAAGCTGACGTCCTTGTAGACCTCGACGAAGACGCCGCCCATCCCGACCATCAGCAGCGGGCCGAAGTCGTGATCGCGCGAGACGCCGACGATGATCTCGGTCCCCTTGACCTGCTCCTCGATGGTGAAGCCGGAGATGTTCGCCCCCGGCACGTGGCGGCCGACGCGCTCGCGGATGGAGGCGCAGGCGGCGCGCACGCCGTCGGCGTCGATGACGTCGAGGACCACGCCGCCGACGTCGCTCTTGTGGAGCACGTCGGGGCTGATGACCTTCACCACCACCGGGAAGCCGATGTCGGTCGCGACGGCCACGGCCGCGTCCTCGTCGGTCGCCGTCCGCGAGCGGTTGTAGCGGAGGCCCGCGGCGCCGAGGAGCTCGGTCGCGAGCCCGAGATCGAGGTTCGTCTGCCCGCCGGCGCGCCCTCGCGCGACACAGCGGCGCACGACGTCGAGGTCCGGCGCCGGCAGCCGGTCGTGGGTGGTCGCGGCGGGCTCGGTGCGCCGGAGGTGCTCGCCTCGGCGGACGAGCGCGCCCATGGCGCTGATGGCCTCCTCGGGGAGGTTCGTCTCGGGGATCCCGCGGGCGTCGAGGAAGGTCCCGACCTCGGTCCCGACCAGGCCGAGGAAGCTCGCCAAGAGGGGCTTGTTCCAGCTCGACTCGGCGTGCGCGTCGGCGATGGCGCGCGCCGTCTCGAGCGGCGCGGTCATCGCCTGGACGGTCATGATGACGACGACGCCGTCGACCTCCGGGGCGCGCCCGAGGATATTGAGCGCGTCGCGATAGCGCTCGGGGGTGGCGTCGCCGATGACGTCGACGGGGTTGTTGTGCGACCAGACGTCGGGGAGGACCTCGTTGAGCGCGGCGATCGTCAGGGGCGTGAGCGTCGCGAGCGTCAGCCCGTGCCGGCTCGCCGCGTCCGCGCTGAGCACGCCCGGGCCGCCGGCGTTGGTCACGATGGCGAGCCGCGGGCCGGGCGCCGGGGGCTGAGACGCCAGCGCCCGCGACCACCCCATCAGCTCGCCGATGTCGCCGGCGTACTGCACCCCGGCCTGGGCGAAGGCTGCGCGGTAGGCGGCGTTCGAGCCGGTCAGCGCCCCGGTGTGGCTCGACGCGGCCTTCGCGCCGGCGGCGCTGGCGCCGCCCTTGATGGCGACGACGGGCTTGCGAGCCGCGGCCCGCCGGAGCGCCTCGTAGACCGCGCGGGGGCGGGTGAAGGACTCGGCGTACAGCGTGATGACCGTCGTCTCGGGGTCGTCCGCGAGCCAGTCGAGGATCTCCTCGTCGTCGATGTCGGCTTTGGCGCCGAGCGACACCGCGGTGGAGAGCCCGAAGCGCTCCTGCTCGGCGTAGGAGATGATGCCGGTGATGAGGGCTCCCGACTGCGAGAGCAGGCCGATCCCCCCGCGCCGCGGGGCCGCGGCGCCGAAGCTCGCGTTGAGGCCCCGCTCGGGGCGCATCACCCCGAGGCAGTTCGGCCCGATGATCCGCACCCCGCGAGCGGCGCCGCGGGCGAGCATGGCGTCCTGCAGCGCCTTGCCCTCGGCGCCCACCTCCGCGAAGCCGGCGGAGATGACGATGACGCAGCGCACGTCGCGGTCGGCGCACTGGTCGATCAACCCCGGCACGTGGCGGCCGGGCACGGCGATCAGCACCAGATCGAGGGGCCCGTCGATGGCGGCGAGCGAGGTCAGGACCGGGTGGTCGAGGATCGCCCCGCCCTTCGGGTTGACGGCGTACACCGGCCCCGGGAACCCGGCGCTGCGCTCGGTCGAGCCGGCGCCGCCGAAGAGGAGGTTGCGGAGCAGGGCGTGACCGACCGACTCGGGGCGCGCGCTGGCGCCGACGACGGCGACGCCGGTCGGCGCGAAGAACGGGGTCAGAGCGGCGTCGGGCATGATGTCTCCTGGCCGGTGGGGCGAGCGTGACTGGACGACCTTGCCACGAAGGGCGGGGGCCCGGCTATCGTGTGCGCATCCAGGCGCGGCGCGGCATCTGGCGCATCACGCCGCCCTGGAGGGCCGCGCGGTCGAAGCCGACGTCGCGGTAGACTTGGGCGGCGTGGCGCTGGCGCTCGGCGACGATCACCAGCTCGCGGGCGCCGAGGTGAGCGAGGGCGTGCTGGCCGGCCTCGACCACGAGGCGGCTCGCCACCCCGCGGCGCCGATAGCGGCGGTCGGTCACGACGAGCTGGTAGCGCGCGAGGCCGTCGCCGCGGCGGACGTAGATCCCGAGGCTCCCGATCAGGCGCGGGCCGACGAAGGCGCCGAAGAACGCGCCGTGACCTTGGTCGGTGAGGACGCGGTGTTGGCGGATCTGGCGCGCCAGCCACTGGTCGAAGCCGGGATCCGGGCGGTCGTCGTCGTGCATCTGGCGGGTGAGCGCCAGGCAGGCGCGCCAGTCGCCGTTGCTGCGGAGCGGGCGCACCGTGACCCCCGTCGCGGCGCGTGGGTGCGGGCGCGGTGCGCTGGTGGACAGGGCCACGACGTCGATGGCGTCGAACCCGCGGGCGGTGAACGCGGCGGTGACCCGGGTGTCGGCGCCGTCGCCGGCCCAGCCGAGGGCCACGTGGCGCGCGGCGGGGCCGAGCTCCTCGCCAGAGCGCGCGATCCAGCGCGCGGCGGCGCCCGGATCGGCGGGATCGGGGGGCTGATCGAGCACCAGGAGGTTGCCCCAGATGTGGTCCGGGTGGCGCGGGCGGCGGCCGACCCAGTAGCCGTCGCGCCGAAGGACGCGCCCGTCGAGCGCGATGAGCATCAGGTCGGTCTCGTAGCCGACGTGGTCGCAGTAGCGGGTCACGGCTGGAGGAGCTCCTCGGGGGCGCCCATGGCGCGGAGCGGTCCGGCCAGGTCGTCGGGGAGCGGCGCGGTCACGGTGACGCGCTCGCCGCTCTGGGGGTGGTCGAAGGACAGGCGTGCCGCGTGGAGCGCCAGCCGGTGAAGGCCGAAGCGCTCGCGGAAGAGGCGGTTGTGGTCCCCCTTGCCGTAGCGCACGTCCCCGATGAGGGGGTGGGTCTCGCCCTTGAGGTGGCGCCGGATCTGGTGCTGACGGCCCGTCTCTGGCCAGGCCTCGACGAGGCTGTAGCGGCGCTCGAAGATCCACAGGCGGCGCACCCGGGTCAGCGCGGGCTGAGGGGCGTCGCCACCGTCCTTGGTGAGCGGGCGCGCGATGACGAGCTCGGCGGGCGGGACGCCGCGCACGAGCGCGAGGTAGCGCTTGGCGATGGTGTGGGCCCGGAACTGCGCCGCGAGCACCTCGGCGAGCGCGGGGTCGAGGGCGAACAGGAGCGCGCCGCTGGTCGCCCGGTCGAGGCGATGCACCGGGTAGACCCAGCGCCCGACGGCGTCGCGCGCCTCCGTCATGGCGTAGCTGTCGTCCTTCGCCCAGCCCCGGTGCACGGCGAGCCCGGCGGGCTTGGCGATCACGACGACGGCGTCGTCGCGCAACAGGATGTCGATCGGTGCAGCTGGCGGGGCGTCGGGGCTCACGGCCGCGCCGTACCACACCCATGCGGGTTGGGACAGGCTCCTGAGCTGCCGCTCGCGCTGGCGCTCGCGGCGCGTTGTCGCGACTGGCGGGGTGCGCATCGTTTCCCAGTGATGTACGCCCGCCTCGTCACCCAGAAGCTCGCGGCGACCCTGCGGTCGGCCGCGCTGATCGCCACCCTCAGCGCCATCGCGGGGGCCGCCGCCTGGGCCTTCGCCGGCCCGACCGGCGCCGCATGGGGGGCCATCGGCGTCGTCGCCATGGTCGCGCTCGCGAGCCGCTCCGCGCCCCACCGGCTGCTCCTGCGCCAGCAGCGCGCCGTGCCGCTGCGGCGTGGGGACGCGCCGTGGCTCCTCGACGCCGTCGTCGAGCTCAGCGCTCGCGCCGGGCTGCCCCGCCCACCGCGGGTCTACTGGGTGCCGGCGGCCGTCCAGAACGCCTTCTCGGTGGGCGATCGACGTGACCCCGCCATCGGCGTGACCGAGGGGCTGCTCCGGACCCTCACCCCACGCGAGGTCGTCGGCGTCCTGGCTCACGAGATCGCCCACATCCGCCAGGGCGACCTCGGCTGGATGCAGGTCGCGACGGTGCTGACGACGCTCACCCGCGTCATGAGCCAGGCCGGCCTCATGCTCGCCTTCGTCGGGCTGCCCCTGCTGCTCGTCGGGACGGAGCTCGTCCCGCTCGGCGGGTTGCTCGCCCTCGTCATCGCGCCGGCCGCCGCGACCCTGGTCCAGCTCGCCTTCGGCCGCACCCGCGAGCTCCGGGCGGACGTCGCCGCCGTCGAGCTCACCGGCGACCCGCTCGGGCTCGCGTCGGCGCTCGTGCGCATCGAGCGCGGCGGCGACAGCCTGCTGTCGCGCATCTTTGGCCTGCGCGCCCGCCGCGCCGAGGTGCCGGACGCGCTCCGGACCCACCCGGCCACCGCCGAGCGGGTCGCCCGCCTGCGCGAGCTCGCCGGGCTGCCCCCGCGGACGCCCCCTTCGCCGCCCCGGCGGACCCAGTTCAGCGTGTTCTGAACCGGGCGCCCGAGCTGCGGGTGAAGTTCATCCCGTCGCAGCGGGCGGTTGCGCGAGGGTGTTCAGCGCGCGTTGAAGATCAGCGATCAGGTCGTCGGCGTTCTCGATGCCGCAGGACACCCGCACCATCCCGTCGGTGATGCCGAGGCGGGCGCGCTCGCGCGGCGCCAGCCCCGCGTGCGAGGTCAGCGCGGGCCGCGACACCAGGGTCTCGACGCCGCCCAGGCTGACCGCGCAGGGAATCATCTTCAAGGCGCGCAGGAAGGTTACCGGGTCGATGTCGCCGGCCAGATCAAAACTCAGCATGCCGCCGAAGTCTTCCATTTGCCGGGCCGCGATGGCGTGTTGCGGATGTTGCTCCAATCCGGGGTAGTTCACTCGGGCCACGCAGCGGTGGTCGGCCAGTGCCTGTGCCACCGCCAGCGCATTACGACTCTGCTGACGGACTCTCAGGTCGAGGGTTTTCAGGCTGCGCTCCAGCAAGGCACAGTCCTGGGCATTGAGGCTGCCGCCGTGCATCAGCGCGTGCTGGCGCAGGCGCTCGATCAGGGCGGCGGAGCCGACTATGGCGCCGCAGCAAAGATCACTGTGGCCACCCAGGTATTTGGTGCCGCTGTGAATCACCAGATCGATGCCGTGGTCCAGCGGATTCTGTAGCACGGGCGTCGCAAATGTGCCGTCGATCACCGACCAGAGCCCATGGCGTCGGGCGATGGCAGCCACTTCCGCCAGGTCGAGCACGGCCAGCAAGGGGTTGGTGGGTGACTCGAAAAACACCAGGCGGGTAGCGGGCTCGATGGCCGCCTCCAGCGCTGCCAGATCAGCCGGCACGAAA
>PHBI01000250.1 GCA_002841945.1 Deltaproteobacteria bacterium HGW-Deltaproteobacteria-14
TCTGGTTGCCGCTCGGGGTGAAGTCGTACTTGCAGAGCGAGGCGTCGCCGTTCTGGTAGGTGCCCTGATCGCCGCCGTTGGCGTAAGTGCAGCCCGCCGCCGGGGCGTCGGCCACCTGCGGGTCCTCGTTGGTGTCGGCCTCCATGCCGGCGCAGCCGCGCGCCGCCTGGCAGGTGGCGTTGGTGCCGCCGCCGCCGCCGGCCTGGGTCTCGGCCCCGCCGGTGCAGTTGGCGTTGGCGCACTCCCGGGTCGGCAGCCCGTTGGCGCCCGCGCCGCCGTCCTGGCCGGTGGCGCCGTTGGCGCCCGACGTGCCGGCGCCGCCCCGGCCGCCGGTGACGCGGTTGTTGAGGATGTGCAGCGCGCCGCCCGAGCCGCTGATGTAGATCCCGTAGCTGGCCGCGTTCGACGTGGTGACGTCGTAGCCGAGGACGGTGAAGCCGGCGATGACGGTCTGGCTGGTGATCCCCGCGGCGTAGATCGTGCCCGGGTTCACCGGCCCCGGGCCGGGGTCGGTGCCGGCGATGACCGTCGGGAACAGGACGATGTCGCGCTCGGAGAAGTCGGCGCTGTAGCCGCCGTAGAGCTGCACACCGCTCTTGAGCGCCACCCGCTCGGGGTAGACCCCCGACGCCACGAGGATGTGCGAGTCGCCGGCGCCGAAGGCCGCGACCGCGTCGCCGATGGTGGTATACGGCGCGTCGCGTGAGCCGTCGCCGCCGCTCGCCGCCGAGGACACGAAGATCGCCGTGGCGACGTCCCCGTCGACCCCGTCGCAGTTGGCGTCCACGTAGACCGCGCCCGGCAGCGGCGCGGTCGCGAACACGTCCGGGGTGTCGAGGCTCAGGCCGTCCGCCGCCGGGCACTCGCAGCCGTTGCCGGGGGCGGCGTCGAGGTCCACCCAACGCCAGGTGGTCGTGCAGAACCCGCCCGAGCAGCGCGAGGTCTCGCCGAAGCTCGCCTCACAGCTCGCGTCGCCGGTGCATGTTGCGGCGCAATATCCGCCTGCGCATATCTCGCCAGAGGAGCAGTTGGCGGATGTCGCGCAGGGCTTGCTGCATTGCAGGAGATCGGGGTCGCAGGTGGCTCCGGCGCCGCAGTCGCCGTCGACCCGGCAGCTCGCGCCGCTCGGGACGTCGTCGGCGAGGCAGCCGCCGATGGCGCACGCCGGCCCGCCCCCGGCGGCGGCGTCGCACACCCCGAAGACGTGCTGATCGTCGGCGCTGTACGCGAGCGCGCAGTTCTTGCCGCACTGCCCGCAGTTCTCGGTGGTGTCGTAGACGCCGCCGGTCAAGAAGCCCTCGTCGGTGATCCCGTCGCAGTCGTTGTCGAGGGCGTCACACACCTCGACGTTGGCGTCGAGGTCGCAGCTGCCCCAGTTGTAGACGCCGCCGCTCTGAACGCAGCTCTCGGTCCCAAAGCAGGTCGTCTGGCCGCCGTTGCCGGCGGCGCTGCACACCCGCGACAGCCCGGCGCTCGCCGCCGAGCACTGACAGCTC
The DNA here is from genome assembly GCA_002841945.1 of Deltaproteobacteria bacterium HGW-Deltaproteobacteria-14. Classification (GTDB taxonomy): domain Bacteria; phylum Myxococcota_A; class UBA9042; order PHBI01; family PHBI01; genus PHBI01. Next base: position 1,497 of record PHBI01000250.1, read on the forward strand.
CCGCTGTCGGGCTGACACAGCGCCGCGCCGCCGACGTCCTGGCAGGTGAACCCCGAGGGGCAGCACCCCGCCTGGCCGATGGCGCCGGTACACCCCGCGTAGGGGGCGGCCGCGTCGCAGCGCTGGGCGCAGTACTTGCCGTCGTCGCTGCCGACGCTGACGCAGTGGTCGCCGGCGAACCCGCAGTCGGCGTCGCCGCTGCAGGGCTGGCAGCTCTTGGCCGCGAGCGGCAGGCAGAAGCGCGCCGTCCCGGTCTGGGGGAAGGGCACGAAGCCGGGCGCGCAGGCGGCCGGGACGCAGGTGGGCGCGTCGCTGACCAGCGCGCAGCTGACCGCGCCGGGTGCGACCTGACCGCCGCTTTGGGCCAGGTTGGCGATGGCCTCGCGGCAGTCGAGCCCGCACGCCCCGCAGCGGTCGACCGCGAGGTAGCGCCCGTCTTCGTTGACGAAGCCGTCGTCGACGACGCCGTCGCAGTCGTCGTCGAGGCCGTTGCACAGCTCGGCGACCGGCGCCCGCGCCGAGCACGCCCAGCCGAAGGCGCCGCCGTCCCGTGCGCAGGTCCAGCTGCCCGGGCAGGCGTCGGACACGTTCTGGCAGGCCGGGTAGCCGGCGAGCCCGCTCACGTCGAGGCCGTCGTCGGCCTGGTCGACCAGCCCGTCGCAGTCGTTGTCGACCCCGTCGCACACCTCGGGCCCCGGCTCGGGCGCGCTGCAGGCCGACCAGCCGGCGTTCGCGCCGGTGGTGGCGCAGGTCGACACCCCGGGGCAGCTGCCGGCTGCGTTCTGACTCACGCACGGGCGGAGCTTGCCGTCGACGTCGCAGTCGCAGGCGCCGCTCTCGCGTCGACACTGACCGTCGTCGCCGCACGAGAACCCGCTCGGGCAGCACCCGCGCTCGCCGGCGACGCCGCTGCAGTAGCCCGGGTCGCCCGGGGCGCCGGTCGAGTAGGTGCTCCCGACCGAGCAGTCGCGCCCGCAGTGCGGGCCGTCCTGATAGTCGTCGAGGCAGCGGTCGCCGGGGCCCTGGCAGTCGGCGTCGCCCGCGCAGGGCAGGCACAGGTTCGCGCTCGGCAGCGGCAGGCACGCCCGCCCGTCGAAGGCGTAGTAGCCGGGCGCGCAGGCGTCGACCCGGCAGTAGACCCCATCGGCCCCGGCCGCGCAGCTCGCCGCGGTCACCGGCGCCTGGGCGACGCACGGCAGCCCGCAGCCGCCGCAGTTCGCGGCGTCGAGGCTGTAGACGAGCTGCACGACCTGCCCCTGGGCGTCGCGCACGTTGACGGCGAAGGGCTCGTCGGTCTCGCCGTCGCAGTCGTCGTCGACGTGGTTACAGCTCTCGGCGGCGGGGTCCGGCCCGGCGCAGGTCAGCGACTGGGCGACCGGATCGCAGCGCTCCACCCCGGGGCAGCTGCCGTTGGCGTTCTCGCGCGCGCAGGCGCCGCCACCGAGGCCGTCGTCGGTCACGCCGTCGCAGTCGTCGTCGAGGCCGTTGCAGGTCTCGAGCGACGGGGTGCGCGCCGTGCAGCTGGCCCAGCCCAGGGTGGGATCGCAGGTCGCGAGGCCAAAGCAGGTCCCCGCCGCGCTGGTGTTGGTGCACGGGCGCGTCTGGCCGGCGTTCGCGTCCCCGCAGTCGCAGGAGTTGTTGACCGGGACGCACTGCGTGGCGCTCACGCCGTCGTCGTCGACCGCCTCGCAGGTGTAGCCCTCGGGGCAGCCGGTCCCGTAGATGTTGTCGGGGCCGCAGTCGCGGGCGCAGAAGTTGCGGGTGTCGGTGGCGTCGATGGCGAGGCAGCGGTCCTGCTGCCCCCCGCAGGCCGCGTCGGTCGTGCACGGCTCGCACAAGAGGTTCGGCGGCCGCACGCAGGTGCCCTCGGCGCCCGGGACGTAGCCCGGGACGCAGCTGACGACGCGGCATGCCGGCGTGTCCCCGGTGGTGTCGCAGGTCACCGCGTCCGCGTTCGCGAAGCGGCCGACGCACGACTCGTTGCAGGCGCCGCAGTGCTCGATGGTCGCGTAGTGGCCGGCCTCGTCGCGGAACCCCTCGTCGGTGGCGCCGTCGCAGTCGTTGTCGAGGTTGTCGCACACCTCCTCGGCCGGGATTGATGCGGTGCACACGGTGCCAGCGCCCGCCAGGCAAAGCTCATCACCGCTGCATATTCCGAACTCGTTTTCGCGAGTGCACACGGTCACGGGCACGGTGTCGTCGGGGAAGCCGTTGCAGTCGTTGTCCAGGCCGTCGCAGATCTCGGGGGCCGGCGTGCGCGCGGTGCACGCGCCGAGCTCCGGGCCGCCTCCCGAGTCGAGGCAGGGCTGGACGCCGTAGCAGATCCCGTTCTCGTTCTCGTTGAGGCACGGGACCTGGCCGCCGACGGACTCGCTGGTGCAGGAGCACACGCCGCTCGCCGGGACGCACTGGGTGCCGTCGGTGCCGTCGACGCTCACGACGTCCTGGCAGGTGTAGCCGTCGGGGCACGGGTCGAGGCCGCACTCCTGGCCGCAGTGCAGCTCGCCGCCGACGGGCAGGCAGAGGTTGTGCGATCCCGGGCAGCTCGCGTCGTTGACGCACGCCTCGCACAGCCGATCCCGCGGCGGGACGCAGAAGAACTCGATGATGCCGCCGGCGGTGTCGAGGCCGCGGCAGCTCCAGGTCTCGGGGCAGTCCTCGAGGCAGCGCTTGGTGCAGACCCGGCTCCCGTCCTCGAGCGTCACGCAGCGGTTGGAGTTGCAGTCGCTGTTCGCGGTGCACGGCCAGCCGAGCTCCCCCGGCAGCGCCGTGGTGTCGCCGCCGCCGGTGTCACCGCCGCCGCCGGTGTCCGCGGCGTCGACGTCGGGCTGGATCGTGTCGCCGGTGATGTTGACCGGGATGCACGCGCCGTCGACGCACAGCTCCCCGAAGGCGCAGTCGACGTTGACCGCGCACTCGCAGCGGCCAGCGTCCTTGCAGCCGTAGTCCACGAAGCGCGGCGCTCGGGTGTCGTGACACCCCGCGAGCGCCATCGCTCCCAAGACATAGGCAATCCACACACCCGTTGGCTGGCGCGACCGCATCGACCACCTCCCGACCTCGCCGGTCCCCCCGTGCCGGCACACGGTGCCCTCGAATCGCGCTCGGCTCAAGTTACCATTCGTGAACGCTTCGATCGCGGGCGTGGGGCCGCCGTCCGCGCGGGCTCGCGCGACCGGGTCGACCGGGCCCGGATCCGCGGGCACAAATGTCCGCGGGCGGTCCCACCGGCGAGCGGATTGTGCTACGCAGGCGGGGACTCGACCCGGCATTGGAGACCGCGTTGGAAGCCCCCAGGTTCACAGCGAGACCCTCCGCAGCGGCGCGTCAGGGGCGGGTCGGACCGGTCCTGCTCGCGGGCCTCGCGATCGCGCTGATCGTCGCGTTCGTGCTCGTCGCGGACGCGCTCGGCCCGGTCCACAGAGGGCTGCTCGCCGCGGTGCTCGCGGCGCTCTACGGCGTCATCGTCGGCCTCACCCTGCGCGCCTCGCGGCGGACCCGGGCCGCGTTCGAGCTGGAGCTGGAGCTGGAGCAGCGCCGCGCCCAGCTCGAGCTGCAGCAGGGCCTCATGGCGTCGGAGCACCGCTACCGGGTGGTCTTCGAGCACGCGCCCGAGGGCGTGTTCCTGTGCGACGCGCAGGGCGTGATCGCCTCCGCGAACGCCGCCGCCCACCGCATCTTCGGTCAGCGTGAGGGCGCGCTGGTCGGTGCGCGATTCGACGCCCTGGTGTCGGACGAGCCGGCGGCGGGGGACCTGATGGCGGTCGGCGGCGACAACGGGATCCCGGTGCTGCGCGTCGGCGCCCGCGCCGACGGCGGTGAGCTCGTGGTGGGGGTCACCGCCCGGACGCTCAGCCACGGCGGTCAGGAGCTGAAGATCGCGCTGGTCCGGGACGTGACGGACTTCATCCGCCACCTGCGCCACCTCGAGGGGGTGCACGAGGAGGCGCTCGCGCGCGAGCACGGCCGCGCCGAGCTGATCGCCACGATGAGCCACGAGGTGCGGACCCCGCTGGCCGGGGTCGTGGGGATGGTGCAGCTCCTCGCCGACGAGGAGCTCGCGCCCGAGCGGCGCGAGCTCGTGGGTCACATCCAGCGATCGGCGCGCGCGCTGGTCGAGGTGCTCGACGCGCTCCTGTCCGCGTCGAGCCTCGGGGCCAGCGGGCTGGCGTTCGAGCAGGCGCCCTTCGATCCCCTCGAGCTGGTCGAGGAGGTCGTCGTCCTCCACCGCGAGGCCGCCGAGCGCAAGGGGCTCGAGCTGGCCGTCGGCGCTACCTCGGGCCTGCGCCGCGAGCTGGTCGGCGACCCGCACCGGGTGCGGCAGGTCGTGAGCAACCTCGTCGGCAACGCCATCAAGTTCACCCACGCCGGGCACGTGCGGGTGGACGTCGACACCCGGGAGGCCGGGCCTCTCGCGGCGGATCTGCTGGTCAGCGTCAAGGACACCGGGGTCGGGATCCCGCCGGACATGCTCGAGCAGATCTTCGAGCGCTACACCCGCGTCTCGGACGCCGGCGCGCCCGCCGTCGAGGGGACCGGCCTCGGGCTGTCCATCGCGCGCGAGATCGCGCGGCGCATGGGCGGCGACGTGACCGCGCGCAGCGCGCGCGGCGAGGGGGCTCAGCTGAGCTTCGTCGCGCGCCTCGTGAGCCGCGCGGGCGAGGCGCCGCCGGTCAGGGCGTTGGCGGGGCTGCGGATCATGGTGGCGCTGCGCTCGCGCGTCGCGCGCGAGCAGGTCAGCGCGCTGCTGTCGGGCTGCGGCGCGCTGTGCGTCGGCGCCTCGGGGGCGCGACACCTGTGCGACGGGCTGTCGGCGGCGCGGCAGCAGCGCCAGCGGTTCGCGGTCGCCCTGGTGGACCGCGAGCTGCTCTATCAGGAGAGCCTCAAGA
>PHBI01000023.1:0-48407 GCA_002841945.1 Deltaproteobacteria bacterium HGW-Deltaproteobacteria-14
ACCAGGCGGCTGGCGCTGCCGCCGGGCGCGCGGGCGCCGAAGTCGAGGGCGACGCCGGGAGCGACGGGGTCCCAGACCGCGTCGGCGCCCGGGCGCGCCGCCGTGACGGCGAGATCGGAGGCGGCGCCGGAGGGGTCGACGCCGCGCGCGCCGAGGGTGAGAGGGGCCGGGGCGGCGTCCTCGGCGTCGACCGTCAGCGCCGCGACGGCGTCGCAGATCGACCCCGGGGCGGCGCCGATCGTCACCTCGAGGCGCGCGCCGGGCACGAGGCGCTTCGGGAGCGGGACCGCGGTGGCGATGACGCCGAACGCGCTGGCGTCGTCGAGGGCGAGGGCGCGGACGAGGACCGGCTCGTCACCGCCGTTGACGAGCGCCAGACGGAGCTCCTGCGGGATCCTGACGTCGATGGCCCCCAGATCGACGTGGGTGCCGGCGGGGACGAAGCCAGCCGCGGGGTCGAAGCGCTCCCACGCGAGATGCGCCGCACCTGGCGCGGCCTCCTCGGGGCACGCCGCCGCCACCACGGTGGCGAGGGCCAGCGTGAGGGCGCGAGCCAGCGGCTTGACGAGGGCTTCACGACGCATCACCTGCCGAGGATAGCACCGCAGACCACCCGACGCTCTGTCGCGGACCGACAGCTGCGCTCCGCCGCGTCGGATCGGCCGCCCGCCCCCCCCGTCGCGGCGTCCGGCCCACCGCGTCGGAGCGCCCCCGGGGGACGACCGCGGACGACGTGACGCACCACGTGATTCCGCGCGCCGCGCCGCGGCCCATGTGGTAAGCGGGTGCTCGTCATGTCCGCCCTCGACGCCCGCACCACCGCTGAGAGCGCGTCCCCCGAGCACGCGCAGCTGCTCCGCCGCGTCACCACGCTCGCGGTCATCATCGCGACCTCGCTCGCGGCGCTGAAGCTCGGCGCCTGGGGCCTGACCGGCTCGGTCAGCATGGCGTCGAGCCTGGTCGACTCGCTGCTCGACATCGGGGCGTCGGCGGTGAACCTGTGGGCGATCCGGCTGGCGCTGCGCCCGGCGGACCGCGAGCACCGCTTCGGGCACGGCAAGGCGGAGCCCCTCGCCGGGCTGGCCCAGTCGGCGTTCGTGACCGGGTCGGCGGTGTTTCTGTCCCTCGAGGCCGTCGACCGCCTCATGAACCCGGTCGCGGTGACCCGCGGCGCGGTCGGCATCGCGGTCATGATCGTGGCCACCATCGCGACCCTGTGGCTCGTGCGCTACCAGCGGCGCGTCGCGGCGGCGACGAACTCGGTCGCGGTCGAGGCTGACTCGCTGCACTACACCGGCGACCTGCTGATGAACGCGGCGGTCATCGCGGGGATCGTGCTGTCCACGGAGCTCGGCTGGGCCTGGGCCGACCCGGTCTTCGCCCTGGGGATCGCGGCGATCCTGGCGATCGGGGCGATCCGCATCCTGATCCGCTCCATCGACCAGCTGATGGATCACGAGCTGTCGGAGGAGACCCGAGCGCGCATCCTCGAGATCGCCCGCGCCGACCCGGCCGTGCTCGACGTCCACGACCTCAAGACGCGCACCTCGGGGCGGCAGCAGTTCGTGCAGCTGCACATCGCCATGGACGCGATGATGCCGCTGGTCCGCGCCCACGCCGTCGGGGATCGGGTCGCGGCCGCCATCAGCGAGCTCCTGCCCGACTGCGAGGTCATGGTCCACCACGACCCGGCGGGCCCCGACGGCAAGCCGCTCGACCACGACTGACGCGACTCCGCGCGTGCGCCTCGTGCCCGGCGGCGGGCGCGACCGTCAACATGGTGAACGGTCGCGCCGGGGCCCTCTCCGGAGGGCTCAGGCGGGGTTGCTTGCGACCGCGACGCAGTGCAGCCCGAGGCCGCCGAGGGTCGGGTGCGTGGACACCACGGGGAAGCCCGCGGCGTCGAACAGGGCCGCGACGCGGGCGGCGTCGAGGCGCCCGTGGGCGGCGCTGACGACGCGCCACAGGGCCATCGAGGTCGCGAACCGGGCGGCACCCAGCGGGTCCGCGCGAACCACGCCGGCGGGGTCGACGACCGCGCGCGCCGCGGTCGCCAGCGAGCCGCCGCGGGCCGGCTCCATGAAGCTGGCCACCCCGCCCGGACGCAGCACCCGCCGGGCTTCGCGCAGCGCCGCGACCGGATCCGGGAGGAGATAGAGGAAGCTGTGGCCCGTGACGAGGTCGAAGGACGCCGACGCCAAGGGCAGCGCCGCCGCGTCGGCGACGAGGAAGTCGACGTCGCGGAGGTGTGGGAAGGTGTCGGCGTGATGGGCGCGGGCCCGGTCGATCATGCGCGCCGACAGGTCCACCCCGGTGACGACGCTGTCCGGGAGCGCCGAGGCGAGGGCGAAGGCGCTGACCCCCGGGCCGGTGCCCAGATCGAGCACGCGGAGCGGACCTGCGGGGGGCGACGCGTGGTCGAGGAGGCGCAGGACCTGAGCACGCCACAGCGCCTGGCCGGTCAGGAGATCATAGGCCCGCGCGCCGACCCCGAAGAGCAGCCGCCCGACGACGGCGTGCGCGCCACGTGATGCGGCGCGCGCCGGCGCACCCAGGCGGCCTCGGAGCGGCCTCGTGAGGTCGCGTGTGTTCATGGCGTGCTCTCCACACAGCGAGGCCGGAGGCGCACCCCAGCGCCCCCGGCCTCGTCGGTCGCGATAGCGATCAGCGGCCGATCATGCGGAACTCGATGCGGCGGTTCTCGGCGCGGCCGGCGCGGGACTTGTTGTCGGCGATCGGGCGGGTCTCGCCGTAGCCGACGGCGACCAGGCGCGCGCCGTCGATGCCCTTCTCCATCATGTAGTTGCGGACCGCGTTGGCGCGGTTCTCGGACAGCGTCATGTTGCCCGCGTCGTCGCCGTGGTCGTCGGTGTGCCCGCTCACCTCGAGGCGCAGGGTCGGGTAGGTCTTGAGCACCCCCACCGCCTCATCGAGGAGCCTGAACGACGAGGTCTTGATCTTCGCGCTGCCGGTCGCGAACTGGATCCCCTTGATGCTGCCGGTGAACTTGTCCTGGACCGCCTTCGGGAGGCACCCCTGCTCCTCGGGCACGCCGGCCTGGTCGGGGCAGCGGTCATCCTTGTCGGCGATGCCGTCGCCGTCCTTGTCCGGGCAGCCGCTCAGCGCCGCGGGGCCGGGGTCGGCCGGGCAGGCGTCGTCGGCGTCGATGATGCCGTCGCCGTCGGTGTCCGGCGGGGGCGGCGGGCAGCCCTGGAGCGAGGCCGGGCCGGCCTCGGTCGGGCACTTGTCGGCCGCGTCGGTGATGCCGTCGCCGTCGGTGTCCGGGCAGCCGCCGAGGGCCTCCACGCCGGCCACGTCGGGGCACCGATCGTCCTTGTCGGTGACGCCGTCGCCGTCCTTGTCCGGGCAGCCGTGGAGCACCGCCACGCCCGGGACGTCCGGGCACTTGTCGTCGGCGTCCGCGACACCGTCGCCGTCCACGTCCGACGGCGCCCCGCGCCAGAAGACGAAGTCGACGCCGACCGTGAACTCGAGCACGCTCGCCACGCCGGAGTTGAAGCTGTCGGTCAGGTTGTGGCGGGCGTCGACCCGCATCGCGACGAGATCGCCGAGCATCCCGCGGGCGCCGATGCCCCAGTGGACCTCCTCGTCCTCGTCGCTCCCGAGGTCACCGCTGCCGAGGTAGCCGCCCGCGCCGAGCGCGAGGTAGGGCGTCCACGCGCCCTCGAACGGCACCAACAACAGGTCGCCGCGGATCCCGATGGCGGTCCCGCTCTGGTCGCCTGGGGCGGTGAACGGGATGAACGCCGCCCCCACCTCCAAACCGAGCCAGTCGGTCGCCATCACCCCCACCCGGAGCCCCATGATCGGGCTCGCGTTGGGCTGGATACCCGAGTCGGGGGCCTCCGCGAGGTCCCAGCCGCCGGTAGGCACGTTCGCACCGAAGAAGACACCGGCCCAGGCGGACGGCGCGGGCACAGTCTGTGCCGCCTCGTCCGCCGACGGCGCGGCGTACGCGGACGCCGCCCCGAGGGTGATGCCCAACAGGCTCGCCACGATGAACGACAGCTTGACCCTCATGATGTCCCCTTCCTTCTGACGTTGAAACGCGCGCGTTCGCGACCTGGGCCGACCCCCATCCGGGCGCCGTCCGGTCGACCACCTTCAGGGCGAGGGATCGCCCCGCCCCAGCTCCAAGGGCTCGGTGATGACACCGACGCCCACTGCGCCGGCCCCCCGAGCGATGTCCATGACCTGCATCGCCGTCCCGTACGGGCACTCCGACGAGGCGTCGAAGAAGACGACGTCCTGGTCGCGCGCCGCGAAGACCCGGCGGAGCTTGGTCTGCAGGCCGTCGAGCGGGACCTGCTCGGAGTTGAGCGTCACCCGACCATCGGCGTCGACATAGAGCACGACTTGATCCTGGCTCTCCACCTTGGGCGCCGTCTCCTCCTCTTCCGGGGGGACGAGCACGGTGAAGCGTTTGGTCAGCAGCGGCGTGACCACCAGGAAGATGATGAGGAGCACGAGCACGACGTCCACGAGGGGCGTCACGTTGATCGTGGGCCTGACCTTGCCCTTACCGCCGACGTCGAACCCCATGGCGCTACTGCCCCTCCGGTTCGGCGGTGTCGGGCTCGCGGGCCCCGACCATCAGCTTGACCCCCGGGAAGCCCGCCTTCTGGACCTCCCTGAAGATGCCGCGCAGCTCACCGTAGGGGCGACCGGCGTCCCCCTTGAGCCACAGGCGCTTGGATCGGTCGCCCTCGTGGACGGTCTTGAGCCGCCCCGCGAGCGCAGCCCGGCTCACCGGCTCGTCCTCAAGGAACATGCTGCCGTCGGCCGCCACCGTGAGCGTGACCTGCTTCTCGTCCGGCCGGCTGTTGGTGTCGGGGTTGTTGACGTTGGGCAGCTCGACCCGCGTCCCGTGCTCGAGCTCCGGCGCGATCACCATGAAGATGATGAGCAGGACGAGCACCACGTCGACCAGCGGCGTGACGTTCATGTCGGGGCGGACCGCGCTCTGCCCTCCCCGCTTGGGACGAAACAGCGACACTCAGGCGCCTCCCCGGTCGCCGCCGGGCTCGAAGTCGACCTCGGCCAGCCCGGCCTCGAGCGCCTCCGCCGAGGCGTTCTCGAGCACGTCCGTCAGCTCGCTCGCCGCCGTGCTGAGCTGCAGCTCGATCCGCTCCGACAGGGTCTGGAGCAGGTTGAAGGCGAGCACCGCCGGGATGGCCACGGCGAGGCCGACCGCGGTCACCGCGAGAGCCTCTGCGATGCCCTTCGAGACCGCGCCGAGGCCGCCGCCACCCTCACGAGCGATGCCCTCGAAGGCGGTGATGATGCCGATGACCGTCCCGAACAGCCCGATGAACGGGGCCACGGACCCGGTCGACGCCAAGACCGGCAGCCCCCGACGCAGCCGCGAGGCCTGGACCTCGAGCCGGCGCTCGAGCTCGCGCCGGGTCAGCTCGACCGGCGGCACGTTGCCCGATGAGCGGAACGCGCGGGTGAACACCGCCAGCCCCGCGGCCACCAGCTCGGCGAGCAGGCTCCCCTCGTGTGCACTGCACAATTGAGGCAGCTCATTGAACCGATTTTCTTCGAGGACTGGGCTTGACGCAGCCGCGAAGCGCCGCGAGCGGAGGTGGGTCCGGAGGTACGCCCACAGGCGCTCGACGAACACCACGAGACACGCGAACGCCATCACGAGCAGGATCACCGTGACGGTCTTCGCGAGGGCGCCCATGGACGTCCACAAGGCGGATGGGGATAGGTCCATCTGAAGCCGGTTCCTTGGGGCTAGAGTGAGGGTCAGACCGCGGGAGACCCGTTCACTGGCCCGTTCACTGGATCGTGAACGGGAACTTCAGGTTCTGGTACACCGCGATCGGTTTGCCGTTGTACACGGCCGGCTTGAAGCGGAGCCGCTTGAGGATGGCGAGCACCGCCTCGTCGAAGTTCGGGTCGCGCTTGAGGAACTTCACGAGCTTGACCGACCCGTCGACCTGCACGGCGACCTTGACGATGACGGTCCCCTCGAGCCGCGCCGCGAGCGCCGCGCGGGGGTAGTCGTCCGCGCTGACGAGGGTGCCGATGACCTCGGGCGCGTGGGCGCCGGCCGGGAGGATGACCGGCGGTGGCGGCGCAGGCGGCGCCGGAGGGGCGTCCGGCTCGCCCTTGGGGTCACCGAAGACCTTGCCCTCGTCGCTGGTTCCCTTCGGGTCGCCCCACTGGGTCGGCAGCTCCGCCTCGCCCAGCGGCTTCGGCGCCTCGTTGGTCGGTTCGGCCTCCGGAGCGGCCTTGTCGGGCATCTTCTTCGGCGGCGCCGGTGGCGGCTTCGCTCCGCGCCGCACCTTGGGGGGCGGCGGCGTGGGCGGCGCCGGGATGTCGGGGGGCGGCGGGGGGGGAGCCTCGGGGGCCGGCGGAGGGGGCTCGGGGGCCGGCGGCGGAGGGGGCTCGGGGATCGCCTTGTAGAAGGTGACCTCGACCTCTTTGTCTTTCTTCGCCGCCGGGGTGACCGCGTTGGCCGCGACGACTACCGCCGCGCCTCCCCCGCCGTAGAGCAGCACGGACACCAGGACCGAGGCGGCCATACGCCGCCTCGTCCGGCTGTCCATGCGCTCTGAGAACTCCCCAAACATGCCACTAGCCTACAGGCGATAGCGGAGGCCGAGCGAGGCTTGGAACGGCCGCTGGTAATTCGTGGCCGCGCCAAAGCCGGTGTCGCCCGTCTGGACGGCCGTCACCGTGCCCGCGTTGAGGAGATTGAAGATCTCCGCGATGAGCTCGATCTTGACGCCCGTGATCGGCTCGAGATCCCACGACGCCCGCAGGTCGAGGTCCATGTAGTCGGGCAGACGCAGCTCGCGATCGTCGGACGGGTCGTTGATGTCGTCACCCGGATCGTAGCCGCGGGGCGCGCGGCGGTTGGTGTAATCGCCGTCGTAGTCGTTGAGGTAGTAGTGGCTGTAGGGGCCACCGGTCTGGTAGACGCCCGACACGCCGACCGTCAGGCCGAAGTCCCACTTGTAGAAGAACTGCGCCTTGACCGTGTGGCGGTTGTCGTCGCCGAGGTAGCCGAGCTCGTAGACGTTCTGCCGCGGGTTGTCGTAGGCCCGGGTCAGGAGCTCGGTGCTCGTGCCCTTGTAGAACGCCAGCGTGTACGAGCCGTTGAAGCCCCAGTGCTCGTCGAGGCGCTTCTTGAGCGAGACCTGGAGCGCGTCGTAGTCGCGCGTCGCGTGGGTGTCGGACGTGAGGTTGAACACCTGCTGGCCGGTGCCATCGATGGTGCCGATGACGTCGGTGCCGGCCTGGTTCCAGATGAGGTTGGTCTCGTTGTCCTCCCACGCGTCCTGGGTGTGACGGTGGATGTAGGTCGCGTCGACCGAGACGGTCTCGCTGAGCGCGCGCTCGATGCCGAAGCGGAACTCGTCGACCGACATCGGGTTGACGTTGGGGTCGACGGTGGTCCCCGACTCGCCGCCGGTCAGGCGGATGCGGTTGGGGTTCTCGACGTAGCGCTCGGACTCGGGGTCGTAGTAGGCGAGCCGCTGCTGGAGGGAGCGCCCGATGAACTTCGACAGCGCCAGGTTGCCGGTCTCGTAGAAGCGACCGTAGCCGCCGTGGATGTTGGTCTTGCCGTCCTTCCACGGATCGAGCGCGAAGGAGATCCGGGGGCTGACCGCGAAGAAGTCGAGGATCGGCTTGCCAGCGAAGTTCTCGTAGGTCGCCTGCTCGAGCCGGAGGCCCGGCTGGATGAGCAGCCGGTCGGCGATCTTCCAGTTGTCGAGGAGGAAGACGGCCCCGACGAAGCCGTCGGCGCTGGTCGTGAGGCTGTTGTTGTCGGTCGCCGTGATGCGCGCCGCGAACGGGTCCTGGCCGAAGTCGAAGAAGACCAGCGCGCCGCCGGGATCGTGGCTCGTGTCGGTGTCGTTCATGAACGCCAGATCGGTGCCGAGCTTGAACTCGTGGTCACCGAGGGCGTTGTCGAGGAAGTACGAAGCCGACGCGGTGAACTGCCAGCGGGTCCGCTCGATCGTGACGTCGCTGCCGCTGCCCCCGAAGGACGCGCCGGAGTCGAGGTCGATGTGGAGCCCCTCGCCGAAGTGCGGGTCCGACTGGATGTCGTCGACGCACTTGGTCGGGCGGCCGGCGGGGTCGGTGTCGAAGCTGGCCGGGTCGGCGAGGTCGTCGGGGCCGAGGCAGCCGCGAGCGGAGCCGAAGTCGTTGGTGTCCGACAGCGAGCCAAAGAGGCGGAAGGGGCTCGAGGACTTCGCGCGCATCTGCGGGAAGACGTCGAGGCGCGAGTACTTGTAGGCGGCCTGGACCTTGAAGACGAGCGGATCGTAGAGGCCGTCCCAGCGCAGCGAGACGAGCACGCCGCCCTGGTCCTGGTGGGTCTCGGTCTCGGGCGAGGCCGTCGAGTCCTGGTCGGTGTTGTCGATGGTCGTGGGGTCGCCCTGGAACAGCAGCGTGATGCGGTTCTCCGGGGTCGGCGCCGCGGTGAGCTTGAGGAGGTAGTAGAGCGACTGGTACAGGCGGGCCGGGTGCGACACGTCGGCGAGCGACGGGATCGGCGAGCCGTCGGGGATCTGCGACTTCGAGTCGTTGAACTCGAGGGAGACGAAGTACCAGAGCAGGTCCTTGATGATGGGTCCGCCGACGTTGATGTTCGCCTGGAAGTCGCGGAAGTCGCGGTCCGACTGGTCGATCCCCTGGAGCATGAGCGACGAGTTCCGGTGGTAGAAGCTCGCGTCGAGGTGGAACTCGTTGGAGCCGGACTTCGTGACGACGTTGATGACGCCGCCCGAGACGTTGCCGTACTCGGGGCTGAAGCCGCCGGTGATGATCTCGAGCTCCTCGATGGCGTCGAAGTTGAAGTTCATCGAGAAGGTGTTGGTCGTCGGGTCGGTGGTGTTGACGCCGTCCACCAGGTACTGGTTCGAGTAGCTCGAGCCGCCGTTGATGGTCGGGTTGCCGCCGCCGACGACGCCGGGGAGAAAGCGCGCGGTGTCCTGATAGGAGCGCCCGCTCGGGACCTCCTCGAGGAACTTCGCGCTCAGCGACGCCCCGCTCTGGACCTTGTTGGTGTCCACGAGCGGTTTGGCGCGTACGTGGATGACCTGCTCCTCGGTCTTGACCTCGGCGAGGAGCGTCAGCTCGGCGCGCTCGCCGATGCCCACGTGGAGGGTCTGACGCACGGTCGCGAAGCCCGTGCCCGTCGCCTCGACGTTGTAGTCGCCCGGCGGGAGCGAGACGAAGCGGAAGCTACCGTCGGCGCCGGTGAGCACCTCTCTGACGCCGCCGATGAGGTTCTCGCCGGAGACGCGGACGCGGATCCCGGAGACCGGCGCGCCGTTGACGTCCTCGATATTGCCGGCGATGGTGCCGGTCTGCGTGGCCCGGGCGTCACCGCTCGGGAGGATGGCCAGGGTGAGGAGCGCGAAGGCCGCGACCCCGAGGGCGCGGAGCGCGACGAGATGCAGGCTGCGGCTCATTGCGCACCTCCGAGCAGCGTGGCGGTGAGGGTTCCGATGGCGTCAGCCTGGTCGGGGTGAGCTGCGACCACGCCGTCTTCCTCGAGGTAGTTCGAGGCGTAGACCAGGAGGTCTTCCGTTTGTGTGCCTATTGGGTTGAAGTCGTCGTCGTAGAGCGGCAGCGCTGACACGCCGGTGAAGGCGTCATCGTAGTCCCAGACCGCCTGGGCGGTGGACAGGAACGGGAAGTAGTAGTGGCCGATGACGATGACCGTGGCGGACTCGCCCGGCTCGAGCGCCGGGAGGGCGCGCGAGGCGAGGATGGTGTCGAAGAAGCGGTCGGTGACCGGGTAGCCGGCGAAGAGGCCGGCGGGGTCGGCGTCGAGGGCGAGGGTCGCGAGCGCCGTGCTCGCCAGCGCGTCCTCCTCGAAGAGCACGCCGCCGCCGTCGGAGACCGTCGCGAGGCCGGTGCCGATGGAGACGCCGGTGCCGTCGTCGGGGGTCGTGTTCTCCACCGTGACCTCGAAGCGCTCGAGGTACAGCGGGAAGACGATGGGGTTGTCGACGTAGTCGAGGGGGATGAGGCCGTCGGGGTCGAGCTCGTCGGCGGCACCGGGCTGATCGGGGCCGCCGAGGATGGCGGCGTACTCGATGAGCGCCGAGCTGTAGCCGGCGTCACCCGGGGCGGCGTCGAAGACCGGGAAGAGGTCGAGCGGGACCGGCCCCGGCTCGCCGCCGACCTCGAACTCGAGGCCGTAGGGATCATAGCGTCCCGGGAAGCTGTCGGGGTCGAGGGAGGCGGTGCCGTCGTCGGGGTCGATCGCGAGCGTCGTGCGCTTGGTGAAGTCCTCCGACCAGCAGAAGGCGCGTAGGCGCTTGTGCCAGACCGGGGTCAGCAGGATGTCGGCGTCGGTCGCGTCCGCGTCGGTCAGGACCGCCGGGTTGGTCTCGCTGATCGCCGCCGAGGGATCGAAGTAGGGGTTGGGGATGGACTCGCCCGTCCCCCAGAAGACCAGGTACTCCTCCGCGAGGTCCGCCGAGATCCAGGCCGCGTCGGGGTTCACCACCGGGCAGTGGACCGCCTTGGTGGTGTCGGTCTGCGCGTAGCCGGCCTCATCGAGCGCCTTCTTCGACTTGATGTCGTTGACGACGTAGTCCGCCGGCGCGGCGACCTCGACGATCTGCCACCAGGGCGAGTAGTCGTCCTTGTCAGGGAGCGTGTCGATGATCGGGTACTGCCCCTCGACCGGCGCCCCGTCGCGCATCAGCACGTACATCTTCGGCACGACCGGGTTGAAAGAGCCGAGGTCGAGGTACTGATATGCCTGCCCGTTGGCGAAGCCCGCGGACAAGACGAACGCGGCCGGATAGCCGAGATCGTCGGAGCGGTCCGAGCCTCTCGCGCTCGCCGGGAAGTCGTCGTAGACGACGACCCCTGCGAAGCGGTCCTTGACGGTCGTGTCGGAACAAGCTGCTAGCGCAGCCAGTCCGGCGAGGGCGAATTTCCACCTGCGCGCCATGGGTCCCTCCCTGCTGTTACCGGGTGGGCGGGGTTCTGAAGACCGCCCGGAACCCTACGGTTCTATATCCCGAAACAGGCGACCGTCAACGCGACCCCGGGAATACATACAGCGACGAGGGGGTTAGTGTGCGCCGCAAAAACGCGATGCACGGCCGAACTCGAATCGGCTCACGTAGGTGGTGGACATCTTCGTTGCATCCGCGAAAGCCGCGTGGCGCGACACTGTTGACAGTGTCAAGCGACGATCCGGGTTGGCGCCATCAGGCGGCGCCATCGGGCGGCGCCATCGGGCGGCGCCGCTACGTAGAGAATACGCAGCGGCGCCGCGGCGGTGGCTACGCGGCGGTGGCGGCGACGGCTGCGGCGAGCGCCTCCTCGAAGATGGCGAGGCCGGTGTCCACGTCGTAGGCGTCGAGGACGAGCGGGGGAGCGACGCGGATGACGCTCTCGCCGCACCCGAGGAGCAACAGCCCCCGCGCGAAGGCCTCGCGCTCGAGGCGCGCGACGAGCTTCGGATCGGGCTGCTTGCTGACGCGGTCGGTGACGAAGTCGACGCCGATGAAGAGCCCCACGCCGCGGACGTCGCCGATGCACGGGAAGCGCTCGGCCATGCTCTGGAAGCCGGCCTTGAGGCGGGCGCCCATGGCGCGGGCGTTGTCGATCAGGCCGTCCTCGACGACGTCGAGGGTCGCGAGCGCCGCGGCGCACCCGATGAGGCTGCCGCCGAAGGTCGAGCCGTGGGAGCCGCGGGCCCACTTCATCACCGACTCCTTGGCGATGATGGCGCCGATGGGGACGCCCGACCCGAGGCCCTTGGCGGTGCAGAGGACGTCGGGCTCGACGTCGAAGATGTCGGCCGCCCACATGTGTCCGGTGCGGCCGACGCCGGTCTGCACCTCGTCGAAGACGAGCAGGATGCCGTGGCGGTCGCACAGCGCGCGCAGGCCTTTCAGGAAGCCCGGCGGCGGGACGATGTAGCCCCCCTCGCCGAGCAGCGGCTCGATGAAGATCGCGGCGACGTCGTCGGGGGCGACGATGCGCTTGAAGAGGTGCTTCTCGATGTGCTCGAGCACGAACTCGCCGGCGTCCTGGCCGCCGGTCTTGAGGCGGTAGGGGTCCGGGAAGGGGACGTGGTGGACGCCCGGGAGGAACGGGCCGAAGTGGGCGCGCTGCTTGACCTTGCTGGCGCCGAGGCTCATCGCGCCGTAGGTGCGCCCGTGGAAGGAGCCGTGGAAGGCGATGAGGTCGGTGCGGCGGGTCGAGTCGCGGACGAGCTTGATGGCGCCCTCGATGGCCTCGGTGCCGGAGTTCGACAGAAACACCCGCTTCTTGCTCGGGCCGGGGGCGATGCGGGCGAGCCGCTCCACGAGGTCGGACATCGGCTGGTAGAAGAAGTCGGTGCCGCACATCGAGAAGAACTGCTCGGCGGCGCCCTTGACGGCGGCGACGACCTTCGGGTGCCCGTAGCCGGTCGAGGCGACGGCGATGCCGGCCATGAAGTCGATGAAGCGGTTGCCGTCGACGTCCTCGATCATGGCGCCGCGGCCATGGGACATCGCGAGCGGGTACTCCTTGATGTACGAGGTCGACGAGTTGGCCATGTCGCGGTCGATGATCTGCTGGGCGCGGGGACCCGGCGGGGCGACGACGATGCGGGGGTATTCTCGAGAGGTGTTCATAGAGTCATCCTGTGGCTGCGCCACCCGGGGGGCGCACGACCGCTGTCGCGGGGCCGCGGCGGCGGGTGGGGCGGTCGGGGCGGGGCGGCGCGGATGGCGTCGCCCCGTCCGGGACTGCGGAGACGGTGGGAACAGGCGCTAGCGGACGATCCGCGTGCGGCTCTGCTCGCGCATGAACTGAGCGACGTAGTACGGCCCGCAGCCGCCTTTGCCGCTGCCGCCGGAGCCCTTCCAGCCGGTGAACGGCTGCGAGCCCGGCCAGGCGCCGGTGGTCGCGCCGGTGCGCTTGTTGACGTAGACCGTGCCGGCCTCGATCTCGTCGAAGAAGCGCGCGATCTCGGCCTCCTCGCCGCTGAAGAAGCCGGCGGTGAGGCCGTACTCGACGTCGTTGGCGAGGGTGAGGGCCTCGTCGAGGCTGTCCACCTCGACGATGCCGAGGAAGGGCACGAAGTGCTCCTCCTGCATGACCCAGGAGTCGTGGGGGACCTTGGCGATGCACGGGGAGACGTAGTTGCCCTTGGCGAGGTCGCCCTCGGTCAGGCGCCCGCCGCCGTAGAGGACCGTGCCCAGCTCGCGCGCACCGGCGACCGCGGCGTCGTACTTCTTGACGGCGGCGGCGTTGATGACCGGGCCGAAGTAGACGCCCTCGCGCACCGGGTTGCCGATGGCGATGGCCTTGGTCTTCTCGATGAGCAGGCGGGTGAACTCGGCGGCGACGTCCTTGTGGACGTAGACCCGGGAGGTGGCGCTGCACTTCTGGTTCTGGAGGCCCCAGGCGGAGCGCATGGCGCCCTCGGCGGCGGCCTCGACGTCGGCGCTCGGCATGACGATGGTCGGGTTCTTGCCGCCGAGCTCGAGCAGGCAGGGCTTGATCCAGCGGGTGCTCATCTGGTGGAAGATGCGCATCCCGACCTCCTTCGAGCCGGTGAAGACGACGCCGTCGACGCCCGGGTGGAGGGTCAGGTGGTCGCCGATGACCGAGCCCTTGCCGGTGACGAAGTTCACGGCGCCGCCGGGGACGCCGGCGTCGACGTAGGCCTTGTATATCTCGAGGCCGGTCCAGGGGGTGTCCTGGGCCGGCTTCATGACCAGGGTGTTGCCGGCGACGAGCGCGGCGGCCGACATGCCGGTGAGCAGGGCGGCGGGGAAGTTGAACGGCGCGATGCAGGCGAAGACGCCGTAGGGGCGGAGCACGTCGAGGTTGTGCTCGATGGGCGTCAGCGCCTTCATCTCCTGGATGTAGCCGCTGTGCGCGTCCATGCTGTCGCAGTAGTAGTCGATGAGGTCGGCGGACTCCTCGACGTCGCCCATGGCCTCGAGGCGGTTCTTGCCGACCTCCCACGCCATCAGCGCGGCGATGTGGAACTTCCGCTCGCGGATGAGGTCCGCGGCTCGCCGCAGGAGCGTCACGCGCTCGCTCCAGGGGGTCCCGGCCCAGCCCTTCTTGGCGGCGTTGGCGGCGGCGACCGCCTGGTCGACGTGGCCCTTGGTCGCGAGCTGGAAGCGCCCGAGGACGCGGCCGTCGATGGGGGAGGTGTCGGCGAGCTTGGGGGCGTCGACGGTGATGGCCTCGCCGCCGATGTAGAGCGGATACTCGCGGTCCAGCTCGCCCTCGAGGGCGTCGAGCGCTTCGTCGAAGAAGCGGTGGAACGCGGAGAGGTCCGCCTGCGACGAGGTGTAGGTGATCTTCATGTCCTTGGGTGACATGGTCGACATCAGCTCCTCCGTAGCGCCGTGGGGCGCGCACCTGGGACACCCGTGCGGGGGGAGCGGCCCGGGCCGCCGTCCCTCACGGGGAGCGCAGCCTAACAGCGCCCCAGGCGGCGCGACAAGGACGATATTCGGGCACATTCGGGGAGACGGCGCCCTCCGCGACGGCGCCCGGCGGGGTCGTCGTCGCGGGGTCGCCGGCGCGGTGGACGGTGAAGCGCGCCGCCCCGGTCGGCGAAGCGCCGGCGCGAACGCGTCGTGGGGTGGATCCCGGGGCTGGGTTGCCGCATGGTCGGGCTGCGCCGTGTCTTCGACCCGCACCTCGGGGCCGGAGCCAGCGCACATCGGCTCGGTTCGCCAGGAGACGCCATGCTTCGCGCGCCCACCTCGACCCCGCTGCGCCTCTGCGTGATCGCGCTCCTCGCGCTGACGGGATGCCGCCACCCGGGCGGCGGGGACACCGGCGACGGCGGGGACACCGGCGACGGCGGCGCGAGCGCGGACACCGTCGTCGCCCCGGACGCCGTCGACGCCGCGGACACCGCGCAGGCGCCGCCGCCGTGTGGGACCGAGCGCGTGCGCGACGACCTCGCCGTCCCGACGCTCGACGGCCAGGCGCTCCACGGCTGGCTCGACCGGCCCGCCGTCGTCGGGTGCCCGCTGCCGACCATCCTCATCCAGACCCCGTACTCCGCCGACGTCGCCTACACGACGTTCATCGACGAGCGCGCGAGCCGCCCCATCGTGAACAGCCCCTACTACAACGTCGTCGCGGTCGACTGGCGCGGGCGCTTCGGCTCGGCCGGCCTGCCCGAGGCGAACGACGGCGCGCGGCTGTTGCAGGACACCTACGACGTCGTCGAGTGGATCGCGGCCCAGCCGTGGTCCGACGGCAAGGTCGGGACGTGGGGCGTCTCCGCGCTGTGCGGCGTGCAGTACAAGACGGCGACCGGCCCCAGGCCGACCGCGGCGCACCCCGACTTCGCCGACGGCCCGCCGCCGCACCTCGCGGCGATGGTCCCGATCATGTGCCCGATCCGCACCGAGTACGCCCACACCTACGTCGGCGGCGTCGCGCGCCTCGAGGGCAGCCTCGCCCTCGACGTCCTCGGCTTCGGCGTCGGCGCCATCTACCTCGCGAACCCGCGCCGCAACCTCGCCTGGACCCTGGTCGAGAGCGGCATCGACAGCGCGCGCATCAAGGTGCCCGCGCTGGTGGTGAGCGGCTGGTGGGACCTGCGCCCGGCGACGACCCTGGCGGCGTTCCACGAGCTCCGGAGCGCGAGCGACCCGAGCGTTCGCGGGGCGCACCGGCTGCTCATCGGCCCGTGGATCCACTTCGCCAGCGGCGGCGAGGTCCAGGCCGGGGCGGGGCGCCCCCTGACCCCCGAGGAGCGGGCGTTCATCGACGTCGACCGGGTCATCGACCGCGACAGCGTCGCGTTCTTCGACCTGCACCTGCGCGGGGTGGCGAGCGCCGCCGCAGGGTGGCCGGTCGTCCGCTACCACCACGAGCACGAGGGCTGGAAGGGGGCGGACGCGTGGCCGCCGTCGGAGGGGCGGCCGACGACGCTGTACCTGACGGAGGCGCTGACCCTCGACCCCGCGGCGCCGTCGGCGGGCACGGTGGCCCTGCCCTACGACCCGGCGGACCCGTCGCCGACCCTCGGCGGCGGCACGCTCTCGCCCTACAACTGCGTGCTGAGCGCCAACCCGCTGGTGTGTACGCTGACCCCCGACCCCGAGAAGCTCCTCCCCCACGGCTCGCTGGCGCAGGACGCGCTGCTCGAGCGCGACGACCAGCGCACCTTCGTCACCGCGCCGCGCGCCGACCCGCTGCGTCTGCTGGGGCCGGCCCGGGTCGTCGTGGATCTCGCCACCACCGGCGAGGACGCCGACGTCGCCGTCCGGCTGCTCGACGTCGACGACGCGGGCGGCGCGCGGCTCATCGGCGACGGGATCGCCCGCGTCAGCGCGCGCGAGGGTGACGACCGCTACGCCTTCGTGGCGCCGGGGACCCGCGCCACCGTGACCGTGGCGATCGGCAACGACCTCGCCTACACCGTCGCGGTCGGGCACCGGCTCGGCGTCATGCTCAGCGGCAGCAACTGGCCGCTCTACGCGCGCAACCCGGGCGACGGCGCCGTCTACGTGTCCGAGGATCTGCCGGACGGCGTCGCGGACGACTTCACCTTCGGCGTCCCGGCGACGACCGTGCAGCTCCGCGGCGTGCCGCGCGCCGTCACCCACACGGTGTTCGTGGACGGGGCGACGCGCCTGGAGCTCACCGTCGCCCCCTGACGCGCGCCGCGCGACTCGGTGGCGACCCGCCCTACGAGCGAGCGGTCAGAGGAGGTAGCGGACGCCCTCGAGACCTTCGACGGCGGCGTAGACGCGATCGAGGGTGCCGCCGTCGGCGACGTCGAGCTCGACGGTGAGGGCGGTGTACTTGCCCTTCGAGCTCGCGCGGCGGCGCACCTCGACGGGGGTGATGCCGATCGCGGCGAGGGCGTCGCGCACCTCCGCCTCGAGGGTGTCGCCGCCGATCAGCTTCAGGGGGTACCGCTGCGGGAAGGTCATGAGCGCCTCGAAGCGCTCGGCGCGCGGGAGCGCCGCGAGGCGTGCGGCCTCCGTGTCGTAGTCGTTCTGGTCCAAGGTGGCTCCTGGATCGTCAATCGAGTCACGGTGGGGGGAGGGCCCGGCTCGGGGGCGTTGGCGTCAAGCCCGAGCGAACGCCTGCCGGGGAGTGAGCTGACGCTCGTCGCGGCGGCCGTCGCGGCCCCCGGGTCGAGAGTACGCCGAGCGCCACCATCTCTGCCACGCCGGATGCGCCTCCCGGGCATTTGCGCAGCCCGTAGCGCTACTACTCGGTGAAAGCGTCGGGCCACAGCGCATGTTTCGTCAGCTGCACTAGCCGGACGAAGTCGTCAGCGCGGGTCGCCACGTCTGTTTGGTCCGGATGCGTGAGGGTCAGCCGGCCCTTGTTGCGGGACCACGTCGGGTCGAATTCCAGCTGGGCATGCTGAAATTCAGGGGCCAAAGAAGTCGCCCACTCCGCCAGCAGGGGTCGGGCGTGCACGACCAAGTTCCGGTGCTCGATGTGGATCTCGATCGTCGGTGGCGTGCCTTCGTGCGCCAGCAGCTCGTAGTGCAGCGCCCAGTGCTGCTCATCGGGCCGCCAGGCTTGGTAGCCGCGAACGCGGTGTAGCCCGGGGATGAGGCCATCTGGCGGCCGCGCGTCGATGGCCGCCAGCACCGCCCGGAAGCTCACCCCAGCGGAGGGACTGCTCGCCTCCAGCACTGCGGAGGCAGCTTCACCAGGCGCAGAGCCTGCTGCATCGGGCGCTCCCTCTCCGTGTCCTCCTGAGTCGTCCGGATCTACCTCATCTTCCGCGGTCGACCCGTTGCCCTTGAGCACGGCGCGCAGCCGTGCGGCGATCCTGTCCCTCCGCGCCTCGTAGAAGTGCTCAAAGTCGAGGATGCCGTCGGGAACCGCGCCAAGATCGTGCAGGTCGCAGTAGTTGGCGCGGGCGCCCTCGTCCGGATAGCGCTCCGCCAACCACGCGGCGGGCAGCTTGTCCTGCTTGGACTTGTTCGCCGAGCCTTCGAGGAGCTGGAGGTTGGCGAGCCGGTTCGCTTTGTCGTGGAAGACCTCGATCCGGTCCTCGGGCACGCCAGCGTTGCGCAACTTCGCGACGGTGAACCTGGAGCGCGGAAACACGTGATCGGCGTGAAAGACGTTCCTGAGGTCGACGAAGGGGTAGAGCAGCGCGAGCAAGGCGAACGTCCTCTTATCGCCGTAGGCGCTGTCCAGGAGGTCCTGGATCTCGTCTTCGGTGAAGCGCAGGACCTTCCCGCGCTTCGCCATCGCGGCGTCGACCTCGTCGACGGGAAAGCCGTCGCCTCCGTGGTCCCTCAGAGCGACGCGCAGCGCCAGCAGCAGCGTGTCCAACCCGCTGCCCCACACGCCTGACTTCACCAGTGACCGACACACCCAGCCGCGCAGGCCCTCTCGGTCCTCGGCGTGGCGGACGGCCGTGAGGTAGCTCTCGCCCAGACCTCGCTTGTAGAGGTAGTACGCGACTGGGATGATGACGCTGTCGGCCGCGAGCGTCTGGCGGGAGAAGCCGAAGTCGGCGAGGAGCTCCACCGCCAGCTTGAGAGCGGCCGCGATGCCCTGCCAGTTCTCCTCCAGAGTCCGCATGTTGCGCGAGTTGAAGTTCGTCACCCGGAACTGCACCGAGGGGATGTCCGACAACATCAACCCGGCCTTCAGGACGAGGTCCTTCGAGAGCTGGAACGCATGCCGGGTCTCGTTCAACTCGTCCACGATCCCGTGGATAGCTTCGCGCGCGTCGACGTCGCGCCACTGTGCCGTGGCGATGCTGAGCAGGAGGTCCGAGTAAGAGAGGGGCGTGCCGGCGCTGTTCACCCGGATGAAGATGTTCAGCACCTTGTCGAGATCTTGCTCGGTCTCCTCGAAGTAGGGCAGCACCAGGTCCTTGTTGACCACCGCGTAGAGCCGATGAAGCAGTCGGGCCGCCTGCTGGTTGTTCCCCAACTCCATGCCCTGGAGGGCGAGGATGACGTCGAAGTCCTCCTTGAAGTCGTAGACCTCGGACACCTTGAACCAGACATGCGTGTCGTCGCGCTCCGCGGCGGCCTTCCGCGCCGTCAAGAAGCGAAAGTCGAACTTGAACCCTTGCTCGTTCGCAGCCGCGTGGTCGAGGAGGTTGAGGTACAGATGCTTCACCGGGAAGGCGTCCGGGTTGTTCCACCACATCCGTGGGGCCTTCTCGGCGTGGCTTCCCCGGAGCCCGATGTTGAGGCTCGTCAGCCGCTGCTGGCCGTCGAGGATCGCGACCAGAGGTCGTGACGGGAGGTCCAGCTTCGGACAGTGCGCGTTCTTCTTCTGATGGTAGTCGCGAATCACGCCGTACCAGGTGTAGTCGGCGCTGTGCTCCGGCTCGACCTTCCAGAAGAGCAATGACCCGATCGGATAGCCCTGCATCAGGCTGTCGAACAGCCCGGCTATCTGGTCCGGTCGCCAGGTGAACTCGCGTTGGATGGCCGGCAGCACGTAGTCCATCCGCTGGATCGCGGTGAGCGCCTGCTTGATGGTGATAGGTGTCTGGAACGCCACGCTCTCCCCCCATTCGGTCTCTCTGCCGCAATCCTGGCGTCGCGGCACACTACAGTCGGGACACCGGGCTGCCCGCCTCGTTACAGCCGGCGACCGCCGCGCCAACCGCGGGCGAACGCGTCTCCACCGCAGCCGCCTCCGTGCCGGAACACAGGCCGTTCATGAACCGCGCAAAGTCCTGGGCGAATATCTCGCTGTTCTTCCTGAACTGTCTCTTCCACGCAGTCTGAACGGCTGGCTTCTTGGCGATGCGGCGAACCCGATTCACCGAGATGTCGGCGAAGCTCGGGTCGTGCTCACGCAGCATGGGGAGAAGTTGGTAGAGGTCCGCGAAGACATCGATGAGCTGGAAGAACCGGAACTTCTGAACCTGGGCCAGATCGACCTTCTTGAGGGCGTCGTGGTCCTCCTGGAGGATCTCGTACAGGGTCTCCTGCATCCGCTGGTTCAGGCCCAGGTATGTCGTCGCGACCGTCTGCTGACGGGACGCTCTGAGCGCATGGATGTTGAAGACGACCGTGACGACGAGGCCAATGACGGCCACGCCGGTTAGCGTAAACTGGATGATATCGTTGGCATTCATCGCGGAACCCCTGAGAAGGCGGAGAGACCGCCCGCGTCGATCGAGGGACTCCCCAACGTCGGGCCGGCCTCGGTCCGCTGTCAAGGGTCGCCGCGGGGCTTCACCGCTATCGAAGCGCCTGGCGCCTTGCAGGAAGCTCCTGCTCGCCGAGGCGCTCGCGCAGGAGCGGATCGTCGGCCGGCCCTGGGCCCAGCGTCCTTCTGGGCGCCGAGCCCTCACGACGAAGCCGCCGCCAACCCCACCGACAACAGGACCCTGCGGATGTCGTCGGGACCCGAGAACGCCCACGTGACCGGCGACGCGTTGTCCTCGGCTCGCTCGCTGAGCCACGACAGCTGCGCGTCGTTGAGCTCCGCGGCGCTCTCGACGACCGCCCACGCCAAATAGCGCCTGCCGTTCCCCTTCATCAGCGCGGCCGCGTAGGACTTCAGCTGGTGGAGCGCTGCCCCGTAGTCCTCGCCACCGCTCTTCACCTCGATGAGGACGCCGTCAAAGCCCGCCCGCGGCTTCGCGAACGCGAGGACGAGGTCGGCCTCGGTGGGCACCCGCACGGCAAAGACCCCGACCGCGGCGTTGAGCGCCACCTCCGCCGGAGAGTCTCCGAGCACCGCTTCCGGTCCGAGCTTGCGCTGGTAGCGGCAGTCGATCCCCTCGACCGCGACCCGGTTCGATGCCTCGCGGATCAGCCAGCGGATGTCCTGCGGCGCCGGGGCCAGCTGACGCATCACGCGCACCAGGCAGACCAGCTCGAAGAGCGTCGGGACGTCCAGCGGCAACGGCAGCTGTTCGAGCACGGTGGGCTCCAGCGCAGCGCGCAGGGACTCGGCGACCACGTTGCGGAGCAGCGGCCAGCGAGATCGCCGCGCGACGTGCGCCCACCGGCGCAGCTTGGCGTCGCCCACGCTGGCCGTGTACCTGCCCCCTGCCAGCTCGCGCAGCCTGGCACACTCGTGCGCCTGTCGCTCCCTTCGGACACTGCCAACGTACTCATACCAGTGGTCTGCGATCCAACCTGCCCACCCCAAGAGCGCGCGCCGCTCGTCCTCGTCGAGTCCCACCCCTGAGCTCTGACAGACGTAGCTGACGTCGGCGCGCCCCGCGTTCAGGTTCAGCGTGCGCACCCAGTCGACCCGCCCCTCCGGCGTGTCCAGCTCACGCCACCGCGGGCTGAATGACAACAGCAGGCGCTCGACTTGGCCGATGACCCGCGCCCAGTTGTCGGCCAGCGCGCCGTCAAGGCCCTCGAACCGGCCACCCTCAAAGATCCACCACCTCAGGACTGGCGCGAACCTGAGCCGATGCTCTTTCGCCCTGATAGCGTCCGTACTGGTCTTCGTAGACAGGCGACCGAGCAAGTAGTCGCGGATCTCCTCGGAGTACCGCTTGGCGCGGTCGTCCATCACTCGCCGCCGACCAGCTGGTCGATGATCTCGTCGACCTCCCCGACCTTGGCCAGGGTCGAGAGCGACGCCCGGACCATCTCCAGCGCCTGAGCAGGCAGCTCGCCTTCGATGAGGTCGCCGGGCAGCTCCAACGCGCCGACGCACCACATGCGCAGCAAGCCGAAGTAGCCCGCCCCGAAGCGCAGTCGGTCGACGTCGCTGACGGTCTTGAGCAGCTTCGACCCTTGCGCAGCACCGAAGAACGCCTTCACCGCGTCGACGGCGGCGACCACCTTCTCGCCCTTGGCGCCGCCGAGCCCGATGTACGAGACGACGTCGTCTTCGGATGCCCCCGGCAGCGCGATCCGCTGGAAGCGCCGAGCGAGGCCCTCCGAGATCGGGAAGACGATGTCGTCGAGCGTGGCGTCATTCACCGTCGCGATCACTCGGAAGCGGTCGTTGTTCGCGATCGTGCGAACCCATGGGATCCCGGCGGGGTGGACTTGCTGCACGCTCGCGCTCAGCAGCGGGTACAGCTCTCCGATGCAGCGGTCCAGGTCCGCCCGGTTCATCTCGTCGAGGACGACACACTCACCGCGCAGCTTCCAGCGACCATCTTCACCGGCGGGGTCGATGAAGATCCCGCGGTGCGGCTCGAAGCCGCTGCCGGGCGTCGGTCGCAGCCCCCCGATCGTGTGGAACGGCGACCAGGCCGAGTTCGCCACGGTGGTGAGCGGCAGGTCTGCGATCGCGACCTCGTTCGGGAGCGACGCGAGGTCGTTGTTCCAGGCGTGACCGACGACCTGCGCGAGGGTCGTCTTGCCGGTCCCTGGCGCGCCGGCGAAGAGGACGTGCATTCCCGCCCGCAGGTACGCCAGCGCCCGCTGCCCGTACGGGCGGAGCGCCGGTGCGAGCCTTAGGGTCGAGTCGAGCGAGCCGCTGACGACATCCTCGCCGCCGCCTATGTCCTCACCACCGCCCTCGACAGCGTCCTGGTTGTAGATGTCGGCGTCGATCAGGAGGTGAAGGGCGCAGACGGCCGCCTGCTGCTCGCTCAGGCCGGCGATGAAGCCCGAGGCGGCCTTCTCCAACGCCGCCTGGATCACTTCGTCGGCGCGGTCGCTCGGCGCCTGGCCCGACGCCTTGTCGGCGCGCGACGAGTCGATGCCCTCCATGGTCCTGTTGAGCGGCCCCGCGGGTGACGCCGCGAGAGCGCGAAGCAGGCTCGCCAGCTCGGCCCGCGCGCCGGGGTTCGCCCGCACGAAGGTTGACGTCGCGGCCGCGGCGCGGTCCTGCAGCTCGTACTGGTTTTCCGTCGGCGGCAGACCCGCAGGCGCCCCGAAGCGACTGCGGAACGTCGGGCGGGTCTGCCCGTTGATGAAGGGCACCCGGTCGAGGCTCACGAAGCCGTACAGCTCGGCGACCGTCGAGTACTGCCCTCGGTCCGTGAAGTCGGTGTCGTTGATGGCCATCGACATGAACCCGTCCTTGTCGGGCCGAGCACCGGTGGTCCACGAGCCGACCTGGTCGAGGACCTTCCCGACCGGCGTGTTCTGGATGACGCTCGCGAAGCTCTGCGAGCCCGCGAAGCGATACGCGTTCGTCGTCATCAGCAGGTTCGCGTAGCCGTAGAAGAAGAGCTGCCGCTCGCGCAGGTCCTCCGGGTCCTTCGCGCCGAGATAGGGGAACCAGGGCAGCCGGCGAGCGAAACCAGGCTCGTGACTCGTCGGCCACGACTCCACCGCTTTCGTCTCTTCGATGAACGCGACCAGGCTCTCGGCGAGCGTCTTCTCCTTCACACCGTGCTTGCCGCTCCAGACCTTGCGCAGCGCGTCGAAGTCCGCGCTCGGCGGCAGCCGGTTCGCGTGCGCGACGAGCGTGTCGGCGATCCCCTCCCAGCCGCCATCGAACGCCTCGTACTCCACCCCGAGCCACGGGAACTGACCGGCCTCGCGACCGCGATCGAAGTGCAGGAACGCGCCGAGCGCGACGCTCCGCAACGCGACCGCCGGGGCGTACCGCTGATGCCACCGGGTCGCGAAGTACGCCACCAGCACCCGGCGTTCGGGCCGGCGCCAGTAGTCCGCACGTGGGTCGAACTCCAGCCGATGCTGCGCCGCGAGCACGCGGCCACCCTGCACGCGCTTGAGCGTCTCGACGTTGTGAGCGACCGTCTCGGCCATCTTCGGGATGGCGCCGTAGCGCTGCAGGAGCACGCCAAGTTCCGGGAATGCAGGGGAGTTGGTGATTGCCATGGTTCCTTCCGTGTGCGCGGGCCAGCGTTCACCCAGCACGCCGGGGTGTGTGCTCGAGGGTCGCTCCTCCGCAGCTTCTCATCTCGTGCGTTGGCGCGCTCCCCTCACAACACGACGTGCCGGCCGCCGTGCTCGGCCAACCACGCCTTGCGCTGCTCGTACTCCGGCAGCGCCCTCGCCACGCGCTGCCAGAACTCCGGCGTGTGGTTCGGCGCGACCAGGTGCGCGAGCTCGTGGACGATGACGTAGTCCACCACCGTCGCGGGCAGCAGGATCGTCGCCCAGTGGAAGTTCACCCCGCCGGCCTGGCCGCATGAACCCCAGCGGAACCCCAGGTCGCGCACCTCGACGCCCTTGGGCTGCACCCCCATCCGCGCTGACCACCCCGCCACACGCTTCTGCAACCAGGGGCCGGCGTGCGCCACATACCAGCGAATGAAGTGCTCGCGCCCGTCGCCCGCCACGTCCCGCGTCAGCTTGAAGCGTCCGGCCTCGAGCTTCAGCGGCACCTCCTGCTCGGCGACCAGCAGCAGGCGGTAGCTCCGCCCCAGGTAGGAGAACCCCTCGCCCGTGACGAACTCCTTGCCGCCCACGGGCTGCTGGAGCGCCGCCTTCTCGGCGATCTTGGTGTAGAGCCAGAACTTCTTCTCGCGCACGAACGCGGTCATTACGTCGTCGGCGACCTCCGGCGGGGCCGTGATGACCAGCTCCCCACCCCGGTCTACGGTGATCTCCAGCGTCTTGCGCCGGGCGCTCCTTCGGACCTCGAAGTCGAGGTCGTCCACCACCAGATGCTCGTTCGTGACCCCAAACATCTAGCCCCGCACCAGCCGGTGGTGATTCGCCTTCGCCAGCTCCATGAGCTTGTCCGCCACGGCGTCGATCCGCTCGAACGGCAGCGCGTCGGCGTCGTCCAGCGTCCTGAAGAGCCAGCCCCGCAGGTCTTCCCGCGCGACGGCCTTGCTCCAGAACCCGACGATGCCGATCTCCTGCTGGACGTGCTCCACCAGCTCGACGGTCAGCGCGCACATGCGCTCGAGGGCGTCGCCCTCCAGCTTGTCCTTGCCCACGGCCTCGTGCTTCAGGACGTCGAAGAACGGGGCCTGCGTCTCGGGATCGAGGCCCGTCGTGTCGTCCTTCTTGCGGCCCGCCTTGGCCTCCTCCACGAGCTTCTTCAGGGCCTCGGCCATCTTGTCCCAGCGGCCCTCGAAGTCCTTCAGGATGCCCTTGAGGCGCTCGGAGAGCTTCTCGTAGTGCGTCGGGTCTTCGTCCAGATGCTTGCGGATGTGATAGCGCAGCGCGTGCTCCATCTCGCTGGCCTTCGCCCTCGGCGAGCGCTGCTTGTCCACCTGCTCCTCGAAGTCGTCGGCGGTGATCTCGACCGGCGGGATCTTGGGGTCGATGCCCAGGCTGATGATGTGGTCGTCGATGAGCTTGCGGACCTTCTCGCCGACCTCCCTGCCGATCAGCCGCTCATTACTCCGGTAACGGTTCCGCGCCTGCGCCTGGATGTGGGCCAGCGTCTTCGCGTCGTTGACGAACGGCAGGCCCTCTGGCCGAGGGAGCACGAGGTCGAGGGTGGCGAGGAACTGCTTGAGCTTGACGTGGAGCTCCGCGCGCAGCTTCTCGTCCCGCAGCAGCTCGACACACGCCTCGACGTCCACCGCACCGCCGCACGGGTCGTCGATGTCCCGCGACGTGAACACGTCCACGACCCGACGGTGACGGTCCCGCAGCTTGGGGATCTCGTCCTCGAGGCTCTGGAGCGCCCCCTCGACGTCCTCGGCGGCGTAGGCGGCCAGGGCCTCCTTCAGGTGCCGGGCCACGCCGTAGTAGTCCACCACGACGCCGAAGCCCTTCTCGACCTCGCCCTTGGCGTACGTCCGGTTCACACGGGCGATGGCCTGGAGCAGCTCCGCCTCCTTGATGGGGCGGTCCAGGTACATGACCTGCTCGACCGGGGCGTCGAACCCGGTCAGCAACATCGACTTCACCAGCAGGAAGGCCAGCGGGTCCGCCCTGTCGCCGTCGGAGGTGTTCGGGCCGTCCGCGAACAGCGGCATCTTGAACCGGGCGATGCGGGCGTCGATCTTCGCGCGCGTCGTCCACTCGCCCGCCGGGTCCACGGCGTCGTTGTGCGCGCCCGAGATGACCGGGGCGAACTCCAACGCCTTGATCGTCGGCAGGAAGCGGTGGGCACGCACCAGGAACGCCTTGTCGCGGTCGAGCTTGTTGATGGCGTCATCGGACAGGGCGAGCAGGCTCGGGTGCAGCCCCTCAATCTCGGCCGCCAGCTCGTCCCGCGCCTCGCGGAAGGCGTCGTAGTAGCGGATCGTCCCTCGCCGGCTGACGGCCACCACCTGCGCCTTGAACCCGTTGGGCAGGATGTTCTCGACGTAGTGCCGCAGCATGTTCTTGGCCTTGGCCGCGATGAGCGCCGTGGCCTCCATGACGTGACCCTTGGTCGCGTACTTCTGCTTGATGATCTCCAGCTCTTCGGGCGTGCGGTCCACGAGCATGTCCTCGAAGACCTCGTCGAGCCTGCCCCCGCCCTCGACGGCGGCCCCGGTCGTGCGGCCCTCGTACAGGATCCGCACGGTCGCCCCATCCGCCTCGGACTCGCGGATGGTGTAGCGGTCGATGAACTCCCCGAAGATCGCCGCCGTCTGCCCCTTGGCCCGCATGATGATGGGCGTCCCGGTGAAGCCGACCTTCACGCAGTTCGGCAGCGCCCGCATCAGGTTCGCATGCGCCGTGTTGGTGTGGCTCCGGTGCGCCTCGTCCACCAGCACGAGGATGTCCTCGTCGGTGTTGAGCACCGGCAGCGGCTTCGTCTTCGGCGGCGCCTTCGCCGGCGTGTCCTCGCCGTCGTCGTCGTCGTCCTCGGTGTCCACCGCGCCCGCGTCAATCAGCTCGCCCCGGTACTTCTGGATCATGGCGAACACGAGGTCGGTGCCCTTCTTCCGCAGCACCTCCTGCAACACCTCGTAGGACGCGACGGTCTTCGCTCCCCGCACCTCGGCCTTCACGCGGGTCAGCACCTCGCCGGTCAGCGCGGCGGTGTCGGCGAGCTGCTTCTCGAGGTCGCGCCGGTCGGTGACGACCACGATCTTGAAGCGCCGCAGCGCCGGGTGCGACCGCATCTTGCGGATGAGGAAGACCATCGTGAGGCTCTTCCCCGACCCCTGCGTGTGCCAGATGATGCCGCCCCGCCGGTCGTGTTCGCCGTCCTGCGCTCGCGTCTTGCCCGTCAGCATCCGCCGCACGGCGAGCTGCACCGCCCGGAACTGCTGGTAGCGGCAGACGATCTTGATGGTCCGGCCCCCCGCCTCCATGAACAGCGTGAAGTGCCGCACGATGTCGAGCAGGTGGGCGGGCCGCAGCATCCCCGCGACCAACTTCTCCTGCTGGGTCAGCGCCTTGGCCTCCTTACCCAGCTCGGCGGCCACCTCGCCCATCGGCACAGGGCTCGTGTCCTTCCACGCCAGATAGTGGACCGCCAGCGACGAGAACGTCCCCACCCGCGCTTGCTCGCCGCAGGTGGCGACCACGAACTGCGAGTAGTGAAAGAGCTGCTCGTTGCCCTCATTGATCTCCACGTCCACCACGCCGAGGCCCCGCCGGCGGTTGGCGTACCGCTGGAGCTGATCGACCGCGTCCTCCAGCGGCGTGGCGATGTACGGACTCTTGGCCTCGACGACCACCAGCGGGACGCCGTTCACGAACAGCACGACGTCGGGGATGATGTGCTTGTCGGCGTGGCCCGTCGGGCAGGCGACCTTGAGCTGATTCACCGCCCGGAAGGTGTTGTTGTCGGGGCGGTCCCAGTCGATGAAGTGGACCGTGCGCCCGCGGCCCTGCTCCCAGCCCTCGACCCCATCGACCACGGTGCCCTTGAGCAGCAGCTCGGTGGCCTTCCGGTTGGCCTCCAAGAGCTTCGCCGTCCCGAGGAGCTTGAGCGTGTTGACCGCCTGCGTGATGCGGTCGTCGTCGAGCCAAGGCGCGCCGTCCGGGTCGAGGTTGATGCGGCGTAGGGCCTTCCGCAGGTCGTCGAGCAAGAGCACGTCGCGGAAGCTCTCGCGGCCGGTGGCGCTCACGTGGTCGAGGTTGCCCGTCGTGTGCTTCCAGCCCATCCCGACGAGCTGGTCGAGGAAGGGCTGCTCGACGAGCTCGTGCTCCGCCCCGTGGGTCATGTCGGCGCCTCCTGACCGCGGTCCACTGTTCGATAGGCTTGTCGGGGGTGGTTCGGGCGTTCCGGGTAGCGCAGCTCCAGTCGGCCCTCGCGCACGAGCCGCGGCAGGTTGCGCGCCCGGAGGGAGTTCACGGCTCGGCCAACGCCCGCGGCGACGTCCTCACGGGTCAGAAAGCGCCCTCGGCACACCGCGAGGATCGCGGCGTCGAGGATCTCGCTGCGCACGCGCCCGCTCGCGCGCACCCGCGCGACCGCGGTGTCCCCCTGGGAGGTTGCATCACTCGCGGCGGAAGTTGCATCACTGTCGTCCGAGGTTGCATCACTCGCGGCCGAGGTTGCATCACTGTCGTCCGAGGTTGCATCACTGTCGACCGATGTGCCGCCGTCGCCAGCGCCCTCGAACAGCGGCAGAGCGCGCGCCTCTCCGGCGACCGAGTACCAGGCGTCGCTTCGCTCGCCGTGCTTGCCCAGGAGCCCCGCGTCCACGAGTCGCCGCAGCAGCACGGTGGCGTCCCGCGCGTGGAGGGCGACCAGGTCTCGAAGACGCTGGTTGGTCACGCGCCCCTCTGCCGCGGCCGTGACCACCGCGACTCGCTCGTCCGCGCCGAGCGACTCGAAGCCCTGGCCGAAGCGCTGGCTCAGCCGCGCCACGACGCCGTCCGGCAGCAGGCTCGCGGTGGTCAGCTCGAGCGTCGTGATCTCCGGGTCCTCGGACACGCGCAGCGCCGGAGCGCGCCAGCTCTGCTCGCGCCACGCCCGCAGGATCCGCGAGAAGCCAGACCCCGCGGTCTCGCCAATGCCGATCAGCAGGAACATGCGCTGCAGCGTCCGGTTGCGGCAATCCGAGATACCTCCCTCGCGGATCTGCGCGAGGGAGAGGCGCGGCGTGCCCGGGTTTCGGAACGTGAAGCCGTCGGGCCGCTTCACCGCCAAGAGCGACGTCGTCGCCTCCCAGTCAGCGTGGATCAGGGCGTTGACGAGGCCCTCCCGGAGCGCCTCGTGGACGTGCGTGTCGTCGCGCCTCTGGACGCCGCCTGCCAGCGCAAACGGCACCTTGACGTCGGCCGCCAGCTTCACGATGGCCCGCCGGAAGAAGTCGTAGAGGTTCCCCGACCAGGTCCCGTCCGGGTAGATCCGGTCCACCCACGCGATCGCCCCCTCGTCCTCGCCGCGCTCCTGATAGTCGAGGAAGAAGTGCGGCAGCTCCGCTCGGATCGCCTCGTAGCCTCCGAACATGAGCAGGCCCGCCAGCGTCAGGCCGTGGCGCCCGCTCTCCCGGTCGGCACCTATCGCGCCGACCTTGGTGAGGAACGCCTCGTCGTCCAGCGGGAGCCAGGGGTGAGCGGGCTTGGTCGAGCGGAAGACGTTTCGGTAGGCGGCCACCGTCTCGCGGCTCAGATCGCCGATCGCGAAGCCCTGCAGCACGCGGTCGTCGCGCGAGTCCTGCGTCGACTCGGCGACCATGCGCCGCACGCGGTCGCGGTCGGCGTGGCGGTCCCCCTCGTGAACCCGCACGAACGTCCCGCTCCACAGGTCGTCGTTGATGTAGACGGGCCGGGAACGGCGCTCGGCACGCGGCACGCGGACCAGCAGGAAGCGGAGCCCAGCGAGCGCCTCCACGCTGACGTCCGCTCGCGTGAGCACGTTCGCGCTGACCTTCTGGCGATTGTCGAGGGTATCCCAGAGGTCCTTCTGCACGCGCTCGGGGTCGTCGAGACCCAGCACCTCGAGGCCGTGGTCTCCTCGCTCGCGCACCCCGAGCGCGACCAGCCCCCCTTCGCCGTTGGCCATAGCGGCGTAGGTCTCCCAGAACGACCGCGGCACGGCGCCCGTTCCATCGCGGCCCTGCGCGGCCTTGGCCTCGAAGTCCCAGCCCTCCCGCAGGATCGAGAGCTCCTCGAGGGTCATCGCCATCGGCGCCGCTCCGCCCCCGGCCACGCTTTGGTTTGGCGCAGCCGCAGCCTGGGAGTAGCGGCTGACGCCAGCGAGCGCCCGGAGGCGTCGGGGCGGACGGGCGGGATGACGCCGTGGATGTCGAAGTCGGGGATCACGGCTTGCCCTCCTCGGAAGCGAACACGCGGACCCTACCGGTGAGCAGGTCGTCCATGAGGCCGTGCTTGAGGGTGCGGAGCTTGGCGAGCTGCTCGCTCTCTGAATCAACTCGCTGCTCGACGCTCTCCACAGCCGCCACTACGCGCTCCTGCTCGTCTGGCTCGGGAAGAACGACCCGGAGCCCCGTCACGTCGCCCTGGTTCACGCTGGCCTGAGCAATGGCGCTCTTTGCGCGACGATGGAACCAACGTCGAGCCAGGTAGCTCGTCAACCAACGGATGGCAAACCTCGGAACGAGCCGGTCGGTGAGCAGGTGGCACCGCATCATGTTCGACTCGAAGATGAGAGGTTCGGGCAACTCCGGCACGAGAGCCGCCTTGCCGACAAAGTCGATGCTGTTGACTCGGTTGACGAGGATGTTCCCAGGCTCCAACCGGTAGGTCTTCAATTCCTGGTCTGCCAACCGCAGCCGCTTCATGGCCGAGACGGGCGCGAGAACACCGTCGTAGAAGCCGTCGATCCTGACGATGGGCGTGCCGCTGACACCGTAGTAGCTGGACGGCTTGTATAGGCCATTCTGCGGTGACCCTGATAGACACTCACCGAACCGGACGACCTCCCACCCCCTCGGAATCCGCCCCAGGGGCGAGTCCTTGAACTGCTCCGGGTGCCGCTCGGGATCGCGCAACTCGCCGTGCTCGTCGACGCCTCGGATCAGCAAGTCGTTGAGAAGCCCCTGCTTCATCTGTTCGAGCTTGGCGATGACCCGCTCGGACTTGCGGATGGCCTCGTCGAGGGAGTCGAGGATCTCGGCGATGCGGCGTTGTTCGGGGAGGGGGGGCAGGAGGCTTTGGAGGTTCTCGAAGACGGGCATGTACACCGTCTTGTGGGTGCTACCACCACCGAGGACGGCCCAAACGGGCTGCATGTGGCGAAACAGGTGAAGCAAGTACTTGTTGTGAAGGCTCGGACCACAGACGTAGCAGGCAAAGTCCTGGCTCGTCGCCATCCGACGCCCGAGAAGCACGCACTTCCCCACGGTTGCCGTCCGAGACAACGCCACCGTCCCGGCCGGGAGCAGTCGTGCGGACGAGTTGTTGAGGCCGGCCGAAGTGATCGTCATACTGGTTTCGGTGACAACGTGTTCTTCGAGGCGCTTGGTGTCGTGGAGGGATAGCCAACGCACGTCTCCTCCCCAATACGCGGGAACCGTGCGAGCAGGCGTGTGACCGCTCTCCAACCGAGCTACGTCGGGCAACCGGGAAAGTCGCCAGCCCCGAGGCACCGCCGAAACACCAGCGAGCCGGCCGTAGATCCAGCGGTGGATCGAATCGGCCCCCTGGCTCTCGTTCTCCGCGACGACGCTCGCACTGGCCTGCCTCTCACCCGACATAGCCCAACTCCCGCAGGAACCCGTCCAGCCGCGCCTTCGCGGCGTCCCGCTCGCCCTCGATGGTCCGCAAGGTCACTCGGTACTTGCTCCACCAGCTCTCGACCGCAGCGACCACGGCGTGCCGGTGGGCGACGACCCGCCGGTCCAGCTCGCGTCGCAGGTCGCTCTTGAGGATGTCGAGGACCAGCGTCTCGGCCTGCGCGGCGTCCACCTCGGCCTGCGCGGCCTCCAGGCGGTCCGAGAAGCCCTTGTGCAGGGTCTTCAGCTTCGCCTTCGCCGCCGACAGCGTCTTCTTGAGCGCCTTGATCTCGTCGTCGGACAGCGCATCGTCGTCGTCGCCCTCCTCTCCATCCCGATCCTCGTCGTCACTCGTCGCAGTAGCCGCCTTGATGGTCCCGTCCAGCTCGGCGACCTGGCCCTCGACCTCGGCGATCTCGTCGAGGTACTCGGGCAGCAGGCGCTTGACGAGCTTGTGGTCCAGCGGCGTGCCCTTGCCACCGCCGTCCTCCAGGGCCGTCAGGATGGTCGTCACCCAGCCCGCGACCACGCCCTCGAAGCCCCCGGCCATCAGGGCCTTGAGGTCGAAGACGATGTCGCCCCACCAGGTCGCCACGGCCCCGGCCACGGCGAAGCGGTCGAGCAGGCCCACTGCGGCCAGGGCGTCGCCGAAGGACGCCAGCAGCTCGGCCCTGAGCGCCATCAGCGCCTTCGACTCGGGCAGCGCCTCGACGCGGTCTTGGTGCGCGGCCCACCAGGCGTCGAAGGCGTCGGTGAGAGCGCGCTCCTTGGCCCGAACCCCGGCGTCGCCCTCGACGTGGGCCTTCAGGTCGCCGTCGCCGTTCAGCTCGGGGCGGAAGTCGAAGTAGCGCCCCGTGTGATCGTCCTTCTCGACCAGCAGGCTCGCCGGGTCGAAGCCGTGGGCCGCGAACAGCTCGGCCTGAGCGGTCACCTCGGCCTTCGGCACGCCCCCGAGCAGGTGCGCTCGGACGTCGTGGGGCTCGGGCGGCGGGGCGTTGTCGGCGTAGCGGCGGATGTTGAGGTTGTAGTCGTTGGCGGCCAGGTCGGCGTGCGACACCACGGCGGCGAAGCCGGGGATGTCCGCGTAGCGCTGATAGGCGTTGACGATCTTCTCGATGTGCTCGGGCTCCAGGTAGTTCTGCGCCCGGCCCGCGCGCAGCTCGGCGTCGGCGTTGATGAACAGGACCTTGCCCTGGCGCTCGGCGGGCTTGCTGCCCTTGGCGCGCAGCACCAGCACGCAGGCGGGGATGCCGGTGCCGTAGAAGAGGTTGGGGGCCAGGCCGATGACGACGTCGAGCAGGTCGTCCTCGATGAAGCCCCGGCGGATGTCGCGCTCGGCCCCACCGCGGAACAGCACGCCGTGGGGCATGACCGTGCAGACCATTGCGCCGCTTGGGCCGCCCTGGCGCAGGACGCTCACCATGTGCTGCACGAACATCAGGTCGGCCTTCTTGCCCCCCTCGGGGCAGAAGCCATAAGCGAACCGCTCCTTGAAGGGCAGGCCGTCCTCCGAGTAGTTCTGCGAAAACGGCGGGTTGGTGAGCACCCGATCGAAGCGCATCAGCTCGCCGCCCGAGACGTGCAGCGGGTCGCCGAGGGTGTCGCCATTGCGCAGGTCGGCGTCGGGGATGCCGTGCAGGATCATGTTCATCTTGCTGATGGACCAGACCCCGCCGTTGTCCTCCTGGCCGTACAGCCCGAGGTTGCGCGGGTTGCCGCCGTGCTCGCGGACGTGCTCGGCGCTCAGGATCAACATGCCGCCCGACCCCGAGCAGGGGTCGTAGACCCGCATCCCCTCCTGGGGGTCGGCGAGGCGCACCATCATGCGGACGACGGCGCGGGGGGTGTAGAACTCGCCGCCCTTCTTGCCGGCCGAGTCGGCGAACTCGCCTATCAGGTACTCGTAGGCGGCGCCGAGCAGATCCGGGAACTCGAAGTCGTCGTTGAGCAGCCGGTACTTGGAGAAGTGCTGGATCAGCTCGCGCAGCTTCTTGTCGGGCAGCTTGGACTTGCCGACCGTGCGAGTGAAGTCGATGTGGTGGAGCACCCCCTCGAGGCCCGTGTTCTCCTCTTCGAGGGCCGCCAGGGCCTTGTTGAGCCCATCGCCCACGTTGCTGTGCAGGTCGTCGCGCAGGTGGCCCCAGCGGGCCTTGTCGGGCACGAAGAAGGTGTCCTCGTAGTAGCCCTTGGCGTCGGCCCGCTGTGCGGCCTGTTCCGGCGTCCGGCCCTTGGCGAGCTGCTCGGCGACGATCTCGTCCCGGCGGGCCTCGAACACGTCGGAGCACCGCTTCAGAAAGAGCATCCCGAAGATGTACTCCTTGAACTCGGAGGCATCCATCTTGCCCCGGAGGACATCGGCGGCCCCGAAGAGGTGGCGCTCGAGCTGCTGGAGGGTGAGTTTGCGCATGGGAGCCTGGTGGTGTCGGGGAGAGCCGACACACAGTAGCGCGGACGGTCCGGCGCGCAACCGGCGCCGGTCCGAGCCGGCGCGCGGGCCCCAAAACGGGAGAAGCCGCCTGCGACGGGGTCTTGGGGACCGTTGTCGGAGGCGGCTTCGAGGTGGTGCGCGGTACAGGATTCGAACCTGTGGCCTTCGGCTCCGGAGGCCGACGCTCTATCCAGCTGAGCTAACCGCGCGCAGCGTGGGGCGGACCTTGCACCGCGGCTTGACCGCTGTCAAGCATCGCCAAACACCCGCCCCGCAGGGGACCGCTCGGCGGCGCCCGACGGCCCGCAGCGCCCGAACCGCGCGCGCCTCAAGGCCGCTTCACCGGCCGCTTCACCGGCCCCGTCCGCGGCCCCAGGTGGTCGAGCTCGAGCGTGACCGTCCGGCCGCCGATGACGTCGAACTCGACGCGGTCGGTGCCGCCGACCCGCGCGGCGTACGCGCCGTCCTTGCCGATGGCGAGCCACCGCAGGTGCGAGATGGACGTGCTCACCTGCGCCAGCTCCTTGGCCGTCATGAGGTCCGCCAGGTCGAACGCCTTGATGAGCACCACCTCCGGACCCGGCGCCCCCCGCTTCGTCGGGCTGACGACCGCCTCGTACACCAGCACCCGCCGCGTCAGGTCGCGCTCCGCCCCCGCCCGGATCACCGCGAAACGCCGCGAGCTCGGCGGGATCGCGACGATCAGGTGCGCGTGCTCCGGGACATCGCCGCCCAGCGGCCACCACACCGTGTCGGCGCCCTCGCCCGGCGAGAAGCGCTGCTCCCAGCCCTTCTCCCCAAACCGCACCTCGACCCGATAGGCCGACCCCTTCGCGAACACCCGCGTCACCGACCTGCCCATGCAATCATCCGCCCGCGCGGGCACCGCCACCGCCACCAGCAGGACCGCCGCGAACCCGACCATCACCCCACGAAAACCCAGCATCCCCCTGCCTCCTCTCCACCCGTCAGCGCCGCGACGATGCGACACGCTCCCCACCTACGTACCAACGCCGCAAGAGTTTCAAGAAAAGCCGCGCCCGATGTCCCGCCGCACGTGCATCCCAGCGAAGCGCACCCCCGCGTCGAGGGCCGCGTACGCTCTGGCCGCAGCCTCGGCCACCGTGCCCGCCGCCGCCACCACGCTGACCGTCCGCCCCCCGGTCGTGTACAGCCCCTCCCCCGCGACGAAGCGCACCCCGTCGAGGAACAGCCACAGGTCGGGATCGTCGCGAAACAGCGCCGCGTCGAGCTCGACGCGCGCCCCGCGCACCATCTTCTGCGGATACCCCTCACACACCGCGACCACCGACACCCGCGGCCGCGTGTCCCGCGTGAGCGCTGCCACCGCCTCCCGCAGACCCACACCGGTGCGGCACGCCTGCAACACCGCGTAGAAGTCGCCGGTGTACGCGCTCAGCATCGTCTGCGTCGCCGGGTCCCCGAAGCGCACGTTGTAGTCGATGACGTAGGGCGCCCCGTGCGACAGCATCAGGTCGACGAACAGCGCCCCGCGCAGCGGGATCCCGTCCGCGGCCAGGTCGTCCACCACCGGCTGCAGCGCCCGCGCCACGATGTCCGCCACCATCGCGTCGTCCACCATCGGCGCCGGCGAGACCTGCCCCATCCCCCGCGACGGCGGCCCCGCGTCCCCGTCGCGCAGCCGCGGGTAGTTCAGCACGTGCCCGAGCACCTCGAGGTGGCGCCCGTCGCACAGCGTGAACACCGTCACCTCGACCCCGTCGATGCGCTCCTCCACCACGACGCGGTCCGACTCGAGCCCATACACGTTGTCGTACATGACGTCGTGCAGCGCCTGCTCGGCCTCGTCCGCCCGCATCGTCACCCGCACGCCCTTGTCGTACGCGATGCCGTCAGCCTTGAAGACCCGCGCCCACGACCGGGTCATCGCCAGGTGGTGCGCCCGGTCCACCGTGTCGCACACCGCGAACCGCGGCGTCGGCACCCCGAGCCGCCCCATCAGGAGCCGCGCGTGCGCCTTGGACCCCTCGATCCGCGCCGCCGCCCGGGTCGGCCCGAAGATCGGCAGCCCCGCCGCCTCGAAGCGGTCCACGATGCCGTCGACGAGCGGCGTGTTCGGCCCGACGACGCTCAGGTCGAACTCCTCCATCAGCGCGTGCTCGACCAGCCCCGGCAGATCCTGGCTCGCCACCGGCGCCGTCTCGTAGCCGAGCCACTCGAGCCCGCTGGTCCCCGGCGCGAACACCACCTGCGCCACCGACGGGCTCTGGCGCAGCGCCTCGCCGAGGGCGTGGCTCCGCCCGCCGCCTCCGATGATCATCACCCGCGCGCCTGCGCCCTCGCTCGCCATCGCGCCCTCTCTCCTGTCCGTGTCCACCTGAGGACCCTAGCACGAGCCGCAAGGGCCCCGCCGGTCGACGCCACGACGGCGCTCTGCGAGACTCCCCGGCATCAAGGACGCGCCACGACGCTCGCCCCCCCCACGGACCAGGACACCCGATGCCCCAGCCCCCGACCACGAACCGCCGCATCGTGCTGGCCTCGCGCCCGACCGGCGCCCCCACCGCCGCGAACTTCCGCCTCGAGGAGACCCCGGTCCCCACCCCCGCAGACGGTCAGGTCCTGCTCCGCACCCTCTACCTCTCGCTCGACCCGTACATGCGCGGCCGCATGAGCGACGCGCCGTCCTACGCCGCCCCGGTCGCGCTCGGCGCCCCGATGGTCGGCGGCACCGTCAGCCGCGTCGCGGCCTCCAACAACCCCGGCTACGCCGTCGGCGACCTCGTCGTCGCCTACGCCGGCTGGCAGGACTTCGCGCTGTCCGACGGCGCCGGCCTGATGCGGCTCGACCCGAAGATGGAGCGGCCCTCGCTCGCCCTCGGCGTCCTCGGGATGCCCGGCTTCACCGCCTACATGGGGCTCTTGGACATCGGCGCGCCCCAGCCCGGCGAGACCGTCGTCGTCGCCGCCGCCACCGGCCCGGTGGGCTCGGCCGTCGGGCAGATCGCGAAGCTCAAGGGCTGCCGCGTCGTCGGGATCGCCGGCGGCGAGGAGAAGTGCCGCTTCGCCGTCGACACCCTCGGCTTCGACGCCTGCCTCGACCACCGCGCGCCGGAGCTGCGCGCGCGGCTCGCCGCGGCCTGCCCGGGCGGCGTCGACGTCTACTTCGAGAACGTGGGCGGCGCCGTCTTCGAGGCCGTGCTGCCGCTGCTCAACACCCGCGCCCGCGTCCCCGTCTGCGGCCTCGTCTCGATGTACAACGCGACCTCGCTGCCGCCGGGGCCCGACCGCAGCTCGCTCTTGATGGCGACCATCCTCAAGCAGCGCCTCACCATGCGCGGCTTCATCATCTTCGACGACTACGGCCCGCGCTTTCCCGAGTTCTTCCGGGCCATGAGCGCCTGGGTCGCCGCCGGCGACGTCACCCACCGCGAGGACGTCGTCGACGGGCTGGAGAACGCCCCCGCGGCCTTCATCGGCCAGCTCGAGGGCAAGAACTTCGGCAAGCTGGTCGTCCGGGTCGCGAACGCCTAACGAGAAGCGACGACAGGTCGAGCCCCGGAGGCCGTAGCTGATCCCGTAGGACGACGAAGTCGGCCGGACGGAGCCTCGGAGGCCGCATGGACCCGACCGATACGACGCCACGGCGTCGCGACCGGAGGTCGCGCGCAGCGCGGTGCGGAGCTGACCCGACGCCCGCCTACCAGGTGCAGAACGTCGCGCCCTGCCCGAGCCCGTTCGCCGTCCTGCACTGCGAGAGCGTGCTGAACGACTCGCCGCCGTAGGTGAACGTCACGTCACAGATGGAGCCGTAGTAGCAGACCTGCCAATAGCCGTAGCCGAGGCACCGCCAGTCGAAGGTCCCTGATCCGCAGTGGGCGCCGCCCGGCCCGAGGTTGGTGACCGCGGTCGCCACCAGGGTCGTGTTGTTCTGACACGTGATCACGTTGGACGCGTTGACCGACTTGACCAGGCTCGCGTCGTTCGTGCACGACGCCGCCGTGTAGCTCCCGGAGAGCCCCCCGGCCGAGCAGACGCGGGTCTCGCTGGGGCAGGTGGCGAGGCACGCGGCCGTACCCGGCTGGTAGGCGGTGACGCTCTGGCCGATGGGGACGCTCCCGCCCCACGGCAGCGCGCAGCTCCAGCCCGACCCGACCCCCGAGAGGTCGGCGACGACGTCGACCGCGCCGTCGCCCACGGTGAGCTGCCCGCTGAACGCGCCGTCGCTCGACGCGACCGACCGCACGTCGACGGCGCAGGTGTCCAGAGGCTGCAGCACGACACCCTCGCAGCCGTCGCCCACGGCGGTCGCGTCCGTGAAGAACTCGAAGTTCGCCGTGTTGCTCAGCACCGACGCCGCCAGCACCTCGGTGGCCGTCCCTCCGTCGTTGCGCACCACCAAGCGCGTGACCGCGCCATAGGACGGCGCGGCGGGCCCCACGACGTCCATCGTCGTCGCCGCCGCCGGGGTCACGCTGAGGCTCGGCGGCAGCGCGCAGGACGGCGCCACGTAACCGACGTCGCAGCTCGCGCACGCCGAGTCCTCGGCGTCCGTACAGGTGAGGCCGCTGACGCAGTGCGCGATCGGCGTGCAGTCGGCGCAGGCCGTGACGTCGTCGTAGGTCCCCGCCGGGCACGCGCAGCTGTAGGTCCCGACGCCGTCGGTGCACGTCCCGGGCGCGCACGGGTCGCCCGCGCAGTCGTCGACGTTCGTCTCGCACGCGTCGCCGCTGTAGCCGGAGGCACAGACGCACGCTCGCTCGACGCAGCGGCCGCCGTTCTGGCAGGGCGCGTCGCAGAGCGCCCGCGCGGGCATGCTCGGGCCGAAGCCGTAGGCGAACGCGACCCCGGCGTCGCCGGTGCCGGTGTACGCGGCGCGGACCATCGCCGCCGGGTCGCCGAAGGTCAGCTCCTCCGACCCGCAGCTCGCCAGGTCCACGTCCCACTGCACGTAGGGGTAGACGGCGCCCGCGGCCACCTCGCCGAGGGTGATGACCGCGCTACCAGCGGCGCGCGCGGCGGTCGCGCGGGTCCGCAGGCGGCACCCCGCGATGGCCGGGCGCTTCACCCCGAGGGCGACGTTCCAGTAGACCTTCCGAGCCGCCACGCCCCCGCTCGTGAGCTGCTCGGCGCCGCGATACACGCCCACCTGGTACAGGTAGTCGTCGGCGGCGACGCCGCTCGGCGGGACGACGGCGCCGCACGTCGCCAGGGCGCCGACGGGGCACTGGTTGCCGGCCGCACCCGAGGGGTCGATGCGCAGATCCGCGACGAAGGTCTCCGGGCTCGGCGCCGTGCAGTCGAGGGTCAGGTCGTCGAGGTAGAGGACGCTCTGCTCGCCGTCGCCCGGG
Organism: Deltaproteobacteria bacterium HGW-Deltaproteobacteria-14; assembly: GCA_002841945.1. Classification (GTDB taxonomy): domain Bacteria; phylum Myxococcota_A; class UBA9042; order PHBI01; family PHBI01; genus PHBI01. Next base: position 39,131 of record PHBI01000023.1, read on the forward strand.
CCGGCGGTGCAGGCGAGGCCGAGCACGACGGTGTCGCCGCGGGTCCCGGTGGCGTCGAACAGCAGCGGCGAGGCCGCGCAGTCGAACTTCGCCGAGCAGAAGATGTCGTCGAAGTTCACGGCGACGTCGAAGAACCCCTGCTCCGCCGGGCGCATCAGCGCCACGTCGAAGCGCACCGCGACGTCCGCGTCCTGCCGGCACGTCACCCGCCGGGTGAGCGGCTGCGCCGGGGTGGTGGGGTTCTGGAAGGCGAGCGCCGCGCCCGACACCGCGCCGGCCCCGGTCGCCGCCCCGGAGGCGAAGTCCCCGGCGTCACCGACGGCGCCCGCGTAGACGCCGACGACCCAGACGCGCACGGTGTTCTCGCTGGCCGACGGCGCCGCGTCGCAGGAGCCGACGTAGCTCGCCGAGCCGGCCCCGTCGCCGTACCCCGACGACGCGACGCGCCGCTGCCACACGACCTCGGGCGGCGCCGCGCCGTTGAGCACCTCGATGTCCCAGACGACGTCGCCCACGCCCTGCAGGTCGAGCGCGGCCACGTTCACCGCGAGGCCCGCGCCGCCGATCCCGCCGCGCGCCGCCGGCTCCGCTCCGCAGCCGGCGAGCCAGAGCACCACCGCCCCCAAACACATCGTGATCATCGCCCGGCCCATATCCACCTCCGCCCAGCCTCGGAACGCTCGTGTCGACCTGCGGCGCGGACAGGGCGCCGTATGGTGCAATTGCACAATAACATCATCAGAAAGCGCAAGATACAGGTACGCCTCCGCTGCCTCGGAGGGGCGGACGACCGGGGCCTCGTGTGCCATCGCAACCGGCGCGCGGTGATACTGCGGCCGCGTATTCGTGCCGCCGGCGTGGCCGCGACAGCCTCGGTCCGGGTATGCTGCGTCGCGCTCCTCGCCCGCCCCGGAGGCCCGATGCGTCCGCTCCACTGTCTGCTCTTCGTCGCCGCGCTCCTGGTCGCCTGTGACAGCGCCGCGGGCGACGGCGCGGCCCATGGAGACGCGGACGCGGACGCGGACGCGAGCGTCGGGGAGGACGTCGACACGAGCGTGGTCGGCGAGGACGTCGACACGAGCGTAGGAGACACGGCATCGGGGGCGGACGCGGACACGGCTGCGGGGGCGGACGCGGGGGCGGACACGGCTGCGGACGCGGGGGCGGACGCAGACGCGGACGCGGACGCAGGGGCAGACGTCGTCGCGGTGACCGGCGTCCGGCTCGTGTGGGACCTCGACGCGGCGCTGGCGGCGACCCCCGACGACCGGCGCTTCTTCGACTACCCGTGGCCGGAGAGCCAGCGCTTGGACGCCGACGGCACCCTGAACCTGACGGGGTTCCCGAACCCCGCGGCCGCGACCGGCTGCACCGTCGGCGCCTCGAGCCCGGTCGTAACAGTGCTGCTGCAGGCGGTCGCGCTGCCCGACTACCGCGCCTACGTCGTCGCCGCGACCGACCGCGACAGCCGCGGCTACGGCACCAACACGCCGATCTACTTCCACTTCGACGGGCCGTTGGCGACCGCCCTCCCCTCCCCGGCCGACACGCTGACCGCCGGCGCCACCGTCCAGCTCGTCGACGTCGACCCCGCGAGCCCCCGCCGCGGCGAGCGCACCCCGCTCGTCACGCGGATCAGCGACGGCTCCCTCTATCTGCCCCCGCACACGCTCGCCCTGGCCCCGGCCCCCGGCTTCCCGCTCGCCCCGGGCACCCGCTACGCCGCTATCGTGCTGCGCTCGCACAACGACGCCGGCGGCGCCCCCCTCGAGACCCCGAGCGCCCTCGACGCCTTGCTCGGCTCCGACCCCGGCGCCTCGCCCCAGGCCGCGCTCTACGCCGCCGCCCTCGGCGAGCTCGCCGCCTCCGGCGTCCCCGCCGCGGACCTCGCCGCCATCACCGTCTTCACCACCGGCGACCCGCTCGCCCCGCTCACCGCGACCGCCGCCGCCATCGAGGCCATCGCCGACCCGACGCCCCTGGCCGCCGTCGAGATCACCGCCGTCACCCGCGACGCCGACCGCGGCTATTGGCGCGTCTCCGGCACCGTCAACACCCTCGACTGGCAGCGCGGCACCCCACCCTACCTGCCCCCGATCCACCCGAACTTCCCCATCGACCTCGACCACCTCGGCGACCTCCTGCTGCCGGGCGGCTTCGACGTCGCCTTCGACCCCGAGGACACCGCCGGCGCCTTGCTCGACGGCCCCGCCCCCGTGGCCCCCGACGGCGCCGACCCCGACGTCCCGCGCACCGAGCGCGTCCCCTTCGAGCTCGCGTTGCCGCTCGCCGCCCTCGACCCCGGCGGCGACGCGAGCGCCCTGCCGCTGGTCCTCTACGGCCACGGCACCGGCGGCAGCGAGCGCTCCCCCCTCGGCGCCGACCGCGAGGCCAGCGACCTCGCCGCCCTCGGGATCGCGACCTTCGCCATCCCCGGCGTGATGCACGAGGGCCGCGCCCACGTCGACAACCTCGATCCCGCCTTGATCGCCGACCTCGAGACCCTCGGCGAGCTGCTCGACACCGACGCCGTCTCTCCGCTGACCGACGTCGTGGTGGGCGGCGCCTTCTTCTTCAACCCGCTGTCGGCCGCGGCCGGCCGCGGCAACGTGCTGCAGTCCGCGGTCGATTTTTTGTGGCTCGCCCACGCGCTGTCGGAGGCGGTGATCGCCGTCCCCCTGCCCGACGGCGGCGGCGCCGTCGCGGTCGCCTTCGATCCCGAGCACATCGCGTTCTTCGGCCACTCGCAGGGCGGGCTGACCGGGCCGCTGACGGCCCTCAGCCCGCACCTCTCGGCGACGTTCCTCTCGGCCCCCGGCGGCCACCTCGCGAGCACGCTCCTGACCAAGGAGCTCCCGGCCGACCCGTTCGCCGTCAAGGACCTGTTCGCCTGGGTCGTGTGCGATCCGTCCGCCCTCGACCCGCTCCACCCCTTCATCGCCGTGCTGTCGACCTTCTTCGAGGCCGCCGACCCGCTCAACTACGCCGCGCTGATGGTCGCCGAGCCGGTCGCCGGCGGGCGCCACGTCTTCATCACCGAGGGGACGACCGACCACTACGCCACGCCGCCGACGAACGAGGCCATCACGACCGGCGCGCGGCTCACCCAGGTCGCGCCGGTGCTGAGCCCGGTGCTCGGACAGGCGCTGCTCGGGGCGGTGTACGGCGGCTTCGAGCCGGCGGCGAGCGCCGTCAGCGGCAACGTCGTCCACGCCGACGGCGCCTGGACCGCGGGCTTCAAGCAGTACCACGGCGAGAGCGGCTGCAGCGACGACCACTTCGTCTACCGCTGCGTCGCGCAGGCGCGGCAGGATTGGGCGCACTTCTTCGCGACGTGGCTCACCCCGGGTCCGTCGGAGATCGGGTCCGGCCCATAGCCCGCAGCCCGGCGAATAGGTCACCACCCTTGCCCCCGCTCCTGCGCGGCGGCACAATCGGGACGTCATGAGTACGTCCCAAGAGCCCAAGGACAGCCCGCCGCGCTTCCGCGTGGACGAGCGGCTGATCATGCCCGAGACGCGCTACGAGGTCATCGGCGGGGAGGTCGTCTACGTGAGCCCCGCCGACCAACCGCACGGGAGCCGCCACTCGAAGCTCTCGGCCCTGCTCGAGGCCTACGTCGGAGGAGGCTTCGACGCAGCGACCGACATGCTCACGCGCACCTCCGAGAAGGGCGACATGGCCCCGGACGGGAGCGTGTACCCCTCGGCGCCCGACCCCGAGACCGGTGGCCGCCAGATCGAACAGCTCGCGTTCGAGGTCGTGAGCACGCAGACCTTGGCCGACGCTGGCCGGAAAGCGGCCGAGCTCGTCGCACGTGGCGTGCGGCGGGTGTTCGCGCTGGACGTCGAGCGCCAGCGGGCGCTGGAGTGGTCCCGCGAGACGTCTGCCTGGCGGATGCTGCACCCGGACGCCGTGATCGAGGACCCGGCGCTCGCGCTCCCGCTGTCGATCTACGACCTCGTCGCCGCGGCCAAGGCGGATGACGGCGTCGCGCGCGCGCTGCTCGCGAAGGGCAACCCCGTGCTGCTCGAGGCTCTCGACGAGCGCGAGCACGCAGGCCTCGAACGAGGACGGGCGGAAGGTAAGGCGGAAGGTAAGGCGGAAGGTAAGGCAGAAGGTAAGGCAGAAGCCATACTCGCCGTACTCATCGCGCGGGGGCTCGCGCCGACCGCGGAGGACGCCGCCCGGATCCGCTCATGTACGGACGCGGCGACCCTGGACCGGTGGCTCGCCCGAGCGGCCACCGCCGCCGCGGCAACCGAGGTCGTCGGAGGCGACTGAGGCCGCGTGTCCGAGCCCTGCGCGGCCGAACCGGGCCGAACCGGCGTGGCCGAGTGCGGAAGCGTGGGCGAGTGCGGAAGCATGGGCGCAGACGTCGGCGAAGCCGACACACATCCCCCGCGCTAGCGGGGGCGCGCCGCAGGCGCGTTGGGGGAAGCGAGCGCATTCGATCGGAATCTCCCCATCGCGTCGCTTGTTTTTGCCGCTCCCGGGGGACGGCGATATGCTGGCCGCCCCCTACGGAGGCCCGCTTGACCGAACCGACTCCCCGCCCCGTCCGCATCGCCGTCCTGACCGTCTCGGACACCCGCACCGAGGCGACGGACCGCTCCGGGGCGCTGCTCATCGAGCGCCTCACCAGCGCCGGCCACACCCTTCACTCGCGGCGCATCCTGCCCGACGACATGACCGTCCTCGACAGCGCCGTGATGGCGCTGCGCGCCGATCCCACCTGCGAGGTCGTCCTCGCCACCGGCGGCACCGGCATCACCGGGCGCGACGTCACCGTCGACGTCTTCGAACGCCACTACACCAAGCCCATCGTCGGCTTCGGCGAGCTCTTCCGCCACCTCAGCTACGCCGACATCGGCGCCTCGACCATCCAGTCGCGCGCCTCGGGCGGCCTCGCCGGCACCACCCTGCTCTTCGCCCTGCCCGGCTCCCCGAGCGCCTGCGCCCTCGGCTGGGACCAGATCCTCGCCCACCAGCTCGACGCCCGGTCCAAGCCCTGCAACCTCGTCGCGCTGATGCCCCGCTTCGATGAGTAGACGATGACCTGGGCCGCGCTGCGCCCCCTCGCCGTCGCGGCCGCCCTGGCCGCGAGCGCCCCCGTCCCCAGCGTCGCGAGCGCCGCCAACCCCGCCCCCGCCAAGTCCACCCCCGCGGCGCCCCTCGGTCGCGTCGACCCCGACGGCCTGAGCGGCGTCCTGCGCGGCGTCCCGCGCCTCATCCACCGCTCCCCCGACGCCGTCGCCGACGCGTGGGACGCCGTCAAACACATCGCCAACCCCACCGCCCAGCTGCGCGCGCTGAGCGACAAGGGGCTCGACCACACCGCCTGCGACGGGCTCGTCGACCTGCGCGCCGCCGTCCACGAGCACGAGGCGCCGTTCGGCTTCCGCGACGACGTCCGCGGCCGCTCCTGGGCCCGCCCCAGCCTCGCCCGAGTCCTGCTCGAGGCGATGCGGCGCTTGCAGCGCGAGCACCCCGGCAAGACCATCGCCATCGGCGACGCCTCCCAGCCCGGCTGCGGCCAGGTCGACCACGGCACCCTCGTCCACCTCATCAGCGGCGCCGAGGCCGCTCGGCTCGTCAACCTCGCCCGGGTCGTCCTCGGCCACCCCACCGTCACCGAGATCACCAGCGCACGCCACTTCGCGGGCGAAGCCGACCGCTTCGCCACCGGGGCGGAGCGCGTCGAGGTCGAGCGCGTCATCCTCGGCCAGGATCGCGGGGACGACGGCGAGCTGGTGCTGCGGGTCGCCACCCGCCGCCGGCGCTGGCTCGGCGCCGCTAGCGACGACGAACTCGCGGCGATGGCCAAGGACGCGCGCCGCCTGGCGACCCGCGCCCATCTGGCCGCCGAGGAGGAGACCGCCACCGTCGGCCCCGACGGGATGCCAGCCCCCCGCTGGGTCACCCACTGGATCGACCCCGGGGCAAAGCGCCAGCTCGTCGCCGTCACCACCGGGCGCACCAACCGCCGCCTCGACCTCGACGACGCGATCGAGCTGCGCCTGTCGACCTGGCACCCGCGCAAGCCCGCGAGCTACCGCGGCGAGACCCGCTGGCGCCGCGTCACCTACCCGGGCGCGCCCGGGCGCTGGGAGCGCTGGCAGCAGCTCTACGAGGCGGGCCACATCTCCCACCACAACGGCCGCGACGTCGACCTGAGCTACGTCACCACCGACAACACCCGCCACTTCGCCGTCGACCTCGACGCGATGGACGTCCCCGCCACCTGGCGCTGGTTCGAGCTCCTCGTGACCGTCGCCGACGAGCTCGGCAGCCCCGTCGAGATGATCCTGGTCGATCCGAGCGTCAAGCGACACCTCGCGGCGCACCTCCCACGCCGCGCCCTCAAGACCGCGCTCTGGACTCGGATCATCCGCCTCGCCGGAGGGCACGACGGCCACCACCACCTCCGCATCCTCGCCGCCGACGCGCGCGCGGAGACGGCCGCTCGACGGGTCGTGGTCCCCGAGGATCGCGTCCCTGACAGCGTCCGCGAGGGTCACCGCCGCCGCCGGTGAGCGTCACTCACTTTTGCGTTACGCTGCGGGTTGACGGCGAACCGCGCGAGGCCGACCCTACGAGTCGGACGGAACGCCGACCACCGCTACGCGCGCCCGCCAGGAGCCGACGATGCCGAAGAACACCAAGGTCCCCGCCAGCCCCGCCGCCGCGGCCGACCCGAGCGTGCCCGCCGCCAACGCGGTCATCCGCGTCGAGGACGACCGCACCGGGATGTCCCCCGAGGCCCTCGAGCGCGCCGTCCTCGACCACCTCTACTACACCTGCTCGAAGACCCAGCGCTCGGCGACGCCGCTCGACATCTTCAACGCCATGGCCCACGCCGTGCGCGATCGCCTGACGCACCGCTGGCTCGCGACGAAGCGCTCGTACACCCAGAAAGACACCAAGCGGCTCTACTACCTGTCGGCCGAGTTCCTGATGGGGCGCCTGCTCGAGCGCAACCTCGTCTACCTCGGCATCGACGGGATCGCGCGCGCGCTGCTCGCCAAGTACGCGATCGACCTCGACGCGGTCATCGGCAGCGAGGTCGACCCGGGCCTCGGCAACGGCGGCCTCGGCCGCCTCGCGGCGTGCTTCCTCGACTCGATGGCGTGCCACGAGCTGCCGGGCTACGGCTACGGCATCCGCTACGAGTTCGGCATCTTCCATCAGGTCATCCACGACGGCTGGCAGGTCGAGCAGGGCGACGCCTGGCTGCGCTACGGCTGCCCGTGGGAGCTCCCGCGCCACGAGTACACCGTCGAGGTCAACTTCGGCGGGCGGGTCGTCGAGGGCAACGACGCCGAGGGGCGCTACCGGGCGCGCTGGGTCGACACCCGCAAGGTCCTCGGCGTCCCCTACGACATCCCGTGCCCCGGCTACGACAACAACACCGTCAACACGCTGCGCCTGTGGTCGGCGCGCGCGAGCCGCGAGTTCGACCTCGAGGTCTTCAACGACGGCGACTACCGTCGCGCGGTCGAGGAGAAGGCGATGTCGGAGAGCATCTCCAAGGTGCTCTACCCGAAGGACGAGACCCCCCAGGGCAAGGAGCTGCGCCTGCGCCAGCAGTACTTCTTCGTGTGCTGCTCGATCCACGACATCGTGCGCCGCTACAAGAAGTACCACCGGACCTTCGCGGCCTTCCCCGACAAGGTCGCCATCCAGCTCAACGACACCCACCCCTCCGTCACCATCGCCGAGCTGATGCGCGTCTTCATCGACGACGAGCAGCTCAGCTGGGAGGAGGCCTGGGACCTCACCCACCGCACCGTCGGCTACACCAACCACACGCTGCTCGTCGAGGCGCTCGAGCGCTGGCCGGTCGAGATGTTCGGGCGCCTGTTGCCCCGCCACCTCGCCATCATCTTCGAGATCAACGCGCGCTTTCTGTCTCAGGTCGCGCGCCGCTGGCCCGGCGACGACGACCGCATCAACCGCATGTCCCTCATCGAGGAGGGGCCGCTCAAGCAGGTGCGCATGGCCCACCTCGCCGTCGTCGGCTCCCACAGCGTCAACGGCGTCGCCGCGCTCCACTCGGATCTGGTGCGGACCGAGCTGCTGCCCGACTTCGCCGAGCTGTGGCCCGAGCGCTTCAACAACAAGACCAACGGCGTGACCCCGCGGCGCTGGCTGATGCTGTGCAACCCCCCGCTCGCCAAGCTCATCACCCGCGTCGCCGGCCCGGGGTGGGTCAACGACTTCAGCAAGGTGATCGCCCTCGAGGCCCACGCCGACGACCCCGCAATGCACGCCGAGCTCGCCGCGATCAAGCTCGCGAACAAGCAGAAGCTGGTCGAGATCATCGCTCGCACCTGCAACGTGCGCGTGCCCGCGGAGAGCCTCTTCGACGTCCAGGTCAAGCGCATCCACCAGTACAAGCGGCAGCTGATGAACTGCCTCTACGTCATCTCGCGCTTTCAGGCGATCAAGGCCGACCCGGACGGCGATCACGTGCCCCGCGTCTTCATCTTCGGGGGCAAGGCGGCGCCCGGCTACGCCATGGCGAAGCTCCACATCAAGCTCATCAACGCCGTGGCCGAGGTGGTCAACCACGACCCGGTGGTCGGCGACCGCCTCAAGGTCGTGTTCATCCCGAACTACAACGTGTCGCTCGCCGAGCGCATCATCCCCGCGGCCGACATCTCCGAGCAGATCTCGCTCGCCGGCAAGGAGGCCTCGGGCACCGGCAACATGAAGTTCGCGATGAACGGCGCGCTGACCCTCGGGACCTACGACGGCGCGAACATCGAGATCCGCGCCCACGTCGGCGCCGAGAACTTCTTCCTCTTCGGCCTCCGGGCCGAGGAGGTCACCGCGGTGCGCGCCCGGGGCTACACCCCCCACGACGCCATCCGGCGCACGCCGCGGCTCAAGCGGGCCTTCGACCTCGTGCGCTCGGGGTTCTTCAGCCCCGACGACCACCACCGCTTCTCGCCGGTGCTCGGCAACCTCGAGAACGCCGACCCCTACCTGGTCTGCGCCGACTTCGACGCCTACTGCAAGGCCCAGGACGAGGTCGACGAGGCCTGGCGCGACCCCCACGGGTGGCAGCGGCGGGTGGCGCACAACATCGCCAACATGGGCTACTTCTCGAGCGACCGGACGATCGACGAGTACTCCCGCGAGATCTGGGGCCTCGAGCCGTGCCCGGTCGAGCTGCAGGACGACGAGAACGCCTGAGCCAAGCGACGGCAGGTCGAGGACCGGAGTCCGCAGCTGGGGGGGGTTGGGGCGACGCAGTCGCGCCTACCCCCAC